>JAGXGK010000016.1 GCA_024636785.1 Gammaproteobacteria bacterium
GCCGCCGGACGACTGGACGATATGTCTGCGGGCATCGAGTGCCTGCTGGCGGATGACTTTGAGGCAGCGATGGATTACGCCAAAATGCTCAATGAGTTGAACCAGCAGCGCAAGGAAATTGAAGGCGATATGCTGGTACAGGCTCTGTCCATTATGGAAACTTTGCTGGTTAAACTGGATGGCGAGAAATTGCAGTCGGGATTGTGTCTCTACGATGAGGAGTGGCATCAGGGCGTGGTGGGCTTGCTGGCTTCCAGAGTAAAAGAAAAATTTCATCGTCCGGTTATCGCTTTTGCCGATGCGGGTGGCGATGAGATAAAAGGCTCGGCGCGATCCATACCGGGTGTGCATATCCGCGACGTGCTGGATGCCATCGCCACCCGGCATCCGGCTCTGATACAGAAATTCGGTGGTCACGCCATGGCCGCCGGACTGAGCATGAAGAAAGCCGATTTTGAACAGTTCTCCAGCGCGTTCTCTCAGCAGATCGATAGCTGCATTGATAAAAAAGCGCTGGATAAGGTGATAGAAACCGATGGCGGTTTACAAGCGGATGAACTGAGTATGAATGCCGCAGAAGCGTTGTCTCAGGCCGGACCCTGGGGGCAGTGTTTTCCCGAGCCGCTGTTTGATGATGAGTTTTCTGTGCTGGACTGGAAAGTGCTTAAAGAGAAACATCTAAAACTTAAACTGCGCCATTGCAGCAATAGTACGGAGGTCGATGCCATTGCATTTAACCAGAGCGCCGAAGTTTTGCCAGCCGGAGATTCACCATTGAGAATAGTTTATCGAATGAATGTTAACGAGTTTCGCGGGTATCGAAACTTGCAGTTAATAGTCGAACATATTGAACCCGGATGAGTGCGCAATGAATTTTTATCCTCTTGCCAGAAAGCTGCTTTTTTTACTCGAACCTGAAATCGCACACACGCTCTCGCTGCGACTGCTGGATGTCGCCAATAAACTGGGACTGCTGAAACTGTTTGTCGGCGAAACCGTAAAGGCGCCGGTTAAGGTCATGGGTCTCGAGTTTATCAACCCCATCGGGCTGGCGGCCGGACTGGATAAAAATGGCGAGCACATCGATGCGCTCGCAGCCTGCGGTTTTGGTTTTGTCGAAATCGGCACGGTCACGCCGCGAGCGCAGCCCGGTAATTCCAAACCCCGCCTGTTCAGACTCGAAGCCGATGAGGCGATTATTAATCGCATGGGGTTTAATAATAAAGGCGTTGAGGCACTGGTGAATAATGTCAGGCGCAGCCGACGCCAATGTGTGCTGGGAATCAACATCGGCAAGAACCGCGATACCGCGCTGCTTCAGGCTGCCGACGATTACCGTTTGGCACTGACTCAGGTTTATCCCTATGCCGATTATGTGACCATCAATATCTCGTCGCCCAACACGCCGGGGTTGAGAGACTTGCAGCATGGCGAGGAGCTGGCGAAACTTCTGGCCACCTTAAAACAGGAACAAACTCGGCTGGCGGATGTTCATAACAAATATGTACCGCTGGTGGTGAAGATCGCCCCTGATCTTGATGATGACGAAATCGCCGAGCTGGCGCAGACTTTTTTACAGCAGAAGATCGACGGCGTCATCGCCACCAATACCACCAACAGCCGGGAAGGTTTGCGTGACCTGAAGCAGGCGGGGGTGCAGGGCGGCTTGAGTGGTCGACCCTTAAGGTCAATGTCGGATCAGGTGCTGGCCACGCTGGTCTCTGAGCTGAAAGGACAGATTCCCGTGATCGCCGCAGGCGGGGTCTCTTCAGCAGAAGATGCTGGAAGAAAAATGGAACTGGGCGCCTCGCTGGTGCAGATATATACAGGCTTTATCTATCAGGGTCCGGTATTAATTAAAGACTGTGCTGAGCGAACCGCTGAGCTGCTGAAATAGAAAAAGGTCAGGCAGTAGATTTCTAATTGAACGGTTAATGTTCAGGTATAAAGCCAAACCAAACCAATCCGGCGAAGCGGATCTCTAAATATGAAGTCGACGAACCTTCTGGTCACGGGTGCTATGTTCCCAGGCTTCATTGAAAAACTTATCCAGCATTTGGGCTCGTGACGGTGACATGAAATTCACCGATGCCTGATAATTATGGTTTTCGGCATGCCTCCGATATAACAGGCCAACACCGTCAACGGTCATAAAAGCGCTTTTGTCATCTTTATGAATTTCCGGCGGGTTTTTTATAAATACCGAGCTGATTAGCTTTTGGGCAATGCGTATAAGGCAGTGTCCTTTTTTTATCGCGGTCGATGAGTCCTGCACGAGAATGCGTACTTTAGTGCGGGGATGGCGGATGGCTAGATTGGAGATGTGCTGTTCGAACTCTTCGTTATCAAAGACGGCATTATCTAGATCCTGGGTGAAAATATTAATGCCGTATCTGGCCTGACTGGCCAGAGAGATAGCGGCGTTACGATTTTCTTCAGCGCTGCTTAACGAAATTTCGGCACTGGTTTCGCCTAGCTTGAAGTGGCTGGGCATTTCTTCGCAGAAAGGAACTGAGGTAATAACCGGCATAATTAAATCTTGTTGTTGAGCTGTTGGTACATGGCCTGATGCAGAATTCCCGCATCCATGAATTCTTCACCAGTATAGATGAATCCAAATTGTTTGTAAAAATCAGCCGCCTGTTTCTGCGCCCAGTTGGTGATGATTATTTGCAGCTCTTCACTCATTGTTTTTAAGTGATCTCCCGCTGCCAGGATCAGCAACTAGACAGTTGCGGTTATACAGATCCAGCAGTGCTATTTCATCCTCGGGGACGGTGATGGCCGCGAGAATATCGGTGGCATTCAATGTGTGGTTGCGGCACAGGGCGCGGGCAAAATTCAGGCTGGTTCTGTAGCTTTTGCCATCGACAAACAGCCATGCGGTATCATTTTCCTGCGCGTAGAGAAAGCGGGAGAAGGACGACTGTTGCAGCTCGTGCTGCTGCGTTAGTTGTTGTTTCAAGGTGCCGAAATCGATCCTGTCATCATGGCTTTCTGAGAGCTCACTGCTTGATCTCGCGTCGGTCATGTATTCACCAAACCACTGCCTCAGGGTTGTGTCATCGAACATAAGTTGCTGCTGAAGCAGCGCCTTGATGTTGGTCAGGGCAGCGGCGCTTATTTCCGATGGCTCCGCCTGCGGGGCAATACCTGCGTCACCGTAGCGCAGTGAGGCATCGCTGTGGTTGGCGATATATTCGGCAAATTCGCTGGTCATGGCGCGCACCGAGGGGGCACGAAAACCGACCGAGGCGGTCATACATGGGCCTTTGGCAATGCCGTAATGCGCCAGATTGGGCGGCAGGTACAGCAGGTCGCCGGGGTCGAGTACCCAGTCTTCGTCCGCCTCAAACTCGGCCAGTATCTTTAAATCAATATCCTCGATAAAGCGGTTGCAGTGCTGATAGCTGATTTTCCAGTTCCGCTGCCCCTGAGTCTGAATAAGGAAAACATCGTAGGCGTCGAGATGTGGACCGACTGAGCCGCCGTCGACCGCATAACTGATCATCAGGTCATCCTTGCGCCAGTCGGGTATGAATCGAAACTGGTCGAACAGGGCTTTGGCTTCGGGGATGTATTTTTCTACATCGTTGACCAGCAGTGTCCAGTGGCTTTCGGGGAGATGGCTGAAGCTGTCATCATCAAAGGGGCCGTACTGCACGGCCCATGGGCCGCTCTTATCTTTTTCAATCACCAGTCGGGCATTGATAGCCTCTTCGCAGGCCAGACCCGCCAGTTCCTCGGGAGTCATGGGAGAGACCAGGCCGGGGAAGGCGTTACGTATCAGTAATGGTTTTTTCTGCCAGTAGTCGCGTAAAAAAACGTCGAGCGTGACCTCGCCCGAAAAAATCCCGGGCGATTTCTGAGGAGGAGTGCGCTTAGATTTTTCGGGCTTGATGTTCGGCATTGCCAATATAGTTCTGTGGTGTTAAATCAAGCAGACGTTGACGGGCTTCTTCGGGAATTTCCAGCGTCTGGATGAAATTGTGCATGTCTTCACGATTGATGCCTTTGCCGCGCGTCATCTCCTTGAGTTTTTCATAGGGATTTTCGATGCCATAGCGACGCATCACCGTCTGGATCGGTTCGGCCAGAACTTCCCAACTGCTCTCAAGATCTTCATCGAGTTTTTTGGCATTAACTTCCAGTTTGTTCAGGCCTTTGTTCAGCGACTGGTAGGCGATCAGGCTGTGGGCAAAACCCACGCCCAGCGTGCGCAGCACGGTTGAATCGGTAAGATCCCTTTGCCAGCGTGAAACCGGAAGTTTTGAGGCGAAGTGGCCAAAAAGGGCATTGGCGATGCCGAAGTTACCCTCGGCGTTTTCAAAATCGATAGGGTTAACTTTGTGCGGCATGGTCGATGAACCGACTTCACCGGCGATGGTTCGTTGTTTAAAATAACCCAGTGAAATATAGGCCCAGAGGTCACGGCATAAATCGATCAGTATGGTGTTGAAGCGGCTGATGGCATCGAACAGTTCAGCCATGTAATCATGCGGCTCAATCTGGATGGTGTAGGGGTTCATGCTCAGGCCGATGGAGGTGATAAAGCTTTCGGCAAAAACCGGCCAGTCGATTTCCGGGTAGGCACAGTAGTGAGCGTTAAAGTTGCCGACCGCGCCGTTGATTTTGCCGAGCATATCAACACCGGCTGTGATTTTCTGTTGCTGGCGCAAACGGTGTACGACATTGGCGAGCTCCTTGCCGACGGTGGTTGGCGACGCTGTCTGGCCGTGGGTGCGGCTGAGCATGGGCTGATCGGCAAACTCGTGAGACATGGCTTTCAGCTTGTCGATGATTTCATCCATGGCGGGCATGATGATGGTGTCGCGGCCGGATTTCAGCATCAGCGCGTAGGACAGATTGTTGATGTCTTCTGACGTGCAGGCAAAATGAAAAAATTCGGAGACCGCTTCGAGCGACTTGTTGCCCTGGATTTTTTCCTTGAGAAAGTACTCGACCGCTTTCACATCATGGTTGGTCGTGGCTTCGATATTTTTTACCCGCTGCGCATCTTCAAGGCTGAAGTTATCGACAATATTGTTGAGCAGATTGTTGCTGTGGGTATCGAAATCCGGCACCTCGGCGATTTCCGGATTCGCGGCCAGCGCCTGTAACCAGCGCACTTCGACCAGCACGCGGTGATGGATCAGGCCAAACTCGCTGAACAGGGAGCGTAGATCGGCGGTTTTGCTGCCGTAACGACCGTCAGCAGGTGAGATGGCGGTGAGTGCATTTAATTCCATCGTATGGCTCATGGTGTGGGTCCCGATATTGTGACTTTATGTATAGCTAAAGTCGCGTATTATACAGCAATAAAGTTTTGAATTAATGGAGAGCGCGATGACAAAAACTCGCACAGTAAAAGACAGTATGGGCGAGCTGGAAATACCGGCAAGCGCCTGTTATGGCGCGCAGACGCAGCGTGCAGTGGATAATTTCTCGATCAGCAATCTGACCCTTCCGGGCGCTTTTTTACAGGCGCTGGGCAGGGTGAAAATGGCCTGCGCCGAAGCCAATTATAAAATTGGCGGGCTGGATGAGGCGCGCTATCGTTCCATCAACAGCATCTGTCAAAGACTGATTGATGGCGAGCTGGATGCGGAATTTCCCATCGACGTTTTCCAGACCGGCTCTGGCACCAGCACCAACATGAACGCCAATGAAGTGATCGCCTATCTGGCCTCGCAGCATGCCAATATCGATATGCATCCCAATGATCACGTCAACATGAGCCAGAGCTCCAATGATGTCATCCCCACGGCGATTCACGTCAGTGCCAGCATCGCCTGCGAGGAGCGACTGCTGCCCGCGTTGAGGCATCTGGAGAGCGTGATCAACAGCCGGGCAACCGAGCTGGACGAGGTGGTGACCACCGGGCGCACACATCTAATGGACGCCATGCCCATCACTCTGGGGCAGGAACTGGGTGGCTGGGGCGCGCAGATTCACGGCGGAATTGAACGTGTCCAGCACGCCATCCCGGCAATGAAAAAACTGGCGATAGGTGGCACCGCCGTGGGTACCGGCATTAATGCACCCGAGAATTTTGGCGCGCTGGTGGCGGACGCTCTGGCACAGCAGACGGGCCTGGACTTCGGTGTTGCCGACAATCGTTTTGAAAGCATGAGCTCACAGGACTCCGCAGTGTCATTGAGCGGTCAGCTAAAAACCGTCGCGGTCAGTCTGCTGAAAATCTGCAGCGACCTACGCTGGATGAACAGCGGGCCGCTCGCAGGCATCGGCGAAATCGCTCTGCCGGCATTGCAGCCGGGCAGCAGCATCATGCCCGGAAAAGTCAATCCGGTGATTCCTGAAGCGGTGGCCATGGTCTGTGCCAAAGTTATCGGTAACGATGCCTCGATCACCCTCGCCGGGCAGTCGGGTAATTTTCAGTTAAACGTCATGCTACCGCTGGTGGCTTATGATCTTTTGCAGAGTATTGATCTGCTGGCATCCGCGTCACGCCTGCTGGCGGACAAGGCGATTGCGGGTTTCACCGTTAACCATAAAAATATCGAAAACGCCCTGGCGAAAAATCCGATTCTGGTGACCGCGCTCAACCGTGTTATCGGCTACGAACTGGGAGCCAAAATTGCCAAGCAAGCTTACGCCGAAGGCCGCGCAGTTATCGATGTCGCCTGCGAAATGACTGACATTCCCCGCTCCGAGTTAGAGCGCCTGCTGGCACCGGAAAATATGACCAAAGGCGGTATTCAGGAGTAATGGATAAAAAATTTGAATAGCCACAGAGGGCGCAGAGAAAACCTTCATTGGTTATAAATGCATACGAACTATTTGTGGTTTACATTTTTATGTAGGCGCGAATAAATTCGCACCTACATAGTTTTATAACAATAGATTAAAAGATTTTCTCTGCGCCTCTGCGGTGAATGCCTTTTTGTCTAAAATTGAGATTGACGGTATTAACCGCGACCGTTGTTCTGTTCGGTAATATTGATGTGAACCTTTATACGCTGACCGGGCTGTATATATTTGCCTTTGATATCATTCCAGCGGTGCAGGTCATTGACGCTGACATTGTATCGCTTGGCGATATAGGACAATGAATCACCATTTCTCACCTTATAGGAGATGGACTTTTTAGTGTTGGCAGCGCTGCCCCGAGCGCTCAAAGCTTGAGTCGGTGTGCTGTCCGTCCAGATCACGATACTCTGCCCTTCACGTAGTGGGTCGCGCAGTCCCATGCCATTCCATTTGGCGATTTCTTTCATGCTGACATCGTATTTTCTGGAGAGCTTCCAGAAGCTGTCGCCCCGTGCAACCACATGCTTGATGCGGGTGCCGCTACCGCTGGTTTTTTTGCTGCTGAGACGCTGGTCGGCACTGAGGGTGTATTCGCTAAGGTTGCGGCTGGCTACCGGAATGAGCAGGTGTTTTCCCGCCCGAATGTTATTGCCCTTAATGTGATTGACCTTGCGCAGATGTTTAACGGTGGTGTCGTAATTAAGGGCAATCTGACCCAGCGTGTCACCGGATTTAATAAGGTGGCGCTGCCAGCTAACCCGCTCTTCCTCGGGTAGAAGTTTCAGATTAGTAATTAAGGTGTCGGCGGCATCGGCGGGCAGCAGCAGCATGTGGGGCCCCTCGGGAGGTGTCGCCCAGCGGTTAAAAGCCGGATTGTAATTATAGAGTGTATCCAGATCTATGTTAGCCAGCTTCGCTGCCAGAGCGAGGTCAATCTGCGAGCCCACATTGACCAGCTTGAAGCCTGGAACGTGAGGAATGCAGCGCAGGCTGATGCCATAATCCTGAGGATGATTGATGATCTCCTTGAGTGCCAGCATTTTGGGTACATAGCTGCGGGTTTCCCGGGGTAGATCCAAATTCCAGAAATCGGTGGGCTTGTTCAGTCGCTCATTTTTTCTGATGGCATTCCTGACGGTGCCCTGACCGGAGTTGTAGGCGGCCAAAGCCAGCAGCCAGTCGCCATCGAACATCTCGTTCAGATTGGAAAGATATTGCAGCGCCGCCTGAGTCGAGGCGTGGATGTCACGGCGGCCATCGTACCACCAGTCCTGCCTTAAGCCGAACGAGCGTCCGGTAGCGGGGATGAACTGCCACAAACCCGCAGCCCGGCCATGGGAGTAGGCGAAGGGCTGAAAGGCACTTTCTACGATAGGCAGCAAGACCAGCTCGGTGGGCAGATCAAGTTTTTCGGCCTCGCTGAGAATGTAGTGCAGAAATGGCTCGCTGCGTTCCATCACCCGGTTCATGTAGCCCTCATTGCTGCTGTACCACGCCAGTTCAGCCTGTATCAGCTTATGATCGTAGTCTGTGTCGAATTTGAAACCGGCGCGTACATGCTGCCAGACTGTTTCATGGGGCTCGCTGGCAGTAATTAAGGCATTGAAAGCTGCATCATAATCATCAAAATCAAGCGCATCGGTATCAGTAACATTTGGAGATTTATTGCCGGGGGTGGTAGTGGCTGGAACGCTGTCAATCTTAACCTGGGTTGAAGTATCCTCTGATTTAACGGTCTCAAGCTGGCAGGCAGTCAGTACAGTGGTGAGCAGAGGGAATGAAATAAAATGAATAATTCTTATATACATGGTTACCTTTAATGAAATCAATGACTTTATGTTATTAGTACTATTTGAACCAGTTACGTAAGGGTAGTATAACGCACGTATAATTCCATTAAGCTGAAAAATTTTCATGTAACGGGATAGAATGACGAAATGATGCAAGATAAAAAGAACACCTCAGTTATTGTGTATACCGATGGTGCCTGCCGCGGAAACCCCGGCCCGGGTGGCTGGGGAGTAAGTATGAGGTACAACGGCCACCACAAAAAACTGTATGGCGCGGAATCGGAAACCACCAATAATCGTATGGAACTAACTGCGGCGATCAAGGCGCTGGAGTCACTGACGCGTGCCTGCCACGTCGTGCTCTATACCGATTCAAAATATGTGCTGCAGGGCATTACCAGCTGGATGCCCGACTGGAAGAAGCGGGGCTGGAAAACCGCCGCCAAAAAACCCGTCAAAAACGTCGATCTATGGCAAAGGCTGGATGCAGCCACGCAAAAACATGAGATTGAATGGATCTGGGTGAAGGGGCATTCGAACAATGCAGGCAACGACCTTGCCGATGCCCTGGCTAACCAGGCCATTGACGAGCTTCAGGCCGAACTGTGACCACGCGCAAACAGCTGCTGATGAGAAATAGACTATGAGAAAAATCGTACTGGATACCGAAACCACCGGCCTGGAGCACAGTCTCGGCCACCGCATCATCGAAATCGGTTGCGTAGAACTGGTTGGGCGTAAATTAACCGGTAACAATTACCACCAGTATATACAGCCCGATCGGGAGAGTGATGAGGGCGCACTGGAAGTGCATGGTATTACCAGCGAGTTTCTGCAAGATAAGCCCCGCTTCGCCGATATTGTGCAAGATTTCCTGAATTATATCCGCGGCGCGGAACTCATCATCCACAACGCGCCTTTCGATGTGGGCTTTCTGGATTCCGAGCTGTGTCGGGCGGATGCGCAACTGGGTGATATTTCGACCTACTGCAATGTTATCGACACCCTGGTCATGGCGCGCAAAATGCGACCGGGACAGAAGAATAATCTGGATGCGCTGTGCAAGCACTTCGATGTGAACAATACACAACGCGAACTCCACGGTGCTCTACTCGATGCCGAGATTCTGGCCGAAGTCTATCTGCGCATGACCGGTGGTCAGGTGCATTTGTTGCTGGACAGTGAGCAGGAAGCAAGCGATGCCGGTGAAGTGATTGAGCCGCGGTGTCTGTCGAAAAATAGAGAAAGCCTGAGCGTAGTCAGGGCAACTCAATCCGAGCTCGAAGCCCATCAGGCGATTATCGACAACCTCGGCGAGGCCGGGCTTTGGCCGTCTTCCTGACGTCAATGTAGAAGCAACCCTGTGCGTTCATCCTGTTCAGGTTTGCGCCGACTGAGCAGGGCGGGCACACGGGTCTGTCCCCGCGTATGGTTGCCTGAACTTCAGCGACTGCTTTTAAGCGTGCGCTGTTTTTCCCGATTCCAGTCTCGTTCTTTATCAGCTGCGCGTTTGTCGTGGGCTTTTTTGCCCTTGGCGACACCGATATCCATTTTGACGCGTCCATGCTTCCAGTACAGCGCCAGCGGTAGCAGGGTATAGCCCTTGCGTTCGATCTGGCCGATAAGACGGTCGATTTCGCGGCGGTGCATCAGCAGTTTGCGCGAACGAGTGGGGTCGGGTTTGATGTGGGTCGAAGCTGAGAGCAGGGGGGTAATATGGCCGCCATACCACATCAGTTCGTTCTTATGAACGACGATATAGCTTTCGCTGAGCTGTACCCGACCCTCGCGAATACTTTTAATTTCCCAGCCTTCGAGTACGATACCGGCCTCAAAATTATCTTCTATAGAAAAATCATGCCGCGCCTTGCGGTTAAGGGCGATGGTGTTGGAAGGGACTTTCTTTTTTTTGGCCATGATAGTTGAACACGAAGATTGGGTTGGCGGAGCGAAATAGAGTATACATGCTACGCATGAATTTGTACCGAGGAGGCTGTCGGATTCAGGATGAATTGGCTGCGGAAGCGGGAGAGCGGCCCAAATGTCCCCTATTTTTCGTTGCGTAGAATAACTATGCGCCTCAAAATCGGGAATAGTGTGCTCACTTTCCCACTCCCTCGCTTCAATCCCCCTAAACCCGACAGCCTCCTGCCACAGCAGACTTTGCCATTGCCGGTATGATTGTATAATCTCAGCACACGTTTTTCTGTAGCAGGTAATAATAATGACAAGTGAGCGGAAATCTATTCACGGACAGTGGTCGACGCGATTGATGTTTATTCTGGCGGCCACCGGTTCAGCCGTGGGTCTGGGTAACATCTGGAAATTCCCCTATATCACCGGTGAGAACGGTGGCGGTACTTTTGTGCTGGTGTATCTGCTCTGCATCGCCCTGATCGGTATTCCCGTGATGATGGCCGAGATTATGTTGGGCCGTCGCGGCCGACAGAGCCCGATTAACACCATGAAAACCCTCGCCGAAGAGGAGAGGCGTAACGTTAACTGGATCTGGCTCGGTCGGATGGGCATGGTCGCCGGCTTCATGATTCTCTCCTATTACAGCGTCATCGCCGGCTGGGCGATGTCCTATATTTTTCGTACCGCCAGCGGCGTTTTTGTGGGCGCCACGGCTGAGGGGGTGAGCAGCATATTTGCCGATCTGGTGTCCGATCCGGAAAAGTTGCTGGCCTGGCATACCATTTTTATGGCGATGACCATGATTGTGGTCGCGCGCGGCGTGAAGCACGGGCTGGAGGTGGCGATTCGCTTCCTGATGCCGGCGTTATTCGCCCTGTTGCTGCTGATCGTCGGCTACGCCATGACCACCGGCCATTTTATGCAAGGGGTCAGTTTCATGTTCACCCCTGGCGAGATTAGCAATGAAGGCATTCTGGACGCCATGGGCCATGCCTTTTTCACCCTCAGCCTGGGCATGGGCGCAATTATGGTATACGGCTCCTACCTGCCCAAAGGCACCTCTATCGTTCAGGCGACGATGTTTATTGCCGCCGCCGATACCATTGTCGCGCTGCTGGCGGGTCTGGCCATTTTCCCCATCGTCTTCGCTAACGGCCTGGAGCCCGGCGCCGGCCCCGGCCTGATCTTCAAAACCCTGCCCATTGCTTTCGGGCAGATGGAAGCGGGCACTCTCATCGGTACGACTTTCTTCATTCTGCTGGTATTTGCGGCCTGGACTTCGGCCATCTCACTGATCGAACCTGCGGTCGCCTGGCTGGCGGAAAACAAGGGCATGAACCGGCTCCATGCTTCAGTCTGGACAGGCGTTGCGGCCTGGTTCGTGGGGCTGGGCACTATCTTCTCGTTCAATATCTGGTCGGATAAAACCTGGAGCATCCCCTACCTGTTCAAGGACTACACCTTGTTCACCACACTGGAGAATCTCACCTTTAATGTCATGCTGCCTCTGGGCGGGCTGTTCATCGCCATTTTCGCGGCCTGGCTGATGCGCGAGTCTTCCAGCCGCGATGAATTAAAAACTTACGACTGGATTTACAGACTCTGGCGAATACTGCTGAGATATGTCACCCCGGTTGCCATTATAATAGTGTTTCTGAAAGCCATTAGTATCATCTAGGATTGTATTTTGTCATCGATAAAACGTAGTGCACTGGTGAATTATTCGCCCGCAGAAATGTATGCTCTGGTCAATGATGTGGAGTCCTATGCCAGATTTCTACCCTGGTGCCGGTCTTCGGCGGTGCTGAGTGAATCTGAAACCGAGATGCGTGCCGCCATCGAAATTGCCAAAGGCATGCTCAACAAAACCTTTGTCACCCATAACCGCCTGACTAAAAACAGCCGTATCGAGATAGAGCTGGAAGAGGGGCCGTTCAGCCTGCTGCACGGCTTCTGGTTATTCGAGCCGCTTAAAGTAGAAAACGCCTGCCGGGTCAATCTGGAGCTGGAATTCGAATTTAAGAGTGCGCTGATGGCGGTTGCCGCCAAACCGATTTTTACCCAGATCGCCAATTCGCTGGTCGATGCTTTCTGTCAACGCGCAATCGAGGTGTACGGTGAACGAGACTGAATCAAGCCCCAAAACCATCAATGTCGAAGTGGCTTATGCCGAGTCTGAGAAACAGCTGATTCTGCCGGTGAATGTCGATGAGGGCACCACCGTGGGCGGAGCGATCGTGCAGTCAGGGATAATGATGCATTTTCCCGATCTGGATATCGAAAACAGCAAGGTAGGTATTTTCGGCAAGGTCACGCCCATGACCACGGTGTTGCGCGACGGCGACCGCGTGGAGATTTATCGAGCGCTGATTGCTGACCCGAAAGAGGTTCGCCGCAAACGCGCTGCGGAAGGCAAGGCCACCAAAAAGGGCGGTGACGGCGGCACTACTGAAAAATAAAGGGCTATTCTTCCTCGACCGTTGGTACGGGTTCGCGATACTCACTGGCATCAATTTCAACCAGCGTATCGCCCTCAAAATACAGCGTTAAACGCGATTGCGTGGCCGGCTGGCGACCGGGTACAAGCCGGTAAATATAGTCCCAGCGGTTAGCGTGAAAGGGGTCTTTGAGGGTCGGATTGCCAATGATGGCGGTGACTTCACTCTTTTTCATGCCGATGTGCAATTTTTCCAGCATTTCCCGCTTGATTTCATTGCCCTGCACTACATCCTGCCGGTGGGCGTCGGGTAACCAGCTGGCACATGAAGTCAGTAACAGCAGTAAAAAGGGGATTGATACAAAGAAGGCTCTAAAGCGAGGGCGATTAATCATAGGTATTTAAGTCGAAGTGGTTTAGCATAACGGCTGGGAATACTAACGTATTTAACATTCATAATCAGTAGAAAATTATTATGGAATCAAATGATTTAAAGAAAGCCGGGCTCAAGATTACTCTGCCCAGAATGAAAATCCTTGGGTTTCTTGAAGCTTCACCGGTCAGGCACCAGAGTGCCGAGGAAATTTACCGGGCACTATTAGAGAGTGGCGAAGAGGTGGGGCTGGCAACGGTCTATCGTGTGTTGACACAGTTCGAGGCTGCAGGGCTGGTGACGCGACACCATTTCGAAGGCGGTCAGGCCGTGTTTGAGTTGAGTCGAGCGGGCCATCACGACCATATCGTCTGCGTGATCTGTGGCAAGGTGGAAGAATTTTTCGATGAGACTATCGAAGCACAGCAGGATAAAATTGCCGGGAAAATGGGCTATGAAGTGACTGATCACAGTCTGACCCTGTACGGGCGCTGTGCTGAGTGCCAGAAAAAACCCCTTTAGACCGGTGCCGTTTAAACAACCGGTTTTACGGCCTGGCATGGCATAATTACGCCATGCAGAGCACCCGCCAACACAGTCAGATTACCCGGCGCTATTCGATGGATGAATATGTCCATCTCATCGCCCGTTCCATTGAAGATGCAAGCCTGCTGCATAAAGCCTGTGAAATGGTCTGGGGCCTGCCCGCTGACAAAGACATGCCCAGCAGCCTGGATGTCGCGCTTCTTCTGAGCGAGCTGGGCTCTGATGAAATCACGCTGATTGTCAGTTTATTGAGCACCAGCCGGTTGATGGAATCGCCGCAGGCCGCTGATCTGGAATCGATTTTCGGCCCGAAAATCATGAGCATGGTCAAAAATGTCTGCCAGCTGCACGCCTTTAAAAGCTACGACATCAATGACACCCCCGATCAGGCCGAGCGCTTGCGCCGCATGCTGCTGTCGATGGTGGAAGATGTTCGGGTGGTGCTGATCAAGCTGGCCTACCGGGTGCAGCGCCTGCGTCAGTTGAAACAGACCTCGCCCGAACAGCAGCAGGCGGTGGCCCGGGAAACGCTGGATATTTTCGCGCCCATCGCCAATCGCCTGGGTATTGGCCAGCTGAAATGGGAGCTGGAAGATCTTTCTTTCAGGTATCTGGAGCCGGAAACATACCGGCGCATCGCCTCTTATCTGGCTGAAAAGCGGGAAGAGCGCGAGCAGTTTATTATCCAGGTGGTAGCGATGCTGAAGCAGGAGCTTCAGGCTGTCGGCATCAAGGCCGAGGTTTACGGTCGTCCCAAACACATCTACAGCATCTGGAAAAAGATGACCGAAAAGCACCGTGATTTTGATGAATTGTTTGACGTCAGAGCGGTGCGAATTGTGGTGCAGAGCGTGGCCGACTGTTATACCACGCTGGGAATAGTACATGGCCTGTGGCGGCATATCGAGAAGGAGTTCGATGATTACATTGCCAACCCCAAAGATAACGGTTATCAGTCTCTGCATACTGCGGTGCGCGGGCCGCAGGCTAAACCGGTTGAAATCCAGATCAGAACCCCGGCTATGGATGAATTTGCCGAACATGGGGTGGCGGCGCACTGGCGTTATAAAGAGGGCAAACAGGCCGACGCCAGCTTGCAGGCGGGCATCAACTCATTAAGAAAATTACTGGATAAGGACAAGGTTGGCGATGAAGACCTGCTCGATAGCTTTCGTTCGGAAATGTTTCATGATCGGGTCTATGTGCTTACCCCGGAAGGCCGGGTGATTGATTTGCCCCAGGGCGCGACCCCCGTGGATTTTGCCTATGCGGTGCACACCGAAGTCGGGCACCGTTGTCGCGGTGCCAAAGTCAACGGTCGCATCGTGCAGCTGACTTATGAGCTGAAAAACGGTGAACAGGTCGAAATTCTCACCAGCAAGGAAGGCGCGCCGGTACGTGACTGGGTGATTCCCCATTTAGGCTATATCAAAACATCCCGCGCACGAAATCGAGTACGCAGCTGGTTCAAACATCAGGACAGGGATAAAAATCTCAGTGACGGCAAGGCCCTCTACGAGCGTGAAGTCAAACGCCAGGGCGTTCGCCCCGATATGGAAGTCCTGCTGAAAGCCTGTAAACAGCCTTCAGCAGAGGAGCTGTTTGTTGCCATCGGTCGGGGCGATCTGTCGCTGATACAGCTGTCAACCGCGCTGCAACAGCAGCGGGGGGATGAACAGGAAGCTGTTATTCCGGTTCTGCCTAAAGCGCCGCGCAAGCTTGAAAAGAGCTCGTCCAGTCAGATCAATGTGCGCGGAGTGGATAACTTGCTCACCACGATCGCTAATTGCTGCAAACCGGTGCCGGGTGATGAGATTATCGGTTTTATCACCCGCGGCAAGGGCGTCAGTATTCACCGTCGGGACTGTGCCAGCATCATCAATTTCAATGAAGAAGACCGGGCCCGCCTGATTGATGTTGAATGGGGCGGTGAGATTGCCGAGTCCTATCCGGTCACGCTGATCATTAACACGGTTGATCGTCAGGGATTGCTCAATGATGTCATCAACACGCTGGCCAGCGAAAAAGTCAATGTGCTGGCGATGAACACCCTCTCGGATAAGAAGGAACAGACCGCCCGCATGGCGATCAGTATTGAAATTCACGACCTGCAACAGTTGACCCGGGTCATGGATAAAATCGGCCAGTTACCTAATGTTATTAACGTCATGCGCGGCTCGAATACAGCACACTAAAGTTGGCTGAATGTGCGAGGTTGGATTCTGGTATGATTCGAAAATATTTTTCTAAAATCCATTTTGGAGTGATTTTTTTTGTCATTTAATCTGATTAAAAAAGCTATCTATGCGCTTTTTTTAACCAACAAGTATGGTTTTAAGTTAAGAAAAAAGCACGCCCCTGAAGAAACCACCCGGCTCCGGCTGGCCTATGCGGAAGCACTGTTGTCGCGCCTTAATATCAGTATCGAAGTTGAGGGCGCTGAAAAGGTGAAAAGAAACGGGCAATATTTGATTGTTTCTAATCACCGCAGTGTGATTGATCCCCTGATTGTTGAAATCGCACTCAAGGGCAGCGGCATCAACAGTTTATGGATCGCCAAAAAAGAGCTCTACAACTCATTCTTCTTTGGCATGTTCACCCGTAATGCAGGCACGATATTGCTGGACAGAGATTCAAAGCAGATGAGCGCCTTTTTCGGCGACATCAAAGCCGGTGTTGCCGACGGTTATTCCATTAGTGTTTTTCCCGAAGGTACGCGCAACAAAACCGAAGCGCCGCTGGCTGAATTCAAGGAAGGCTCGCAAATCATCGCGATAAAAAATCGCTTGCCGATCCTGCCGGTATACATCAAAACCAACGCCAATGAAGTGCTGATGGAATCGCTGAAACACGATACCAAAAATTTGAAAGTCATCATCGAGATCGGCGACATTATCGAATATAAAGATCGTTCTGGAAGTTTGCAGGAACTGTACAAAACGCGCTTCAATATCGCCTGATTATAAAAGCATAATGAGCGGCTTCTGTCCACGAAGCATTGCATATTAATTAATCCAGCCTCCTAGAATTCAATCCCCACACTGCCGCCCACATAACGGTGTTCGCCACTAAGGCTGGTGTGAAAATCACCAAAGTTGATGTTTTCGTGAAAGATGCCGAGCATCAGATTGTTGCTCAGCCTAATTCTCAGGCCAATGCGAAAATAAAAATCAATCGCGCATTGCTGATTGTCAATGCAGTTATCGGTTTCCAGATTGTTATTGAGTAGTGAAAGCAGGCCATAAAAATCGGTACCAATTTCGTAAAACGGCGCTAAGGTTTGTCCGAAGCTTTGCCCGATAAGAATTTTGATCGCGGAGCGGTCTTCGCCGGGGATGGTCTGGGTAAATTCTGTGAATTGCATGCCGGCATAAATTTTTGTTTTCCTGTTGCCGCTGACCGCAGAATACAGGCCGAAACTATAAACATCATCCAGCGTGCGGCTGTAGCTGGATTTGGTCAATTCAACAAACGCTTTTTCATTATCGGAGTGCGCTTGCCCGGAAAAACCCGTGATTAGTATCAGAAGTGCAAAGCTGAAACAAAGGGCGAATAATTTTTTAGCTTCACACGCATCTTGTTTAGCGAACGATGTCATCGGTAAACAGGTCGTCTTCGAATAAATCATCCATCGGCGGGTTGCCGTCGTAAATCAGATTCTTTCTGCGTTGCATCCAGCCATCGCGAATAAAGGCGTAAGGATCAGGCGCGGTCTCGTCGACGATGTCCTTGGCTTTTAGCAGGTCGGCACGAATGTCGATGTAATTCACCGCATAGAGTGCGTATACATTTTTCGGGCTCATGTCGTCATAGACAAAATCAAATTCGGTTGTGTCGACGGTAAAGCCAATGGTATCGCGTATGCTGCTGGGACCGAAGAAAGGCAATACCAGATAGGGGCCGCTATCGACACCCCAGTAGCCAAGTGTCTGACCGAAATCCTCATTGTGTTTAGGCAGGCCAAAGTCAGTAGCGACATCCATAAAACCAAGCAGCCCGAAGGTGGTGTTGAACACAATGCGCGCGGAGGTGTTGGCAGCCCGCTCAATTTTAAATTGCAGCAGGTCGTTGATTAAAACCAGCACATCATCCAAATTGCTAAAGAAGTTACTGATGCCTCTGTCGACCGGTTCCGGAGTGATCGCCTGATAGCCCTTGGCAATGGGTTTGAAGGCGTATTCATCCAGGGTTTCGTTGAAAGCGTACATCGAACGGTTGAAGCTTTCAAAAGGATCGTCAGGATTTTTCGGGCCGTCCAGCGTGGTGCAGCCGATGTTAAATCCCAGTAAAACGATGATAAAACTATATTTGATCAGTATGTTCAAGTGGTCACCCGGTCTTTGTTAATCGTTATTGTTATCGTGTTGGTGTTCGAGCATGGAGTAGGCGAGGCGGGCGACGTTTTTCGAGCCGCCACCGGCACCCAGCAATCCGCGTAACTTTGCTAATTCATTACGCATGTTTTGATTATAATTTTTATCTTCCAGAATGCGCAGTGTTTCCACCGTCAGGTTTTCGGGCGTGGCTTCGTGCTGAATAAATTCTTTCACGATTTCACGGCCCGGCACAATATTCACTAAACCGATGTGACTGATACTGACCAGTCGGCTGAGGATGAAATAGGAGAGCGCCGCCACCTTGTGGGTGATCACCATGGGTGTGCCCATTAAACCGATTTCCAGCGTCGCCGTGCCTGAAGCGACCATGATGCTGTCGCAGGCCTGAATGACATCATGCGTATTGTTTTCGATGACATGCACTTTCAGCGCCGACAGTTCCGGCCCGTATTCAGCCAGATCCTGATGCTGCACGCTGCTGGCCAGAGGCAGAACAAACTGTAGTTCGGGGTGTTTGGCCCGGAGCTGTCTGGCTGATGCCAGCATGATAGGCAACAGGCGTTCGATCTCGCCCATGCGGCTGCCGGGGAACAGGCCAACCGTGGTCGTCTCCTCCAGTGCCAGTACCTGACGAGCCTGCGGCGCGGTTTTGTCGGGGATGTTTTCATCGACCAGCGGGTGGCCGGTAAACGCCACCGGCACATCGGCTTTTTTGTACAGCTCGACTTCAAAGGGAAAAATCACCGCCATCTGGTCAACGATGCGCGCCATTTTATAAACGCGTTTGGGCCGCCACGCCCAGACCTGCGGGCCGATATAAAACAGCACCTTGATGCCCAGTGATTTGGCGTAGGCCGCCAGCTTCTGATTGAACTCCTGATAATCCACCAGAATCAGCAGGTCCGGCGGCGACTGCCGGATGTGTGCCTCAATCTGATTGAGCACACCCTTGATCATGCGGTACTTGAACAGCACCTCGACGATGCCGACCACCGCCAGTTGCGAGGCATCGAACAGCACCTCAACCCCGACTTCGCGCATCTTGCGCCCGCCCATGCCCTGCAAGCGGATATGGCCATCGATGTGCAGCAGCTCTCTGCTGAGATTCGCCGCGTGCAGATCGCCCGAGGCTTCGCCGGCAACAATAAATACGGTTTTGGGGTTGCCCATACTTGTGATTTCTTCTTATGATAGCGGGCGCACTGGTTGTGCGATAATTCGAGAATTCTACCGGAAGAACAACAATAATGCAGGATGAAACAATGTGGGACGCGCTGCCCACGGTCACCGGCCTGCTCGCGGGCACCGATGAAGCCGGGCGCGGGCCTCTGGTGGGCAACGTCGTGGCCGCCGCCGTTATTCTGGGTGCCGATCACGGTATCCTCGGGCTGGCAGACTCCAAGAAACTCACCGCCAAACGCCGCGAAGCGCTGGCCAGCGAGATCAAACAACACGCCCTGGCCTGGGCGGTGGTCAGTGTTAGCCCTGCGGAAATCGATCGCATCAATATCCTCCAGGCCAGCCTGCTGGCGATGAAAATGTCAGTCGAACAGTTGCAGATCGTTCCTGATCACGTATTTGTTGACGGCAACCACGCGCCTGTTCTAGGCTGCCCGGCGACGCCCATCATCAAGGGCGATGCCCGCGTCGCCGAAATCAGCGCCGCCTCCATCCTCGCCAAAGTAGAACGCGACGCGCAAATGCAAGTATTGCATCTGGAATACCCGCACTACGGCTTCGACCGGCACAAGGGCTATCCCACCAAAGCCCACATGGCCACCCTGGCCGAACACGGCCCCTGCCCGGAACACCGCCGCAGCTACGCGCCGGTTAGACGTTGTTTGGTTGGGAAGGTATAAAAGCAAAAGCTAAAGCAAAAAATAAAAGCTTTCACCGCAGAGGACGCAAAGAACGCAGAGGTTTTTTGTGCTTCGCACAAACTATTAAGAATTAGGTTTTCTCTGCGTCCTCTGCGGTGAATAGGTTTTTTTTCCAATATTTCCCTCAATATCACGGCCTGAATCAGGTAGACTTTAACCCTTATTTCGGGGGCTGTCTGTGTCCCTTACACCGTCATTTTTGTGAGTCAGGCATTGGAAGAATCATCGCAGGAACAAGCAGTTACCGGTCAATCGCCGGCTTTTGTTCACCTCAGAGTCCATACCGAATATTCTTTGGTCGATAGTGTCGTGCGCGTTAAGCCGTTGATGTCGGCGCTGGCTGCGGATCAGATGCCGGCGGTGGCGCTTACC
This sequence comes from Gammaproteobacteria bacterium, assembly GCA_024636785.1. GTDB lineage: Bacteria > Pseudomonadota > Gammaproteobacteria > SZUA-229 > SZUA-229 > LH-M37. Next base: position 20,424 of record JAGXGK010000016.1, read on the forward strand.
GATCAGAGCAACCTGTTCGCCATGGTCAAATTCACCCGCGCGGCGCTGGCGGCGGGCATCAAACCCGTCATCGGGGTCGATCTCTGGGTGCGCGAGGAGGATGAGCAGGGGCTGCCATTTCGGATGGTGCTGCTGTGCAAGAGTCGTGAAGGTTATCTCAATCTCAGCCAGCTCATTACCAATAGCTATCTCGAAGGCCAGCACGGCGGCGTGCCGATGGTGCAGGCGTCCTGGGTCGAAGAGTTTTCCGAAGGGCTGATTGCGCTTTCCGGCGGGCGTGAAGGCGAGGTCGGCCGCTGCCTGCTCTCGGGGCAGAAAGAGCAGGCCCGGCAGCGGCTGGAGCACTGGAAATCGGTGTTCCCGGACAGTTTCTATCTGGAGCTGATTCGCACCGGTCGCCAGAATGAAGAGACCTACATCGTGGAAGCTGTTGAGCTGGCCCTGCAAACGCAGACCCCGGTGGTGGCGACCAATGATGTGCGCTTTCTGAAGTCGAGTGATTTTGACGCCCACGAAGTCCGGGTCTGCATCAACGGTGGTCGCACCCTGGACGACCCGCGCCGCGCCAAAAATTACAGTAATCAGCAGTATCTGCGTAGCAGCGAAGAGATGCAGGCGCTGTTTGCCGATATTCCCGAAGCGCTGGAAAACAGCGTTGAAATTGCCAAACGCTGCAATCTGGTCACTGTGCTGGGTCAAAGCGTGTTGCCCGAATTCCCGCTGCCGCCAGGGGAGACCACCGAAAGTTATTTCACCCGTGTTTCGGAAGAGGGGCTGGCATGGCGGCTGAGCAATCTGTTCGATCCGGCCGCTGAGGATTACGCCGCGCGTGTAGCCGAATACGAAGACCGCCTGAAAACCGAAATCAAAGTGATCATCGACATGGGTTTTCCCGGTTACTTCCTGATCGTCGCCGACTTCATCCGCTGGTCGAAAGAGAACGGCATTCCGGTCGGTCCCGGTCGTGGTTCCGGTGCTGGCTCGCTGGTCGCCTATGCGCTCAAAATCACCGACCTCGATCCCCTGCAATTCGATCTGCTGTTCGAACGCTTCCTCAACCCCGAACGTGTATCGCTGCCGGATTTCGATATCGACTTCTGCATGGAAGGACGTGACCGGGTCATCGATTACGTCGCCGAAAAATACGGCCGCAGCAGTGTCTCGCAAATTATCACCTACGGCTCCATGGCCGCCAAAGCGGTAATCCGCGACGTTGGCCGGGTGCTGGCGCAGCCCTATGGTTTCGTCGACCGCATCGCCAAGCTGGTGCCTTTTGAAGTGGGTATGACCCTGAGCCGGGCGCTGGAAGAATCGGATGAATTCAAGGCCGCCTACGATAACGAAGAAGATGTTCACGACCTGATCACCATGGCGCTGTCGCTGGAAGGGCTCTCGCGCAACGCCGGCAAACACGCCGGGGGTGTGGTGATTTCGCCCACCGTGCTCACCGACTTTACCCCGCTCTACCGCGAGGAGGGCGGGCAGAGTGTCGTCACCCAGTTCGACAAGGACGATGTCGAAGCAGTCGGTCTGGTGAAATTCGACTTTCTTGGGCTGCGTACGCTCACCATTATCGACTGGGCCGTGAAGCACATTAACAAGGCGCGCGACAGAAGCGGCGAAGCGCATCTGTTCATTGACAAGCTGCCGCTCAATGACGCCGACACCTTCAAACTGTTGCAGGCGGCCAACACCACCGCCGTGTTCCAGCTGGAATCGCGCGGCATGAAAGACCTGATCACGCGCCTGAAGCCCGACAGTTTTGAAGATGTGATCGCGCTGGTGGCGCTGTTCCGTCCGGGGCCGTTGCAGTCGGGCATGGTCGATGACTTCATCAATCGTAAGCACGGCCGCTCACAAGTCGACTATTTCCACCCCGACCTCGAACCGGTGCTGTATCCGACTTACGGGGTTATTCTGTATCAGGAACAGGTGATGCAAATCGCGCAGGTGCTGGCCGGATACACCCTCGGCGGCGCGGACATGTTGCGCCGCGCCATGGGCAAGAAAAAAGCCGAAGAGATGGAAAAGCAGCGCAGCCTGTTTACGGACGGTGCCATTGAGCGCGGCGTCGATGCTGATCTGGCCACCAAAATTTTCGACCTGATGGAAAAATTCGCCGGTTACGGTTTCAACAAATCGCACTCCGCCGCCTACGCCCTGCTGTCGTACCAGACCGCGTGGCTGAAACAGCATTACCCGGCGGAATTTATGGCGGCGGTGTTATCGGCCGACATGGACAACACCGACAAGGTGGTGTTCCTGATCGAAGACTGCCACGAGCAGCAGCTGGAAGTCTTGCCGCCCAACGTCAACCAGTCGCTGTATCACTTCAGCGTACCCGACTCCAAAACCGTGCTGTATGGTCTGGGCGCAGTCAAAGGCGTGGGCCAAGCCGCGCTCGAAGGTATCATCAAGGAACGCGAAGCCAACGGCAAGTTTGCCGACCTGTACGATTTCTGCCGCCGCTCCGACACGCGCAAGGTGAATCGCCGCGTGCTCGAAGCCCTGATCAAGGCCGGTGCTCTGGATGAGCTGGGCGTAGGCCGATCCAGCCTGATCGCCAGCCTGAATAACGTGCTGCAACTGGCCGAGCAGAATCAGAAAAACGCGCTCGCCGGACAGGACGATATGTTTGGTGCCATGGAAGCCGCAGACGAATATGAATCAGTACACATGATTGAAGTGCCAGCGTGGGAAGACGATGTCCGCCTGGCCTATGAAAAAGAGATTTTAGGTCTGTACCTCACCGGCCACCCCATCCAGCGTTACGAAAAAGAGATCCGGCAATTTACCACCTGCACCCTGGCCAAAGCTGCCGACCTTGCGCCCAGGGACACCGGTGGCGGTAACAATAACTACCGACGGAAAAATGCGCCGGAACATCGCCTCGCCGGTTTGATGCTCAACATGCGCACCCGAAAAACTCAGCGCGGCAGCAAAATCGTCACCGCCGTGCTGGATGATCGCACCGCACGCATCGACGTGGTCATTTACGAAGAGACCTACGAAAAATTCAGTCACCTGCTAGAAAAAGACAAGCTGTTAGTGGTCGAAGGCCCGGTCTCTTATGATGACTTCAACGGCTCCTATCGCATTGTCGCCAGCACCATCTACAACATGACGGAAGCACGCGAAAGATTTTCCCGTTGCCTGGAAATAAACATCGACAAAACCAAAGCCAACGGCTCCTGGTCGGAAACGCAGCTGACCCAGCAACTCAGCGACGCCTTACAAGCCTACCGCGAAGGCCAGTGCCCGGTTTATATTCAGTACAACAACGGCAGCGAACACACCCGCCTGACCCTGGGTGAAGACTGGAAAGTACAACCCAACGAAGATTTGCTGAATCGTCTGAGACGCCTGTTCAGTGACGAACAGATAAACGTGATTTATTAAGGCGTCAGCATGGAATTTTTTTGCACAGTCAATAAAGCAGTCACCCCGGCCGAACTGCAATCATCAATGACGATCAGCAGCCTGCCCACGCACTGTAACTCCATCTACGAAGTCATGCACGATGACGGCGACCACGGCGAAATCAACTGCATCTGGGGCGTCTTCATCGTGCATCGCGAAGTGATCAAAGACGGTCTGCGTTTTACCTTGCCCGGTTGTCCTAATGCACTCGCATGGACAGTCACCGCCGAAAATAACAATAGCGAAACTGTCGTACACCTCACCATCAACAAACAGCAACCTGATCCGGATTTTGCTGAATCGATAGAGGAGTTTGTTGAGGATTGGCGAGCAGGGTTGAGATGAAAACGGATATCCTTGTGGGTTTGATAATATTGCGAATATAATTTTTATCGCTTCTGTAATGCAAGGAAAAGGGTAACTGTTAATGCTGGAAAATAAGATAGTTGATGCGTCGCATATTATCCGCTACTCATCACGTATAAAATTATTATAATACTCACACTTTGAAAAAAACTCTCCTCACAAATCCTCTAGATAAACTCCCGCCTGTTCTTAAGAAGAATTTAAACCGGGATTTATGTACCTGTAATCAGGTTCTTAAGATGGATATTATCAATGCCATCGTCAATGGTGCTACAACCGTAGCAGAGGTCAAAAAACAGACTTATGCCACTATGGGCAGTGGTTGTTGCACTCAACAGATAGAGCGGTTGATTGAGTGTCTTTGCTCACCAGATTCGGAGAAGTAACCTTCTTCCTTCGGCTTGCCCCTGCTTAGCCCGCAGCACTGACGCTTGCTGTTATAATCTCAGCGGATTCGAAGCCGACGCTCACGAGTAGTATTTTATCGATAAGGTTATTTCCAGTCTCCCGATATATATTCCGCTTTCTATTTTGATCGCTTCGAAGTGGATTCTGATCATCAGGAATTTGGCTTAAATGTTTTAGCAGTAGTTTCGTTGTTGAGGTAAATCATGTTCTCTGCCATTACCAAAACTCTAAAATTCTGGCCAACACGTTCGGATATTCAGGCCGATGTGTTGGCGGGTTTAACCGTTGGTGTGATTGCGCTGCCGTTGTCGATGGCGCTGGCGATCGCCAGTGGCGTTGCGCCACAGCATGGTCTTTATACGGCGATAGTCGCAGGCATTGTCATCGCCATAACCGGCGGTTCCAAGGTCAATATTTCCGGGCCGACGGCCGCCTTTGTGGTGGTGCTGCTGCCGATCGTGCAGCAGTTCGGGCTGGGTGGTCTGTTGATCAGCGGCTTTATGGCGGGCATGATTCTGGTGGCGATGGGCGTCGCCAGACTCGGCAAGCTCATTGAGGTCGTGCCTTATCCGGTGGTTGTGGGTTTCACTGCGGGCATCGGTGTTGTCATTGCGACCTTTCAGATTAAGGATTTTCTTGGTCTTGATATTGATACTCTGGACGGACACTACCTGGAAAATCTGGTGCTGATTATTCAGAAAATCCCGACGATCAATCCCCAGGAATTATTCATCGGTGCCCTGACGCTGACGGTGTTGATTCTGTGGCCAAAATTGCGCTCGAAAATCCCGGGCCATCTGTTGCATTGCTGTTGGCATCGCTTGTCGTCTGGTTAACCGGTCTGATTATGCCTGAGTTTTCAGTCGCCACTATCGGCAGTCGTTTTCATTTTGAAATCAATGGCATTGTCGGCAGCGGTATCCCGCCGATTGCACCGAGTTTTAACTGGCCCTGGCATCTGCCTGCTGCCAATGGCGAAGCGATCGGTCTCAGCTGGGAGCTGATCCGCGCGTTGATGCCGGCGGCGATTACCATTGCGGTGCTAGGTTCGCTGGAGTCGCTGTTGTGCGCGGTTGTCGCCGATGGCATGTCGGGAAAAAAACATAATTCGAATGATGAACTGATCGGGCAGGGCATCAGCAATATGCTAGTGCCGTTATTCGGTGGTATACCGGCAACGGCGGCGATTGCCCGCACCGCAGCCAACGTCAAAGCTGGCGGGCGTTCACCGCTGGCGTCAGTGGTGCACGGGCTGTTCATTCTGCTGGCGATTCTGTCACTGGCGCCGTTGCTGTCCTATATCCCGATGGCGGCGATGGCGGTACTGCTGCTGATGGTGGCCTGGAACATGAGCGAGGTCAGACATTTTGTCCGCACCATGAAGGTCGCGCCCTCCAGTGACGTGGTCGTGCTGCTGCTGTGTTTTTCGCTGACGGTGCTCTTCGATATGAGTATTGCCGTGGCGGTGGGCATGGGGCTGGCGGCGGTGCTGTTCATACAGAAAAGCATTGCACTGACTACGACCTCGAAAATTGAAAAGTCGCATGAGAAATACGGCGAGTTGCCGGATGAGGTAGCGATTTTCGATATCTATGGTTCGCTGTTTTTTGGCTCGGCGCAGAAAGCCATGAACAACATTACCCTGGTCAGTCCGGAGGTGCGCGTTGTCATTCTGGATATGGCTGAGGTCAACATGATCGACATGAGCGCGATCGTGACCCTGGAATCCATCGGTAATGATCTGCACAAAAAAGGCATCGGGCTGGTGATTGCTAATCTTCATCCGAGAATGATGCTGAAACTGCGCAGAGCCGGGATTAGAAAAAAAATTGGCAAGCTCGCATTTTCAAAATCAATCGAAAGCGCGCTGGAGAAAGCAAAAATTATGCTGCAAGTGCAATGACTATGGCGCAAAACCGACGACGTTATCCATCGAACAGTCTGAATGAATACCCTTAGGTGAATATTTTCGCAATATGTTCAGTTTCCAAAGAAGCGCTCATGGATAAGACATGATGAGCATTTCCCTGTAGACTTTTCAATACCATGTTAACAAATGCGCTAATAAATCGATTGCGCGGGACTCTCGGCGAAAAAACGCCTCTTTTCACACAACTCAGCCGTTATCTGTAATAGATGAAAATCAAAAATAACAAAAGTGCTGCTCCCTTAATGTTAGATAAAACCGGATAAAGAGAATATGAGTAATGCTATAGACAACATAAACTTTGCGAATATTGATAACGCAATAAAGATGTTAAATAAATACGCAAATGAAACCAGTATTAAACCTTTGATATCGGTATTAGAAGCGTTAAGAGAAGACATACACAACGAATCGCTTTTAGCGCAGCTTACTGATACATGGCGAAATCTTGGCGTGTATCAAGGTACAGTTTTAACCTATGTACCATATTTCTATACTTTGATACCGGATGATATTTTTGGAGATGATTTAAAATAAATGGAGCCAGTATTGCACTTGAATATTGAATCAGAGCAGAGCCATTTTTACTGAATTTTTAATAAAAAATTTACCGCAGATAAATTATTCCCGTTTTCTGCGGGCATCATCCTGCGCCTGTTTACGCTACAATCACTTTTTTCGAAAAACCTTTTGACTCATGCGCCGTCATATTCGCCGAACCAAGCATCGTTTATTTAATCGTACCGCCTGGCGTACGCGTCTGATTTTCTGGCTGGGTGCTGTGCTGGTAGGGGGGATGGCGGCAACTTTTGCTTTGCTGGGTGAGTTTGCCGATCACTCTTTCCGTGAATATATTGCAGCCACGCCCTGGTTGCCGTTTGTGGTTACGCCTCTGGGTTTTGTGCTGATTAGCTGGCTGACGCGGCGTTTTTTTGCCGGGGCGGAAGGCAGTGGCATACCGCAAACGCTGGTGGCGATTGAGCGCACCGGCGATGATCTGTGTCAGCGCCTGCTGTCGATTCGGGTGGCGGTGGGTAAATTTGTACTGACCGTGCTGGGTCTGTTTGTCGGCGGTTCGATCGGGCGCGAGGGGCCGACGGTGCATATCGGTGCGGCGATTATGTATTCCATCGGTCGGCATATGCATGTGCCGGCGCGCTATCTTGAGCGCGGCCTGATTCTCACCGGTGGTGGTGCGGGGATCGCTGCCGCTTTCAATACCCCGCTGGCGGGCATCATGTTTGCGATCGAGGAAATGGCGCGTTCGTTTGACCGGCGTAACAGCGGCATGATGATGATCGGCATTGTGCTGGCGGGCATGGTGGCGATTATCGTGCATCAGGATAATTACAATTACTACAGCGCGCTACCGGCGACGCTGGATGCCGGTTTTGTCTGGCTGGCGGTATTGGTGTGCGGTGTAGTCGGGGGTGTGCTGGGCGGCTCATTCAGCCAGTTTCTGATTTCGGCATCAACCCGCCTGCGCCCCTATATGCCAAAGCACGCGTTAAAGATTGCCTTCATCTGTGGCCTGATTGTGGCCGCTCTGGGGCTGCTCAGCGGCGGGATGATTTACGGTACCGGCTATATCGAGGCGAAAGAGATTGTCGGCTGCGCGGGCACTGCGGTCTGTACAGCCAAGACAGACGTTTTCTATCCAGTGCTCAAAATTCTGGCGACAATGGCCACCTATCTAAGCGGAATTCCCGGCGGTATCTTCGCGCCTTCATTGGCCAGCGGTGCCGGGCTGGGCAGCAATATTGCGGCTTATTTTCCGATGGAGCTGGCATCGGCGGTGGTGGTGCTGGGCATGGTGGGTTATTTTTCGGCGGTGGTACAAACCCCCATCACCGCTTTTATTATCGTCATGGAAATGACCGACAATCAGGACCTGCTGCTGGCGATGATGGCGACCTCGTTGATAGCGTCCGGCACATCCAAACTGATTTGCAGAAAGTCGATTTATCTGGCGCTGGCGGAAAATTTCCTGGCGAACCTGAAGATGACCGAACCCCAGGAAAAACCAAAGTTATAAGCCGTTAATTTGATTACTTGTTGACTATCGCAGGTCAAAAAAACAGTTTTTTCTGCTAACTATGCTTTTTAAAAGCCCCCTCACCCCAGCCCTCTCCCGGTGGGAGAGGGGGCAGTGTATGCAGGCTTGCAAGTTTTGTCCGGGCATTTAAGCTTTTACTGCCAACTTGCTTTTTATTTCTTTCTCTTAAACAAAACATAAGCCGCACCATTGCCGCCATCGGCACGGGCTGCGCTGCAAAAGGCGAGCACGGCGGGAACTTCCCGCAGCCAGCGATTGACCATGGGTTTAATCACCGGTTTCTTGTCCGGTGAGCTGAAGCCCTTGCCGTGTACGATAAGAATGCAGCGGCTGGCATCGGCATCGCATTCAGCCAGAAATTCCAGCAGGTAGCTGCGTGCCGCGGCGACGGTCATGCCGTGCAGGTCGATGCTATGGTCAATTTGAAATTTTCCCTGGCGCAATTTTTTCAGCGTCGCCGGGGTGATACCGTCGCGGCAATAGAGTAGCTGCTCGGGGCAGTCCTCGACCGGTGCATCGGAGAAAACGTCATTGATGTGAGGATGCTGAGCAGGGTCTCTGATGATGATTTTTTTGGCTGCCGGCGCAAGGCGAACTTTGTTGCTGGCGCGGATGGGCGTGACGTCCTGCACGGCCTGCTGGAAGAGTTCGGATTCGTCTACGGGGTTTTGCCCGGCGGCGTCCGTCTGGCTTTTGTTCAGCCAGTCATCCAGCCAGTTACCGGCTCGATTTTTGGCGTTTTTTGTTGAATCATCCTGCATAGGGTATAGCCACATCATGTATAGTTAGCACTGGTTTATTGTAACGATGATTTCGACTTATGCACATCTTATTGAGCAACGATGACGGTTATCTCGCTCCGGGTTTACGGGTGCTGGCGGAAACGCTGGGGCAGTTGTATACCCTCTCGGTGGTGGCTCCAGATCGGGATCGGAGCGGTGCCAGCAATTCGCTGACACTGGATCGGCCGTTGAGGGCGAAAGTGGCGGAAAATGGCTTCACCTTTATCAATGGCACACCCACCGATTGCGTGCATCTGGCCATTACCGGCTTGATGGAAGAGGAGCCGGCGATGGTTATTTCCGGCATCAATGCGGGTGCCAACATGGGTGATGACGCGCTCTATTCCGGCACCATCGCCGCAGCGATGGAAGGGCGTTTTCTGGGTCTGCCGGCGATTGCGGTTTCGCTGGCGTCACGCACCCCCGAACATTTCGAGACGGCGGCCAGGGCCATTGTGCAGATTGTCGAACAACTACGAAAGCGGCCCCTGAAGCAGGACAGCATTCTCAATGTGAACGTACCCGACATGCCCTGGGAGATGATTCAGGGCATCAAGGCAACGCGACTGGGTAATCGCCACAAGTCGGAGGGCGTGATTACCCAGACTGACCCCCGGGGCATGCCCATGTACTGGATAGGCCCACCGGGGCGTACCCAGGATGCCGGTGAAGGCACCGATTTCCATGCAGTCGAGCATGGTTTTGTTTCAATCACTCCGTTGCAGATTGACCTGACCCGCTATCAAAGCCTGGATGGCTTGAGCGACTGGCTGGAGGCCGGTTCATTTTTTAAACGTGAATGAACCTCTGAACTCAGGGCATGTTTTTCCGCTATCGCCCGCTAACTACGTGTAAACTTCGTTTTCTGGCATTTTGCCTGTCATCAATAAGCTGTAATCGTGCCGCTGGCATCTATAGCAACTATAAAATATCGGCGATACGCCTCAAGCAGTATGCAAAAAAATATTCAAGGTATAGGTATGACTTCGCAGCGCACGCGCGACCGGCTGGTCGAGCGGTTGCGCGCCAAAGGCATTACCGACGAGCGCGTGCTGGAAGTGATGCGCACCACACCGCGACACCTGTTTATCGACGAAGCGCTGGCACACCGCGCCTACGAAGACTCTTCCCTGCCCATCGGCCAGGGGCAGACGATTTCACAGCCCTATATCGTGGCCAAAATGACTGAAGTTCTGTTGCAGCCGGGCATTCCGGATGTGGTGCTCGAAGTGGGTACCGGTTCGGGTTACCAGTCGGCGGTGCTGTCGCGGCTGGTGCCCAAGGTCTATTCGGTGGAGCGCATCAGCGGTCTGCTGGACAGGGCGCGGCGCTGCCATCAGGCCATCGGGCTGCGCAATATTTACACCCGCCACACCGGCGGAGTCTGGGGCTGGCCGGATCATGCGCCCTATCCGGCGATTATCGTGACTGCTGCGCCTGAGCATGTGCCGGAGTCGCTGCTGGAGCAGCTGGCGCTGGGCGGCCGCATGGTGGTTCCTGTGGGCACCTTTGCCGGTGATCAGATGCTGAAGGTGATTACCCGCACCGCCACAGGCTTTGATGAACAGACATTGGATGCAGTACATTTTGTACCCCTGCTCGATGGCTCGATTCGTTAGGATTTGAATGATGTTCAATAGCTTGTATAAAAAATGCATGATCATGGCGGCGCACCCCAATGCAGAACGCTATCTGGCTGCGGTGAGCATTTTTGAGTCCATATTCTTCCCGGTTCCCACCGCCCTGATGGTGGCACCGATGGCGGTCGCCAGGCCGGAGCGGGCGGTGCGTATTGCCACCATCGCCACCGTGACTTCGGTGTTTGGCGGGCTGTTCGGTTATATGCTGGGGTTTTTTGCTATTGCTTCCATCGAGCCGATTTTGCATGATGTAGGCTACTGGGAAAAATACACCATGGCGCAGGAATGGTTCCGGGAATGGGGCTTCTGGTCGGTGGTGGTGGCAGGCTTCTCGCCGATTCCTTTTAAACTGTTCACCATCACCGCCGGAGCTTTTGCCATGTCGGTGCCCATGTTCCTGCTGGCCAGCCTGATCGGGCGCTCCGCCCACTTCTTTCTGGTAGCGCTGTTGATGGCCTGGGCAGGGCCAAGACTGGAACCGGTGGTGCGTCGTTATATAGAATGGCTGGGCTGGCTGACAGTGGCGATGATCAGCCTTGTCATTTATTTAAATAGTTAATAGTGATGTACTTCAGGCTAAGTTCTCTGTTTTTTCTAGTTTCGCTACTGAGCGCCTGCACCGGTACGCGCATTAACTGGGATCCTAATGATTACACGGTAGCTTCCGGTGACAGCCTTCATTCCATCGCCTGGCGGTTTGAGCTCGACCCCGATGATCTCGCCAGATGGAACAAACTTTCCCCACCGTTCATTATTCGCCCCGGTGAACGCTTGCACACCCGGCCACCGGCCGGTGGCGAGAGCAAAACTACATACACTGGTGCGGTAACAGTACCCGCCGTTACAGAGGTGACGGTAAGGCCGGGGGATACACTCTATTCACTGGCCAGAGAAAATGACCTCAGCCCTGCCAGGCTGGCGGCCATCAATGGCCTGCGTTCACCGTATGTGATTAATCCGGGCCAGGTGTTACGCCTGACGGGCAAACCAATGGCAAGACCGATACCGGCACCCATCACTTCCGTTGCCTCAGGCACTACATCCGATAAGGTGAAAGCCCCTGTTGAAGCGCCGGTAAAAACGGCGGTTGTGTCGCCGGTGGAGAGCAATCGCAATGTCAGCTGGCAGTGGCCGATTAAGGGCAAGGTGATTGCGCGTTTTAACAAAAATAAGAACCACGCTAAAGGTATCATCATTGCAGGCAGTGAGGGCCAGGAGGTGCGAGCCTCCTCTGCGGGGAAAGTAGTATATAGCGGTAACGGTTTGATCAGTTACGGCAATCTGATCATCATCAAACACAGTCGCTCCTATCTAAGCGCTTATGCGCATAATAAAAAGCTGCTGGTGAAAGAGGGCGAGACCATAAAAGCGGGTCAAAAAATAGCGGAACTGGGAAAAACCGGTACAGAAAAACCAAAATTACACTTTGAAATTCGCAAAAACGGTAAACCTGTCGACCCTCTGAGCTATCTGCCTCGTAGTTGAAGGCACCTCTTCTAAACACAACATCATGTGGTTTGAGCTTCCGGGGTGAAAATAATTTTAATTAATTCCTTTAAATCCTTGCTTTACAAGGATATTTAATGATATAAAATTTATCAAGTTGTGGGCGGTTTTAAAAGTTGCCTGTAAGTGGCTGGAAACAAAGGGCTTTAAGTATATGTTTCTATCAGGCAACTAAAATGCGAAAAAATAAAAATAACAGACGTATTTGGAAAAGGGGATATATAATGAGAGAAGCTACTTTAGAAAGCCACGATAGCCTGGGTGATATGAGCGTAATGGTGCACGATAGCAATGGGAATGAAGATGATAATGATAATCTGGATAACAGCGCTGAAGCTTCCAGTGAAAGAGTCATTGAAGCGAAATCGGCTGATGAACTGGCAGGCAAGGTAAATCGAAAGGAGCTTGATGCTACCCGTCTGTATTTAAGAGAAATTGAAGGCTCGCCATTACTGTCCGCTGAGGAAGAGGTTTATTACTCCCGTCTCTCTCTGAAGGGCGATATGGAAGCGCGCAAAAAAATGATCGAATGCAATCTGCGTCTTGTTGTTAAAATTTCACGGCGTTATATGAATCGCGGTCTGGCACTGCTGGATCTGATCGAAGAGGGGAATCTGGGTTTGATCCGCGCTGTTGAAAAATTCGACCCTGAAAAAGGCTTCCGTTTTTCAACCTACGCCACCTGGTGGATTCGTCAGACCATCGAACGCGCGCTGATGAATCAGACTCGCACCATTCGTCTCCCCATCCACGTCATCAAAGAACTGAATGTTTATCTAAGGGCGGCTCGCAAGCTGGAGCAGACTATGGATAAAGAACCTACCGCTGAAGACATTGCAAAAATGCTCAACAAGCCGGTGGCAGGTGTCGAAAAAATGCTGGGTCTACGCGACCGTGTGACTTCGGTTGACGCGCCGATGGGACAGGATAATGATCGCCCGCTGCTTGAAATTGTGGCGGATGAGCGCGTTCAGGCGCCGCCGGAAATGCTCCAGAACGAAGATGTGATGGCCAATCTGGGCGTGTGGATGGACCAGCTCGAAGAGAAGCAGCGCGAAGTGCTGGTGCGCCGTTTTGGTTTGAATAATCATGAACGCACCACGCTGGAAGATGTCGGCCGTGAGCTGGGCGTGACCCGCGAACGCGTGCGCCAGATTCAGATGGACGCGCTGAAACAGCTGCGTAAGATTCTGGAAAGCCAGGGCTTCTCTGAAGAGTTGCTGTTCGAGGACTAGCCGATAGAAAAAAACCGGGCAGCTGTTACAGGCTGTCCGGTTTTTTTTCGTGCAGAATTAAACCGCAGACCACGTGCCGGCCTTCGCTGACCAGAATGTTATAGGTGCGGCAGGCGGCGCCGGTATCCATAATCTCCACGCCCACGCCCAGTTTGATGAGCTGGGCATAGGTTTCAACTGGCGGAAATACCAGTGATTGACCGCTGCCGAGCAGTACCAGCTCCGGCTTTAGTTCGGCGATGGCAGCGAAGTCTTCAGTGCTTAGTATTTGCGGTGATCGCGGTCGCCAGTCGGTTTTGAGCTGCCGGCTGGATATGATCAGACTGGTATAAAAGTTTTTTCCGTTCACCTGAATGGTTTCATCGTCATAGCGCGTAATGAAATAACCTTCGGTGGGATCGGCCTGAGAAAATTTCACAATAAAATATCCGGAGTTACAGAGCAGTTCAGGCATTATACGTTCTGTTCGAGCGCCTGCATATGCAGTAGAATGCGCACCTTATTGATAGCTTGAGCCTCACCGGCATGGTGCCGATGCACGACTCGATAACGGGAGAAAATTTTGGAAGCGGTAAAAATAGGTTTATTAGGTCTGGGCACTGTAGGCGGTGGTACAGCGACTGTTTTATTGAGAAACGCAGAAGAGATTCAGCGACGTCTGGGTCGCGGGATTGAAGTTTCCCATGTTGCCGGTCTGGGCATCGCGCAACAAAGTATTGTTGATCCCGCCAAAGTTAAACTTACCGAAGATGCTTTCGAAGTCGTCAATGATCCTGAAGTACAGATTGTTGTCGAGTTGATTGGCGGTTATACACTGGCCAAAGATCTGGTATTAAAAGCCATTGAAAACGGCAAGCATGTGGTTACCGCGAATAAAGCACTCATCGCGACACACGGCAGTGAGATCATGAAAGCGGCAGCAGCCAAAGGCGTGATGGTTTCGTACGAAGCGGCTGTTGCAGGTGGCATTCCGATAATCAAAGCCATGCGCGAAGGCCTGGCGGGCAATCGAATTCAATGGGTCGCCGGTATTATCAACGGCACTGGTAACTTCATCCTTACTGAAATGCGCGACAGGGGCAGCGATTTTAATGATGTGCTGAAAGAAGCGCAGAGGCTTGGTTATGCCGAGGCTGATCCAACTTTTGATGTCGAAGGTGTCGACGCTGCGCACAAGCTGACGATTCTTGCTTCACTGGCCTTCGGTATCGACTTGCAGTTCGATAAGATTTATACCGAAGGTATCAGCAAAATCACTACCGAAGATGTGAATTACGCCGCCGAACTGGGCTATAGCATCAAGCATCTGGGTATTGCTCTTAAAGCGGAAGAGGGTATCGAGCTGCGCGTGCACCCCACGTTGATCCCTGAGAAGCGTCTGCTGGCCAATGTCGATGGCGTAATGAATGCGGTGCTGGTTTACGCTGACGCAGTCGGCCCCACCTTGTATTACGGTGCCGGTGCCGGTGCCGAACCCACCGCTTCAGCAGTTGTTGCCGACATTATCGATACCATACGCGGCATGAATGTGCCAGTCGAGCAGAAAGTGCCGTTGCTGGGTTTCCAGCCCGAAGCCATGCGCAATATACCGATACTTCCCATTGAAGCAACATTTACCTCTTTCTATCTGCGCATGAATGCCGAAGATAAACCCGGTGTACTGGCTGAAGTCTCAGAAGTTTTCGCCGACCACAAAATCAGCCTCGAAGCCGTGTTGCAAAAAGAGGCGGTGAAAGGGGAGAGTTGGGTGAAGCTGGTGCTGCTCAGTCAGCAGGTTCGGGAAGAAAAGATGAATGTCGCTATCAAGGAAATTGAGGCACTGTCGGCTATAAAAGGTGAGGTGGTTCGAATCAGAATGGAGCGTCTGGGTTAAAAATATCTGTTTTAAATTAGCGGCTAACGGAAAAATATTTTCAGGGATGACGTCGCCGCTACGAGCGATGGAAAGCCGGGATTAGAAAATCCCAAACAGCTTTTTTTGCCTTTGTGATTTTTTAGTAAGGTCTGAATTTCAGACTATCCGTTTTTTTTCGCGATGCTAAGCGCGTTTTCAAAATTGTTGTTATGAATGCTGTGATTAGCGCCATTCTCTAATAACATGATCACATCCTTTCTGCCATTTTCTACCGATTTGATGAGCGCGGTGTTGCCGAATTTGTCTTTCGCATCGCACCACGGCTCGTCGTCTCCTTCAGCGATCTCGACACCGGAGATGATTGCAAGGAACTCAAGGCTTCCTTGCGAACTGATTACAGATACAGCCGAAGCCTGCAAATGGACCTCGATCTCGGCATGAATTTCACGGATGTGGATAACCCGGAAATCGACACGCAGAATGATTATTACCTCATCGGCAGTTATCACTGGCTGTTTTAATCGACGAACCTGTTGGGCCTCCTGTGTCAGCCCGGGCTACGAGTTATAATCGGAATCTATGGCGGATATCCTTCCTTTCAAGACAAAAACAGCAGCAGAAAAACACAAAGGCAAAACGCTGTGCCGTAGCGGTTTTCATAAGTGGCAGATCCACACCGAAAAACAGTTCAACGTGAAGCAAGGGCGGCTGGTGACGGTTTATCAGTGCAAACGCTGTGGCAAGCAGAAGGTTGTAGCGCTATAGGTAATGTGCAGGAACGCTGCCCGGACAAGGAACGCAATACAACAGGAATTTAATTAAAGCTGTTAGAGTTTCTGCGTCAGCCTGCTGACGAAGAGTATTTGAATTCAGGAGTCTGTTAGAGAAAGCTGTGTTCCTGCCACAGCTAATACCTTTAAACACCCCAACTGCCCGCAAACGGTTTTGCTAGAATAGCCCTCACTTTTTTATTTTGGAAGCGCCCTCATGAACGCCCTTTGGGTTCTCATCTTTCTCGTCGTGTTATCAGCTTTTTTTGCTCTGGCCGAAATGGCGCTGGCTTCGGCTCGCCGCTCGCGTCTGGCGCAGATGGCCGAAGAGGGGGATCATCGCGCCACTCTTGCCATCACCATTAAGGATCACCCCAGCCGCCTGCTGGCAGCCACACAGACTGGTATTACTGCCGCCGCTCTGCTGATGGGGGTTTATGGTGAGTCGGCGCTTTCTACCACTATCGAGAGGGTGGTAGTCGGGACGGTGCCGCTGCTCGCGCCGTGGGGCGAGGGGATTGCGTTTGCTATCACCATTTTTATCGTCACGGTGGTAAGTATCGTGCTGGGCGAAATTGTGCCCAAACGCATTGCCATTGCTCATCCTGAGCGCGTTGCCGCCTTCTGTGCACCCTCCGTGTCAATATTCATTCGGCTGCTCTCACCTGTCATTCACCTTCTTTCCTGGCTAGCCGACCGCATCCTGGCTCTGCTGCCAATTGACCATGCGCCAGCGGTCACCAGCATTGAGGACATTCTTGCTTTTGTCGATGAGGGGGAGCGCTGCGGCACGTTGGATCCGGAGGAGAGCCACCTTTTAGGCAATGTATTGCGCCTTGATGATCGGCGCCTGGCCTCGATCATGACGCCTATCGGCGATGTTGCCTGGCTCAACCTCATCGGCCCGCGAGACGACAACATGCGCATTCTGCTTGAGGCACCGCATTCGCAGCTACCGGTATGCAAAGGGGATCTCCAGCATGTCATCGGCATTGCCGAGAGCCACGACATCCTACAGTCGGCCATCGCCGGCACCATCGATTTTGCTGAAATCCCGCTGGCCCAGCCGCTGTATGTCCCGACCACGCTAACCCTTATCGATCTACTGCGCACCTTTCGACAGCAGAGATCCACCATCGCACTGGTGGTGAGCGAGTTCGGTCATACCGAGGGGATCGTCACCGTCGATGATCTGATGCTGTCGCTGGTTGGTGAGATGATGCCGCTGGGTGACGACCCGGAAGATGCCCTCGCTGTGCGCCGCGCCGATGGTTCGTGGCTGCTCGATGGCCTGCTGGCGATAGAGGATATGAAGGAGAAATTAGAGATCGGCAGCGTACCTCATGAAGAGCTGGGCAGTTTTCACACCGTCGGTGGTTTTGTTCTCGCCTCGCTGGGGCGCATCCCGCGCAAAACTGAGCGCTTCTCCTGGTCAGGTTGGGATTTCGAGGTAGTGGATGTGGATCGCAACCGCGTTGATCAGGTATTGGCTACGCAGAAGTCAGAACCATCAGCGCCGCAGGTGCCGGGGAGCTGAGGCATGATTCCCTGTTGTTACCGCCATATTCCTGTTGTTCTGGGGTGGTCTGATAAGACCGTACTCTGATTCTGGTAGCCGTTGCGTTTATTTGCAATGACCAACCTCAGTCGATCAGTCAATCACAGAAACGCCAGTATCTCGGCTTCAATTTCTTCTTTTTCGATCACGCATTTCTGGGTGATCTCCTTATCAAACAATTCGTTAATCATGGCCGGGATTTTGATGTTAGCGTTTTCGGCAATGGATTTTAGTGCGTCGATGTCCCGAGTATCGATTTCGCCAGTGAGAGCGTTGGCGATTACGGGTGAGAATTTGGTCCATTCGGCGGTGGAGTAGACGATGGTTTTTAAATTCTTTTCTCTACAGGTTTCGTAGGTTTTGAAACAGGTGGCGGTGTGCGGGTCCATGAGGTAACCCTGCTCAAAAGTTTTTTTGATGTAGGCTTTGCCTTCGGCGTCTTCGCAGAAATCGGCGGCGAAGATGGCCTGTATGGTTTCAAGTTCGTCGGCGTTTAACTGGTAATACTTTTCGTTATCCAGTTGCAGCATCAGTTCTTTGGTGCGGGCAGCACCGAACAGGTCGAAAAGGATGCGTTCGATGTTGGACGATTTCAGGATGTCCATGGCGGGCGAGGTCGTGGGCACCACGGCCTGGGTTCTTAGATCGTAGGCACCGGTTTTTATCAGCTGCGTCAGGATATTGTTTTTGTTGGAGGCGATCAGGATTTTTTCGACCGGCAGTCCCATTTGCATGGCGTAGTAACCGCCGAGCGCGTTGCCGAAATTGCCGCTGGGCACGTTCAGATAAACTTTCTCGCCCAAATCGATGGCTTTCTGGCGCACTAGCTCGAGGTAGGAGTGGATGTGGTAAATGGTCTGGAAGATGATGCGGCCAAAATTAACCGAGTTGGCCGCTGACAGGTAGATGTGCTTCTCTTTCAGTTTCTGGTTGAAAGCGGCAGATGCCAGAAGGCGTTTCAATGCGTTCTGAGTGTCATCGAAATCGCCTTTGACGCCAATGACTTTCAGGTTGTCCGCATCTTCGGTGACCATCTGTAAACGCTGCACGTCGGAGGTGCCGCCCACCGGATACATGCAGGCGACGCGCACGTTGGCCTTATTCTTGAAAGTTTCCAGTGCCGCCGGGCCGGTGTCGCCGGAGGTGGCGGCCAGAATCAGGTAGTTTTCATTGCGTTGCTGCGCGATGGATGAGAGCACGACGCCAAAGGGTTGCAGTGCCATGTCCTTGAAGGCGCGAGTGGGGCCGTGGTAAAGCTCGCTAACATAAAGATCATCGTATACCTTCACGACCGGCACCGGGTTGGCTGGATCATCAAACTCATCATAAAGCGCAAGTGCCTGATCGATGGTCGCCGAATCGATGTCGATTTCAAAGGCATCGAGAACGCCGCGCGCCAGGGTTTTGTAACTGGAGGCGAGGTGCTGGCTCAGGAAGTCTTCGCCCAGCGCGGGCAGAGAGACCGGTGAATAAATGCCGCCGAAAGAGGAGATCGGTGAGAGTATCGCCTGAGAGAAGCTGACGTTTTCGGGGTGTTGGCCATCGTTGCCGCGTGTTTCTATAAATTGCATGTTTGATCCGGGAATATTTTTTTTGAATTATACAGATTTTGCGCCGCGGCTTGAGCAAAAAATGCAGTCTGCCGGCGAACCGGTGACTGCCTGGTAGGTAGGTGCGAATTCATTCGCACAAAGTGCCGGATAGATATGGCGTGTGCGAATGAATTCGCACCTATATCTGCTACGAAGCAGTGAGGTATTGCAGAATTTCTTCGGGTTTGCTGATGGCGTGGCTGGCTTTCCAGTCGCGCGGGTCTTCGTCTTCGCCGATATAGCCATAGAGGGCGATCAGGGTTTGCATGCCGGCGTTGTTGCCGGCTTCGATGTCGCGCCGGGCATCACCGACGTAGATGCACTCGGCTGCCGTGCTGCCCGCCAGTTTGCAGGCGTGGAACATGGGAGCGGGATGAGGTTTGCTGTGTGCGGTGGTGTCACCACTGACGATGCAGGCGGCGAGCTCTTTCAGGCCGAGGGCTTCCATCAGGGGTTCGGTCAGCCAGGCGGGTTTGTTGGTGACTACACCCCAGTTCATGCCTTCCCGGCTGAGGTGGTCGAGTACGCTGCGGGTGCCATCGAACAGTTTTGAATGCACGGCGATCATGCCGGCATAGATGTCGAGATAGCGTTGTTTCAGGTAGGCCATGTGCTCTTTTTTCAGCTCATTACCAAAAGCCAGTTCGACCAGCGCCACGCTGCCATTGGAAACCACCGTTCGCACCCGCTCGAAGGGAAGCAATGTGTGATCCTGTTCGCGGCAGAGCTGATCCAGTGCGGCGGCCATATCCGGGGCGGTATCGACGAGGGTGCCGTCGAGGTCGAAAAGTACGGTCTTGATCATGCGGCGATTCAACTGGCAAGTCAGCTGGCGGGGCGTCGGTAGTGCACCATGTAGTTGACGTCCACATTCCGGCTGCTGCGGAACATGTTGGTCAGTGGGTTGAAGGTGACGCCTTCGATGCCGGTCAGTTCCAGTTTGGCCTGACGGGCCCAGATATCCAGCTCTGAAGGGCGGATGAACTTGCTGAAATCGTGCGTGCCTTTGGGCAGCATCCGGGCGACATATTCAGCACCGACAATGGCGAACAGGTAGGATTTGGCGTTGCGGTTGATGGTGGAGAAATACACCGAACCCCCGGGTTTGACCAGCTGGGCGCAGGCATTGATGATGGAGGCCGGATCGGGGACATGTTCGAGCATTTCCATGCAGCTGATAACGTCGTAGCCGGCCGGATGTTTCAGGGCGTGCGCTTCAGCGGTGATTTGATCGTACTCAATCTCAAGCGCCTCCTCCATGGCGTGTAACCGGGCTACTGCCAGCGGTGCCTTGCCCATGTCGATGCCGGTGGTGGTGGCGCCGCTTCGGGCCAGACTCTCGGTGAGAATGCCACCACCGCAGCCGACATCCAGCACGTTTTTGCTCGACAGCGGGCTGTGGGTGTTGATGAAGTTCAGGCGAATCGGGTTCATCTCGTGCAGCGCCTTGAACTCGCCGCTTTTATCCCACCAGCGGTTCGCCAGTGCTTCGAATTTCCGGATTTCGGAAGGATCTACATTGTCATTGTTATGGGCTGTATTCATGGTTGCTTATTTTAGACCAAAGTGGAGTCCGGGGGTGAACAATGCATGCGCAGATTCGACTAGAGGATGACCTGGTCGCTAAATGCATTGGCGGCCTGTTTGATGCGTTCGATATCCAGCGTGGCAAGGCTGCGGTTTTTCATAATATGCCTGCCGGCTATCCAGACATCAGTCACCTGTTCACGGCTACAGCAATACACCAGATGCGAGATCGGGTCGTACACCGGCGTGTTTTCGATGCTGGAAAAATCGACCGCGATAACATCGGCGTATTTGCCGGGTACGAGCGAACCGGTTTTGTCATCAATGCCCAGCGCTCTGGCCCCGTTCAGGGTCGCCATGGTCAGGGCCTGATGGGCGGGCAGGGTGGTGGCGTCGCCTGAAACCCCCTTGGCCAGGAGCGCGGCGGTTTTCATTTCATCAAACATGTCGAGGCTGTTGTTGCTGGAGGCGCTGTCGGTGCCCAGCGCGACATTAATGCCTGCATCCAGCAGCTGTTTGACCGGGCAGAAACCGCTGGCCAGTTTCAGGTTGGATCTGGGGCAGTGCACGATATGGCTGTTCGCTGCGGCCAGCAGTTCGATCTCTTCGGTCAGCAGCTGGGTCATGTGTACGGCGATCAGATTGGGGGAGATCAGGCCGAGATTATCCAGCCTTTGCAGGGGGCGCTCGCCCAGCGTGGCCACTGCTTCCTCCACCTCGTGAGCGGTTTCATGAATGTGCATGTGGATGGGCATGTCCAGCTCATCGGCCAGCATGCGTATTTTTTGCAGCGGCTCGTCAGAGATGGTGTAGGGCGCATGTGGTGCAAAAGTGGTGCTGATCAGCTCGTTGCTGCGATACTCGTCATGCACGATCAGTCCCTTGTCGATGTATTCATCCGCATCGCGCGCCCAGATGGTGGGGAAGTCGAGCGCAATTAAACCGATGCTGGCGCGCATGCCAATTTTACTGGCGACGCGTGCCGCGATATCGGGGAAATAGTACATGTCGTTGAAACAGGTGGTGCCGCCGCGCAGCATTTCCGCGCAGGCCAGCTCGGTGCCCAGCTGCACAAACTCCTCGTTGACCCACTGCTTTTCGGCGGGCCAGATGTGATGGTTCAGCCAGTCCATCAGGGGCAGGTCGTCGGCCAGTCCGCGAAACAGGTTCATTCCCGCATGGGTGTGTGCATTTATCAAACCGGGCATCAGCGCGTGTTGCGCGTAATCGATTTCGGTTTTGGCCTGATAGATTTCGCGCGCCGTGTCAGTCGGCAGAATGTCGAGGATATGGCCCTCGTGAATCGCCAGACTGTGATCAGGCTGGCAATGGCGCTCGCCTTCAATCGGGATAATCCAGCGGGCGTGTAATAAAGTGTCGATATTTTTCATGCTGTGAAGATACCCGTTGCGCCATATTCGCGCAACTATCGATGAGCTGATAATACTGGGGTTAGGGACCCGGAACATACTAATCCACCATTACGCATCCCGTCTTCAGGCCATCTTTGGCCGCGCCTCAATCGCAAAATCCTCGCCGTAGCCCTGCTATGCCTACGGTTTTGCTCAATCGGCGCGACCAAATATGACCCAAATCCGGGCGCGATCCAGGTACATTAGTATGTTCCGGGTCCCTTAATGCTTTTTTATGATTTTTTTCATGTTAAATGCTATAAGTGCCGCATTAATTTTGTTGTTTGAAACTATTTGCAAAGGAGAGAGTTATGTATTGCAGTAAATATCGTCAATTCATGAGTGTACTGGTGGTGTTGGGCCTGGCGGCGTGCATGGCCGCGTGTAAGCCGAGTGTTACGCGCGAAGATCCCAACACCGTGACCGATTTGAGCGGCAACTGGAATGATACCGATTCGAGAAAGGTCTCTGAGGAGATGATTCAGGATGTACTGTCGCAGCGTTGGTTGAGTAAATTCAATGCCAGTCATGGCCGTGTTCCTACGGTGATTGTCGGCACGGTACGCAATCTGTCGCATGATCACATTAATACCCGGACATTCGTTTCGGATATCCGTCGTGCGCTGATTAATTCCGGTGAAGTCAGTTTCGTTGCCTCCAGCGAAGAACGGGGTGAAATTCGGGGCGAACGTAAAGATCAGGATCTGAATGCCTCGGAAGAGACCAGAAAGGCTATGGGTAACGAGACCGGTGCCGACTTTATGTTGAAGGGCACCATCAATTCTATCGTCGATGCAATTAAGGGTGAACAGACTCGTTTTTATCAGGTTGATTTAACGCTTATCGACCTGTCGAGCAATCAGCTGGTCTGGGCCGGCCAGCAGAAAATCAAAAAATCAATCGCGCAAAGCGGTTTACGACTTTAAAAATAACAACAATGCCGGATAAGCCTTAATTGAGTGTTGTTAAGATTTTATTCAAGGAGTTGGCTTAATGGATATTTATAGCGGTCTTAATCGAGCCACTATATTATCGTGTGTTTCTATTCTGTTATCGATGTCATTTACAGGCTGTGTAAGTTTGAGCGCGAAGAACGAGTCCATGTATGGTGCACTGACTGCGGGTCGAGTGGATCATGCTCTGGTCATCGCCGAGAAACAGGATTTAGAGCACGAGGATGTGCTGGCGAGTTTGAACAAAGGCATGTTACGGCGCATGACCGGTGATTATGAGCAGAGTAATCGTTTCTTTGAGATTGCCAAACAGCAGATTAAGGCACTTTATGGGGTGAGTGTTAGCGAGCAGGCAGGTGCACTCCTCGTTAATGACACCATGCGTGGTTATGCGGGTGATCGTTATGAGCAGGTGTTGCTGCATGCTTATATGGCGATGAATTATATCCAGCTGAATGATTTTGATTCGGCGCGCGTTGAAATGCTGCAGGCCGATATAAAAATGCAGGAATGGGGTGAGCAGCCTGAGGAAGATCCTTTTGTGCGTTACCTTTCCGGCATGATTTACGAAGCGATGGGTGAAAAAGATCAGGCGCTCGTTTCCTACCGCAAGGCAAAAGAGGTTTATGAATTAACCGGGGACAAACAGGGGCTGGGCATTCCGGTAACCTTGAAAAAAGACTTGTTTCGCCTCCTCGCAGAACAGGGTTCAGAGAACGAGCTGAAGCTTCTGCAAAAAGAATTCAATCTCGAAAATTTTAAACCGGAATCGATGCCTGAAGGTTATGGGGAGCTGGTTGTAATCGTCAATAGCGGTCTCGTCCCCACTCGAAAAGCGGCTTCGATTGTGACCAGTACTGGTGGTGAGATCGTGGACATGGTGAAGGTTTCCGTGCCGCAATATCTTTCCTCAAAACAACCCTATTCTGTACGCCTGACGACCGACCGTAAGGTATCCGCCAGCCTGGAGCCGGTGGAGAATGTCGATGCGCTGGCCAGAGCCGCGCTCGATGATGACATGCCCCTGATCATGACCCGCGCTATCGCCCGGGCGGTGGTCAAGCACAAGTCGCAGAAAGAGGTGGAAAAACGTGGCGGTGCAATGATGGGATTTCTGGCGACTGTCGCCAACATGATTACCGAACAGGCTGATACCCGAAGCTGGACAACCTTACCGCAGACCATTCAGCTGACCAGACTCAGGCTGCCGGTGGGCATGAACAAAATCAATGTCGAAATCTATAATGCTTCGGGCACGTTGGTCGATACCATAGAAAAAAAGGTGCAGATCAAATCGGGCAAAAGTGTTTTTCTCAGCGAGCACTGGGTGGCACCGAATATGGCCTCGAACGTAGTGGCCGATAAATAACAGGAATAAGTGATGCGATTTAATTGTGACAGCCTATATTTAAATCTATTACCTTGCCTGGTTCTGAGTGGTTGCATGCAGTCGACGCACCAGCCTGACTGGATTAATGGCGAGTCGCCGAGTTATCCCAATGTCCAGTATGTGGTGGCCAGTGGTTCGGCCTCTAATGCAGAACAGGCTAAAGACCACGCGCTGGCCAATCTCAGCAAAGTTTTTGAACTGCATATTCGTGAATCGTCCAGCACGCGCCAGGATGTTCAGGTAGTTAAGCGGAACGGCGCGGAGTCAGTCAGTAAGTCTCAGAGCCTGACGCAGAACATTAATATTCAGACCAGCAAAATTATTGATGGCGCGCGCATCGCACAGCAATGGCAGTCGCCTGATCTGAGCCATTATGCCCTGGCCGTGCTGGATCGTCGCCAGGCCGGCAACAATATCCGCGGGGAAATCGCGCGCCTTGACGAGCAGGCCGACTTTGAGCTGAACTCGGTGGAAACAGAGCAAAATCCTTTGCAGAAAGTGGCGGTTTATCAGCGGCTGCTGGCGTCGCAGGAGCAGCGCGATGTATTGCAAAAAAACCTCAAGGTGATTGATCTCAGTGGTCAGGGTGTCGAGTCGAGATGGAACCGGGCTGAGCTGAGGGCACATCTGGAAGCGAGCCTGTCGGCACTGAACCTGAAGCCTGAAATATTGCACGATGCCGTCGGTGGCCTGGACAAGGTGCTGAGAGGGGCGATGTCAAAATCCGGTTTTCCTGAATCGACCCGCACTGAGAATGGCTACGGGCTGTCAGCGGGCCTGATGGTGCAATCACCCATTGTGAGTCAGGGCTGGCACTGGCTGCGCGGAACCCTGACGCTGAGGCTGAGCTCTGCTGAGGGGCATGTGCTGGGTAATAAAACCTGGCCGCTCAAGGTTTCAGCAGCAAATCCGGGGGAACTAAATCAGCGCATGATTGCCTCAGTGGAAAAGAAGTTGAACCATGAGCTGAAAGCCACGCTGTTGGATTTCGCTACTATCCAATAAGTGAAAAATCAGGGATTGCTACTATATTAGTGGTTTCTGATGTAAGCTCGGCGGTCTTTGTAAATACCCAATTTTTGTCAATGCGGTCGATAGGGTTGGAAATTCTGACTTTGCTGCTAGCATTATGCCTGTTGTGCAAGCAAATCTGGAAGGTGGGTCAGCAAAAAAGTGCACGGATGAAGATAATTTCTTATAAAAAACACATCATGTTCTACACTTAAAGAGAGCATTAGCAGAGAACCATGAGTAATCAACAGAACGATTTCGATTTTGATGACAGCCTCGCGGTTGACGAAGATAAGCCGGAGCTGAAAGAGCCTAAACAGTACAAGGTTGTACTGATTAATGATGACTTTACCCCTATGGAATTTGTGGTTCTGGTCTTAAATATGTTTTTTGGTATGGATTCTGATAAAGCAACCCGAGTTATGATGGCAGTGCATACCAAAGGAAAAGGGATCTGCGGTATTTTTAGTTATGAAATTGCCGAGACCAAGGTTGAACAGGTGAATGAATATGCAAGAGTAAATCAACACCCGTTAATGTGCGCCATGGAGGAAGTTTAAAAGCTCATAATACGATTAGTATTTGTACATTGTTAAAGAGGTAACGTTATGTTGAGTAAAGAGCTTGAAACGTCGTTGAATCAGGCATTCAATGAAGCGCGCGATAAACGACACGAATACATAACTGTCGAACATCTACTGTTGGCACTGTTGGATAACAGCAGCGCCAACTCGGTGCTGCATGCCTGCGGTGCTGACCTTGATTTGCTGGCCAGTGAATTACGCGAATATCTGGAAAAACACACCCCTGTTTTTGGTGATGTTGTGGATGGTGAAGTCCAGCCCACGCTAGGGTTTCAGCGTGTTTTGCAACGTGCTGTTTTCCATGTCCAGTCATCAGGCAAAAAGGAAGTGGTGGGCGCGAATGTATTGGTGGCCATGTTTGGTGAACAGGAATCACAGGCTGTTTATCTGCTGGGGCTACAGAGTATTAACCGTCTTGATATCGTTAACTATATCTCGCATGGCATTGCCAAGGTTCAGGATGATGATGATCTGGATGGTATCGTCCAGGATGATCAGTCCGCTGATGCCGACCAGCAACCGCTGGAGAGCTTTACCACTAATCTGAACAAGCGCGCCATGCAAGGTTTTATTGATCCGCTGATCGGTCGTGATCAGGAAATCGAGCGCACCATTCAGACGCTATGTCGACGCAGAAAAAACAACCCCCTACTGGTGGGTGAAGCGGGTGTGGGTAAAACCGCACTGGCCGAAGGTCTGGCAAAAAAAATCGTGGATAAAGAGGTGCCGGAAATATTAGCCGATTGCACCATCTATTCACTGGATTTGGGGTCGCTGGTAGCGGGTACTAAATATCGCGGTGATTTTGAAAAACGCCTGAAAGGCGTGTTGAAGCAGCTCAAGCAGCGCGAAGGTTCGGTTTTATTTATCGACGAAATTCATACTATTATTGGTGCGGGTTCTGCTTCCGGTGGCGTCATGGACGCTTCAAATTTGATCAAGCCGATGCTGGCTTCGGGCGAGCTTAAGTGTATCGGCTCGACCACGTATGCTGAATTCCGTAGTGTGTTTGAAAAAGATCATGCCCTGGCGCGTCGATTCCAGAAAATCGATTTGTCCGAGCCCAGCATCGAAGAGACCGTGGATATTTTAAAGGGGCTGAAAACACGCTTTGAAGAGTATCATGATGTGAAATACAGCGTTAACGCACTGCGTGCCGCCGCCGAACTTTCGGAGCGTTACATCACTGATCGCTTCCTGCCGGACAAGGCTATTGATGTGATCGATGAAGCCGGCGCACACCGTCAGTTGTACGGCAAGTCGAGCAAGGCATCGATTAATGTTAATGATATTGAAAGCATTGTCGCCAAGATTGCGCGCATACCGCCTAAAACGGTATCCACCTCGGATACTGAAGTGTTGAAAAATCTCGACCGCGATCTCAATCTGGTGGTGTTTGGTCAGGGTGATGCGATCGAGACGCTGGCCACCGCCATTCGCATGTCCCGTTCCGGTCTGGGTGATCCTGAAAAACCGATTGGCTCGTTCCTGTTTACCGGTCCTACCGGCGTAGGCAAAACCGAAGTGTGCAAGCAACTGGCAACCAACATGGGTGTCGAGTTGGTGCGTTTCGATATGTCTGAATACATGGAACGGCATACCGTTTCCCGCTTGCTGGGCGCGCCCCCAGGCTATGTCGGTTTTGATGATGGCGGACTGTTGACCGAAGCCATTAACAGGCAGCCGCATTCGGTACTGTTGCTCGACGAAATTGAAAAAGCGCATCCTGAAGTGTTTAATATTTTGTTGCAGGTGATGGACCATGGCACGCTGACTGACAGCAGTGGGCGTAAAACCGACTTTAGAAATGTGATTCTGATCATGACTTCTAACGCCGGGGCGCAGGTCATGTCACGTTCTACCATGGGCTTCACCGAGCAGAAAAACGAGCTCGATGGCGCGGAAGAACTCAAGCGAATCTTTACCCCCGAGTTTAGAAACCGGCTGGATGCAATAGTGCAGTTTAATGCGCTGGACAAGGCAACCCTGTCACATGTGGTTGACAAGTTTCTGGTTGAGCTCGAGACGCAGCTGGATGCCAAAAAAGTGGCTCTGCATGTTGATGCTGAGGCCAGGCAGTGGCTGGGTGAAAAAGGTTACGATCCGAAAATGGGCGCGCGACCCATGGCTCGCGTTATTCAGGAGCACCTCAAGAAGCCGCTGGCAAATGCCCTGTTGTTTGGTGAGCTGTCGCATGGCGGTCGTGTCAAGGTGACTGTGGTTGATGGTGAGCTGAATATCAATACAAAGTCGGTGTCGGAGCCTGAAACCGAGGAGGTTTGATTGCTGCTGCGAGCTTGAGCAGGCCAATAAAAGGCATCAGGTAAGTGTCGTTATAATTACGGCATTAACCACTACTGAATCACGCTGAAATTAAAAAGGGCTGGTCAGAGATGACCGGCCCTTTTTTTATGGCTTTTTCTGAGCCATGAAACTTGTTCGTGCAAATTAACAAATTTGTTTCTGTATCTATAACAACTCTGTTAAATTAGATTTTCTTCTAACCCGGATATTTTTTCAATTGATAGTAGTCAAACTATGCTACCTAACCTGACAATATTGGGCATGATGATCGGTGGGATAGGGCTGTTTCTGCTCGCCGTGGGCATGATCACCGACGGCCTTAAAGAGATGGTGGGTGCTCGTCTGCGCGATATACTCGGGCATTGGACGCAAGCGCCAATAAGAGGCGTCATGCTGGGTGTGGGCATTACCGCCTTGTTGCAATCTTCAAGTGCGGTGACTGTGGCGACGATTGGTTTTGTTAATGCCGGTCTGTTATCGCTACGGCAGGCGCTGGGTGTAATCTTCGGCACCAATATAGGAACGACCATGACGGGCTGGCTGGTGGCAATGATTGGTTTCAATATTAACGTTGAAGCTTTTGCGCTGCCATTAATTGGTGCGGGTATGCTTTTGCGCCTGACGCAGGCAGGCCGACGACTGGCTGCGGCGGGCACGGCCATGGCCGGTTTTGGTCTATTCTTTATTGGTATTGATGTGCTCAAAGAGGCCTTTGATGGCATGGCCGAAGCTTTTAACCTGGTCAGTGATTCGCCTGCCGGTTTTTTGAGTATTCTTTTGTATGTTGGCATAGGTTTCCTGATGACCATGCTGACGCAGTCATCCAGTGCAGCGATTGCGATTATTCTTACTGCCGCCACTGGCGGTATGGTCTCTATTGAATCAGCTGCCGCGATGGTCATTGGCGCTAATGTAGGCACCACATCAACGGCCCTTTTTGCAGTCATCGGTGCAACCTCCAATGCAAAGCGTGTGGCTACTGCCCATGTAATATTTAATCTAATAACCGGGGTCGTCGCCTTACTTATACTGCCGCTGTTATTCTGGTGGATTCGATATACCAGTGAGTTGATGGGGCTTGCCGATAATCCGGCCATCACGCTGGCTCTATTTCATACCGTGTTTAATGTCCTGGGTGTATTGCTGCTTTGGCCGCTGATGGGCCGCCTGAGTCAGTTTCTAGAACGGCGCTTCCGTTCCAGCGAAGAAATTAAAGGCAGGCCTAAATTTATCGACAGTACCGTGATGGTTTCACCCGCGCTGGCGCTGAATGCCGTGATTCTTGAGCTGACCAATATTGGTGATCGGGTGAGGCAGATGTCGGGCAGCGCCATCAGTATCGAGCGCGCAGCGGATAAACTGATGAGCAGTGATTTTGTCGTCATAGATATGCTGGCCAGCGCCATAAGAGAATTTGAAATAAAGCTGGGCAAAACATCCTTGCCGCAGGATGTCGCTATGCAGCTTCCTAAAACCCTGTATGCGCTCCAGTGCTACATTACCGCCGCCGATATGGCGTTGAATTTTTCCAGGCAGCAGGTGAATCTGCAAATTGGAAATGATCCCGAAGTGATATTGGGAATAGAGCAGTATAAACAGGCGGCGGCACACATTCTTGCACTGTCTAATCCGCAGGCGTCTGATTTCGACAAGGATTTAATGATTGAAGCGCAAAAGCAATACCATGAACAATATCGAAGTTTGCGAGAAGTGGTTCTGCTGGCGGCTTCACAGCAGCGTATTGATAATAGCCAGATGAGCTTGTTGCTCGATCAGCTCTATCGTCTGGATCGACTGGTCAAGCAGGTGGTTAAGGCGGCTAATATTATCTCGGGGCTGCTGACCATTACGCAATTCCCCATCACCACTGAAAAAAGGCAGCAGCAGGAAATACAGCAGCAGTTATAAAGCTCATCACTCAATGCAGGCAGGGCTATATTTTTCGCACCCGCAGCTTCTAATGACTAAGAAGGTTTTGTTTGCGGTGAATGCTGCTGATGAATATGTAAACAGCGACGATCAGAGTCGAGCCATTGCAGAAAACAAAAAAGAGCCTGTCATTGCTGACAGGCTCTTTTTATTTGTTCGTGTTCCCTGGAGGCTATTTGGCGCGGTATACGATGCGGCCTTTGCCAAGGTCATAAGGGGTAAGTTCAACAGTGACCTTATCACCGGTCATGATTCTTATATAATGCTTGCGCATTTTTCCGGAAATATGGGCAATGATAACGTGGCCGTTTTCGAGCTCAATACGAAACATTGTGTTGGGAAGGGTTTCGAGAACTGTTCCTTCCATTTGTATAGCGTCTTCTTTTGCCATGTTTTGACCGATTTGTGTATTACAAGGATTGCTGAAAGCGTCGTAATTATCGTTAATTCTGAGCTGAGTGCAAGTACTTTAGGCCAATTCGGGCCATAAAGTTTCTGTCGCTAATCGATAATTTCAGCCCTGGGTTGTTGTTTTGGCAGCATGTAAACAGGGTCGATCAGGGTTTTGTTGGCGAATACAGCGAAGTGAAGATGAGCGCCGGTGACGCGGCCGGTTTCTCCGACAGCGCCTATCATTTGGCCCTGCTTGACGATGTCACCGGGCTTCACATCGATGCGGTCGAGATGCGCGTAGAGGCTGATAATGCCCTGACCGTGATCGAGATAAATCATGTTGCCGCTGAAAAAGAAATTGCCGGCATCGATAACCGTGCCGTCGGCAGTAGCTTTAACCGGCGTGCCGGTAGCGGCGG
Source organism: Gammaproteobacteria bacterium (assembly GCA_024636785.1). Lineage (GTDB taxonomy): Bacteria > Pseudomonadota > Gammaproteobacteria > SZUA-229 > SZUA-229 > LH-M37. The sequence continues at coordinate 51,461 of JAGXGK010000016.1, forward strand.
CAATGTCCAGGCCATTATGGGGATTGCGCTCCTGTTCATTGAAGAAGCGCCGCAATCCGAAGACGCTGCTGATGCGGCCCTCGGTGGGCCAGATAAAATCAATCTTTGGGATGGTATCGGTTCTTAGTGTTTTGGCTTTTTGCTTGCGAACACGCTCGCGGCTGATCCTTTCCATGTCTTTCTCATTGGGATTGACCTTGCGCTTGTTCTTGATGGTGAGGTGCTGCTCGGCATATTTTTTTTCGGTCACTTTTACCCGGGTGTTAAGTGTGACACCGGTATGGTGTTTGATTGAGAAATGATGGTCGCCGGCTTTGGCGTTCAGGGGAATACCCGCCAGCGCAATCCAGGAATCTTCATGGGGAAACACGGCCACTGGTTCATTATCGAAAGTGACCACGGTCTCTGCCTGATAATCCGGCAGCGAGAGCAGAGCGATACCACCCGGCACCAGCGCCACTTCAGGCAGTGCCTGAGCTAGTGCAGGTTGTAGCAGGAAAAAAAACAGAAAGGACAGGCAGGTATTTTTACACATGGTTATATGTCGAATTAGACGGTGACGAGTTTAAACATCAAGTTAACAAGTATAGCACTCAGGTCAAGTCTAATTTCAACGCAGACCGAATATCCAAACTGCTGTAATATGCACAGCTTGTATCAGGTGGATGATTTTGGCGGGGCTTCTGAAAGAGATCAGGTTTGACCGTGATGGCCGGGATTAGCCCTTTCCGTAATCAGCGCATTAATAATAGCTTTAACAACGGTGGCAAGTGAGCCGAGCACAGACAATTCCTCCCTTTCATGTCATGGACTTACTGGCCAGAGCTAAACAGCTGGAAGCCGAAGGGCGTTCCATCATTCATCTTGAAGTGGGTGAGCCGGACTTCGCTACGGCCCAGCCCATTGTCGACGCCGGTATTCAGGCGCTTCGCCAGCTAAAAACACATTACACCGCCGCCACCGGCCTGCCCGAACTGCGCCAGGCTATTGCCGACCATTATCAGCGCAAGTTCGCCCTGGCCATCGACCCGCGCCGCGTTGTGGTCACGCCCGGAGCATCGGGAGCTTTGCAGCTGGCGCTGTCGGTGCTGACTGACCCGGGTGAGAGCATTCTGCTGAGTGATCCCGGCTATCCCTGTAATCGAAATATTGCCAAAATTCTGGGCCTCTGTAGCGTCGATGTGCCGGTCAGCGTCGATACTCAGTATCAGCTTAATGCCGGCCATATTCATAAATACTGGCTGGCGAATACCCGCGCGGCGATGGTGGCGAGCCCCTCCAATCCTACCGGTACCCTTATCGAGCGTAACGCGATGCGCGAGCTGCTTGCAGCGGTTAGTAAAGCAAACGGCCATCTGATCGTCGATGAAATCTATCAGGGTCTGGTTTATGATGTTGAGGAATATACCGCCCTGTCTCTGTCTGAAGAGGTATTCGTGGTGAACAGCTTTTCAAAATACTTCGGCATGACGGGCTGGCGACTGGGCTGGATGGTGGTGCCCGAGCGCTTTGTCGACGCGGTTGATCGCGTCGCGCAAAATATTTTTCTGGCTGCTTCGACACTTTCTCAGTATGCGGCGCTGGCGGCGTTTGAGCCTGATGCGGAAGCGATTCTGCAACGCCGGGTGGAGATGTTTAAGCAGCGCCGTGACTACCTGCTCTCAGTCTTGCCCGAAATGGGGTTTAAAATTTCGCTACAGCCTCAGGGGGCATTTTATATTTACGCCGATTGCAGCGATATTACGCAGGATTCGTTTGCCTGGACCAGGCAGCTGCTCGAAAAAGAGGGCGTCGCGGTTACGCCGGGTATCGATTTTGGCGGCCACCAGGCCGCTACTCATGTGCGATTTGCTTATACCCGTTCGCTGGATGAGCTGAAGCGGGCGATGTGCAGAATAGCCAGATTTATACAGGATAAACAGTAACCGGGGTGTTTGTGTGAAAGGTAATATCAGAAAAATGCAGGTCGAGCTGTCCTCGCCGGTTAGCTATCATTTGCCGGTAGGCGATGAGCTGCTCGCCATGAATGCGCTGATCGGTAAAAGCGTGGTGCTGCAATACCATGCAGAAATCCACTGCGTCGCCTGCGGGCGTATAACCAGAAAAAGTTTTGCCCAGGGGCATTGTTATCCCTGTTTCAGAGATCTGGCGGAGTGTGATCTGTGCATTATGAAGCCGGAAACCTGCCACTACGAGGCCGGCACCTGTCGCGAGCCTGAGTGGGGACTGACGCACTGCATGCAGGCACATTATGTCTATCTGGCCAACTCATCCGGCGTGAAAGTAGGGATTACGCGCGGCACGCAGATCCCCACACGCTGGATTGATCAGGGTGCGGGACAGGCTCTTCCCATTTTTAAAGTGCAGACGCGGTTGCAGTCCGGGCTGCTCGAGGTGGAGCTGAAAAAGCATGTCTCTGACCGTACCGACTGGCGAAAGATGCTCAAGGGCGAGCCCGAGCCAATTGATCTGAGCGAGGTGCGCGACCGGCTGGTGCAGGAATCAGCGCCGGAGATCGAGGCGTTAAAACAGCAGTTTGGCGAGGCGTCGATCCAGTTTTTGCCGGATACACCGCAGGTTGAAATCCAGTATCCGGTGGAGGATTACCCGCTCAAGCTCAAGTCACTCAATTTTGACAAACAGGA
>JAGXGK010000001.1 GCA_024636785.1 Gammaproteobacteria bacterium
GTGATTGCTTTTGCGCGCGGCCCCGGTTCATTCATGGGGGTGAGAGTAGCCGCAGGCGTGGTGCAGGGCATCGCTTTCGCGCATTCGATTCCGGTCGTGCCTGTATCCAGCCTAGCAGCTTTGGCCAGCGTCGCCATGCAGGAAACGGCACAGACTCAGGTGCTGACCGCCATCGATGCGCGCATGGGGGAAGTTTACTGGGGTGCTTATGTGCAGAATCAGGCCGGGCAGATTGTGTTGCAGGGCGAGGAGTGTGTGGTAGCACCGGCGCAGGCGCCGATACCAGCGCAGGGCGAATGGGTCACCGCAGGCACGGGCTGGGGTAGTTACGCCGAGGTCATGAAACCGGCGCTGGGCGAGCGCTGCATCGTCTCGCTCGATGAATGTTTACCCTCGGCTGAAGCCGTGGCCCGACTCGCTGTTCCCATCTATGAGAACGGTGGCGCGGTTACGGCGGCACAGGCCATCCCGGTCTATCTGCGCGACAATGTCGCCAGCAAACCTAAAGCTGTCAGTTAAATATATACAGAGGAATTAATCCTGATTGTGTCTCAGGACTGCCAATCGCAGCCCTCATCAGGTAAGATTCGTCCCTTCAATTCAGTCTTATCAGAGTCCGTAATCAAGATGGAAGTCAATCCTATATTTAACCTTATCGATGACCTCAAGCAGCGCTCCCAGTCGCTGAGGGGGTATCTTTGACTTTGATCTTCGCAAAGAAGAGCTGGAAGAGGTCAGTCGTGAACTCGAACAGTCTGATGTCTGGGATAATCCCGAGCGCGCGCAACAGCTAGGTCAGGATCGAGCCCGGCTGGAAAAAATTGTACTCACCCTGGAAGAGCTGGACGACGGGCTCAACGATGCCCGCGACCTGCTGGAAATGGCGGTGGAGGAAAACGATGAGGAGAGCGCCGAAGCCGTTAACCAGGACCTGCAGCAGTATGTAAAACAGGTTGAGGATCTTGAATTCCGCCGGATGTTTTCCGGGGAAATGGATGCCAGTAATGCCTTTCTGGATATTCAGTCCGGCTCGGGCGGCACTGAAGCGCAGGACTGGGCCGAAATGTTGCTGCGCATGTATTTGCGCTGGGGTGAAGCTCACGGCTTTAAAACCGAACTGATGGAAGCTTCGGCGGGCGATGTCGCGGGTATCAAGAGCGCGACTATTCGTTTTGAAGGTGATTATGTTTTCGGGCGTTTGCGCACCGAAACCGGAGTGCACCGTTTAGTGCGAAAGTCGCCCTTCGATTCAGGCAATCGCCGCCATACCTCTTTTGCCTCGGTGTTTGTTTCACCTGAGATTGACGACGATATTGAAATAGACATCAACCCGGCCGATTTGCGTATTGATGTTTATCGTGCCAGTGGCGCGGGTGGTCAACACGTCAACAGAACCGAATCGGCGGTACGAATTACCCATAACCCGACCGGTGCCGTAGTGCAGTGTCAGAATGATCGCTCGCAACACAAAAACAAGGCCACCGCCATGAAGCAGCTGAAAGCCAAGCTTTATGAAATTGAAATGCACAAACGCAATGCTGATCAGAAAGTGGTTGAAGATTCGAAATCGGACATCGGCTGGGGCAGTCAGATTCGCTCTTACGTGCTCGATCAGTCTAGAATCAAAGATCTTCGCACTAATGTTGAAACAGGAAACACTCAGGCCGTCCTCGACGGCGATATCGATCAATTTATCGAAGCTAGTTTAAAGAGCGGTTTATAAAAAATATGAATGATGAAACAGCAGAGTTAACGCCGGAAGACGAAAACAAACTGATTGCCCAGCGTCGGGAAAAACTGGATGATTTGCGTGAAATCGGCAACGCTTTTCCCAACGACTTCAGACGTGATTCCATGTCTGCCGAGTTGCATCTGCATTACGGCGAGAAAAGCGCAGAAGAACTCGAAGCTCTGGGCCAGCGAGTGTCGATTGCCGGACGGATGATGGCGAAACGGGTTATGGGCAAGGCGAGCTTTACCAAGCTGCAGGATATGTCCGGACAGATTCAACTTTTTCTGCAACGCGATAATCTGCCTGAAGGGGTTTATAACGAAGGCTTCAAGAAATGGGATGTGGGCGATTTAATTGGTGCCGAAGGGGTGATGTTTAAAACCAAAACCGGCGAACTTTCAGTCAAGGTTGACGACGTGCGCCTGCTGACAAAATCACTGCGACCACTGCCGGGCAAGTTTCATGGTTTAACCGATACCGAAATGCGTTATCGGCAGCGTTATCTTGATCTGATTATGAACCAGGAGGTAATGGAGACCTTCCGCCAGCGCACCAAAATCATCGCCTTTATCCGCAACTATTTTGACGACCACGGCTTCATGGAAGTGGAGACGCCGATGATGCAGATCATTCCCGGCGGTGCCGCTGCCAAACCTTTTGAGACTTTTCACAATGCGCTGGGCCTGCCCATGTTTATGCGTATCGCGCCGGAGCTGTATTTGAAGCGTCTGGTGGTCGGTGGTTTTGAGCGGGTATATGAAATCAATCGTAACTTCCGAAATGAAGGGGTTTCGACCCGGCATAATCCTGAGTTCACCATGATCGAGTTTTATCAGGCCTATGCAGATTACAAAGACCTGATGGATCTCACCGAAGATCTTTTACGGCGGCTGGCTGAACATGCGCTGGGCACATCGACTGTTACTTATCAGGGCGAGGAGTACCATTTCGGAAAACCTTTCGCGCGCCTGTCGGTGTTCGACTCTATCCTGAAATACAATGCTGATATCAAAGCTGAGGATTTATCCGAAATAAGCTCGGCTCGAAAAATCGCCGAGTCCATGGGTATCTCCGTTAAAGAAAGTTTTGGTCTGGGTAAAATTCAGATCGAAATTTTTGAGAAAACGGTTGAACATCTTCTTATGGAGCCGACTTTTATTACAGAATATCCGACCGAAGTTTCACCGCTGGCACGACGCAATGACAGCAATCCCTTCGTCACTGATCGCTTTGAGTTTTTTGTAGGCGGACGCGAAATTGCCAATGGCTTCTCCGAGCTTAACGATCCTGTCGATCAGGCTGAGCGCTTCCAGAAACAGGTGGATGAGAAAGATGCCGGCGATGAAGAGGCCATGCATTATGATGCGGATTATGTCCGCGCCCTGGAGTACGGTCTGCCACCCACCGCCGGTGAAGGCATCGGCATCGACCGGCTTATTATGCTGCTGACCGACTCACCTTCGATTCGTGATGTGATTTTATTTCCGCATATGCGGCAGGAGTGAAAGATAGTTGGCAGTTAGCAGTTAAAGGCTTTTTACTTTTGGGTCTCGTCAGAAAGTTTATCAAGTCGCCGCTTTGCCCCCTCTCCCGCTGGGAGAGGGCCGGGGTGAGGGCGGTTTAAGCAGTTTTGTTCTGCTTTTGACTTTTTCGCGTCCTTCGCGGACTCCATGTTTAGTTTGTAGATTGCCTGTTTATTTATTCTTCAGAATTGTCAAAAGCGTAGGGCAATTCCAGAATTTTGATCAGCGGGCCGGAGGCATCGCGCAACCTTAAAGGCTGGCTCTCGGCGTTGGCGATCTGGATGACGGCGAGTGCTTCATAGCAGCCTTCGTCGGTCTGTTCGACGCTGACTATCGTGCCGGTGCCGCTGCCTGCGGTGGTGTTTTCAGTGAAAATGGCATCGCCGGGTTTGGGGGCTTCATGGTTTTCAAAGGCAATGCGATACATGCGTTTCTTGAGTTTGCCCAGATAATGCATACGCGCGACGATCTCCTGTCCGGTATAACAACCCTTCTTGAAATTGATCGCATCCAGCGATGACATGTTGGCCATCTGCGGCACAAACGCTTCGGAGGTTTCGGGAACAATGACAGGGATGCCGGCCTGAATGTTGAGCAGTTCCCAGATGTGTGCGCCGACCGGTGCGGCATCAACATCAAGGTTTTGCCATAGCTGAGTGACTGCATCCAGCAGTCCGTAAATTTCAAAACGCGGCTCGCTGCCGGGAATACGAATGATGGTGTAGCCGTTGCACTGTACCGTCTGATTAATTTTCGTCGGCACTGTGCCGGTTATGTCCATTAATTTTTTTTCAGCCTCGGGGCCGTTCAGGCCAAATTGCATCAGCGCATCACTGGCGTCCTGCAGGGTGACTTTGGAGCGCATGACGTACATGCGTAATCGATTCAATACCGTTTCGAGCAGCGGGTAGGGCAGCGACAGGTAAAGCGTGTCATCGCGTTTGAAAATTCTGAAGTTGGCGATCATTCGCCCTTTGGGGTTGCAGTAAGCGCTGAGCTGACTGTGCGATTCATCCACCTGGGCAACGTCATTGGTGAACTGGCCCTGAAGAAAATTCACCGCCTCTTCACCGTAAGCCGAAATGAGGCCGTAGTGTGACAGGTCGCAAATTGTATTGCCGGTATGAATAATGCTGCGTTCCTGCGCCGGGTTGCCGAAGGAATCGACTTTTTCGTTGACAAATTCAGCGCCTGCGTTTTCCAGAAATTTTTCCCATTCGATTTTCATTAGTACAATCTCATTGTTCAGCCATAGCTGGTTTGTGATGCGGGTTAGTTTAGACAAAGTAGAGGTTGAATCATAATGCAGTTTATAAGGGCATTCGATACCATTGACTCAATTCCCCAGGAGGCTGTCGGGTTTAGGGGGATTGAAGCGAGGGAGTAGGAGATTTGGGCCGCTCTCCCACTTCCGCAGCCAATTCATCCTAAATCCGACAGCCTCCTGGTGTGCTGTGAATTAGTAAGCGACTGATTTATGATACGCTCCTTAATTATAAAAATATTTTTTTGAGGTGATGAGCATGGGAAGGAGCGCGTCTAAAGATAAACGTCCGGTTTATCTGAATCTTTTCAAGATTCACCTGCCGATAGCGGCCGTTGTGTCGCTGGCGCATCGTCTCTCAGGCCTATTAATGTTTCTGGCGATGCCTTTTATTGTTTATCTGCTGGATTTATCCGTGCAGTCCAGTGCGGGTTTTGACAGGGTTATCGCAATGTTGCAGCAGCCCTTGCTACTGGCAGTGCAAATATTACTGGTCTGGGCGCTTGCGCATCATCTGTTCGCGGGCATTCGTTTTTTGCTGATTGACGCCGACCTCGGCGTTGACAGGCAGGCGGCGAACTATTCGGCCTGGCTGGTGATCGCGCTGTCGGTGTTGACGACGGTGATCGTCTCGCTAGGAGCCTGTCTGACTTGAAGAATCGAAGCGAAAATTTGACTGGGCGAGGACAGATTTTGCCGGTTTTGCAGGGTAATAGTCATTCTATTGCCCAAAAAAGCGGTGAAATATGGGCCGGCCAGGCGACAAGCAGCCTGGTTTATTTTAAGTCAGACAGGCTCCCAGGGCTGTTGTTATGAGTCTTTATATCCTCGAGGGTTTAAAGCCCTGGGTGGTTCAGCGCGTCAGTGCGGTTTATATTGCATTGTTTTTATTTTATTCACTCTATTGCGGCCTGAATGTAGAGGTCGTCAGCTATATACATTGGCGGGGCTGGCTGTTTCAGCCGTTTAACTCCATTGCCTTCGGCATTTTTGTGGTGGCGGTTCTGTTTCATGCCTGGATCGGTATGCGTGATGTGATTCTGGATTATGTACACGATATTATGCTGCGGCTGTTTTTTCTGGCGCTGGTGATGGGCGTGCTGGTCGGCAGCGGCCTGTGGGTGATTCGTATTTTGTTATTTTCGATGGTCGAGTAAACATGGCAGCAATTCAACGGCGACAGTTTGATACCCTGATTATTGGCGCAGGCGGCGGGGGCTTGCGCGCGGCCTTGCGCCTGTCCGAGGCTGAGGCCAGTGTGGCGGTAGTCTCCAAGGTTTTTCCCACGCGCTCACATACCGTGGCCGCGCAGGGCGGGATGAATGCCGCGCTGGCCAATGTCTCGCCCGATAACTGGCACTGGCACATGTTCGACACTATCAAAGGCAGTGATTATCTGGGTGATCAGGATGCCATCGAATATATGTGCCGGGCGGCGCCCAAAGCCGTTTATGAGCTGGAGCATTTTGGCGTGCCGTTTTCCCGGCTGGATAACGGCAGTATTTATCAACGCGCCTTTGGCGGGCAGAGCCAGAATTTCGGCGGTGATCAGGCCGTGCGCACCTGCGCCGCTGCTGACCGCACCGGCCATGCCATTTTGCACAGCCTGTATCAGCAGAACATCCGCGCCAAAACGCACTTTTTCGATGAATATTTTTCCGTCGACCTGCTCAAGGATGAGGAGGGTCACGTCCTGGGCGCGCTGGTGTTTAATATTATGGATGGACAGCCGTTAATTATCGAAGCCAAAACCACCCTGCTGGCAACCGGCGGTGCCGGGCAGATTTATCGCAACACCACCAACGCCATGATCAATACCGGTGACGGTCTGGGCATGGCGTTGCGCGCCGGCGTGCCGTTGCAGGACATGGAGTTCTTTCAGTTTCATCCCACCGGCATCGCCGGTCGGGGCATGCTGATTACCGAAGCCGCCCGCGGCGAGGGCGGCTATCTGGTCAATGGCGAGGGCGAGCGCCTGATGGAGCGTTATGCCCCCAAGGCTAAGGATCTCGCCAGTCGTGATGTAGTCAGCAGGGCGATTGCCACCGAGATTCGCGAAGGTCGCGGTTGCGGCGTCAACAAGGATCACGTGCTGTTGAAGCTGGATCATTTGGGCGAGGCGGTCATTCAGCAGCGCCTGCCTGGTATTCGTCAGACCTGCATGACCTTTCTGGGTATCGATCCGGCTGAAGCGGCCATACCGGTGTCGCCCACCGCGCATTACACCATGGGTGGCATTCCCACCAATCGCCATGCCCAGGTAGTGGTGCCGGTGAAAGATACCCCCGAAGAAGCGGTGTATGGCCTGTATGCGGCGGGCGAATGTGCCTGTGTTTCGGTGCACGGTGCCAACCGTCTGGGCGGCAATTCGCTGCTGGATATTCTGGTGTTCGGACGCGCCGCCGCCAACCATATCATCGGCCATCTGGCAGAGAACCGTTATCATCGACCCATGGACGAAAGCAGTGTCGAAAAAGCCATGCAGCGTTTTCAGCGCTGGAATAAAAACCCCGGTCAGGATGGTGAGTCGGTGAATGTTCTGCGCCACGAACTGAAAACGGTCATGGAAAAACACTGTGGTGTGTTCCGAAATGAAGCCGTGCTGCGCGAAGGCGTGGAGCAGATCGAGCAACTTGCCGAACGTGTTAAGGATGCGAAAATCGAGGATCACAGCGATACCTTCAATACCGCCAGAGTCGAAGCGCTGGAGCTTGAAAATCTCATCGCCTGCGGGCTGGCCACCATGCATTCAGCTTTTGCCCGCACCGAAAGTCGCGGCGCGCATTCACGCATGGATTATCCTGAACGCGACGACAAGAACTGGATGCGTCACAGCCTGTATTCACTCGACACCGGTCTCGATTACAAGCCGGTTCGAACCAAACCGGTGAGCGTGGATAGCTTTCCACCCAAGCCCAGAATCTACTAGGAGCCTGTCTGACTTGAAGAATCGAAGCGCAAGTTCGTCTGAGCGAGGACAGATTTTGACGATTTTGCAGGGCAATAGTCATTCTATTGCCCAAAAAAGCGGCGAAATATGGACTGGTCAGACGACAAGCAGCCTGGTTTTCTTTAAGTCAGACAGGCTGCCAGGGGGATGACCGTGCGCTTTAATATTTATCGCTATAACCCTGAGGTCGATAACGAGCCGTACATGCAGGATTATGAGCTTGAGGAAATCGAACCGGGAATAATGCTGCTGGCGGCGCTGCTCAAATTAAAGGAGCAGGACGCCTCGCTCAGTTTCAGGCGATCGTGTGGTGAGGGGGTGTGTGGTTCAGACAGTATGAACATCAATGGCGTGAACGGCCTCGCCTGCATCACGCCACTGTCTGAGCTGAAGCAGCCGGTTGAAATCCGGCCGTTACCCGGGATGCCGGTGATCCGCGATCTGATCGTCGATATGGAGCCGTTTTATCAGCAGTATCGGGCTGTTAAGCCGTACCTGATTGTGAACGACCCCATGCCCGAGGTCGAGTTGCGGCAGACACCGGCGCAACGCAAAAAGCTCGATGGCCTGTACGAGTGCATTCTCTGTGGCTGCTGCACGACCGCCTGTCCGTCATTCTGGTGGAACCCGGACAAGTTTCTGGGCCCCGCCGCGCTCTTGCAGGCTTCGCGTTTCATCGAAGACAGTCGGGACCAGGCGCTCGATGAGCGGCTGGAAAATCTCGAAGGGCCATTTAAGCTGTTCCGCTGTCACACCATCATGAACTGCGTTCAGGTTTGCCCCAAAGGTTTGAACCCGACCCGGGCCATCGGCAACATTAAGAAAAAGATGGTGAAGAAATCTTTATGAGCCGGCCAAACCCGGTCAGCGCCTCCCAGCTGCATTGGCGTTGTCGTCGCGGCATGCTGGAACTGGATCTGCTGCTGAATACTTTTGTGGAAGTGCAATTCAGTCATCTGAGCCGGGAAGACACCGCGCTGTTTTTATCGCTGCTGGAGTATCCTGATCAGGTCTTGCTGGATTTGCTGCTGGGAAAGATGGAATCCTCAGATGCTATGGTTTCTGATTTAACTGCTAGAATAAGGCGTACCTGGTTCGATAAGTTTAATTGTGCAAAAACAACATAATGGCAAGGAGAGATTAAGTTGACTAGAAAATCAGACGGTGAAAGCGCTAAAACTTTCTTTCAGATGGACCGCTTTGTGCAGATGAACGGTCAGTGGTTTTATACGACTCGTGAGGGTGAAGAAAGAGGGCCGTTTGATAGCCGCTCTGAAGCTGAAGGTGATTTGATTGACTACATTCGTCATCTAAATCACATGGAATCTTACGGCTTTAAAAAATAAGAAAACTGGTCACAGACTCCGATGTCGGGTTCATCGTCTTTATTCATTGAGATTCAATCATCCGCGTTGAAACTGTATTTCCTGATTGTCGTTCACAGTCTGGCGGCAGTCGCGATTCTACTGATCAGTGATTTTGGCCTGGCGGGTGTCGGGCTGAAACTATTTCTTATCTTGTCGGTAGCGTTGAGTTTTAAGCGATACCTGTCTCATCATAAGCAAAAGATAAGCCTGGGTTTAAAAGCCGACAACCTGACGGATTTAACTATAGGCGATCGTGATTATCATGATCTTCAGCTCTGTCATCAAAGTTATGCCTCCGATATGCTGGTACAACTGGTATTGTTAGACACCCTTTCCGGTCAACGCTATTTCATCACACTCTTCCCCGACGCAATTGATGCCGTCATGCACAGTCAACTCAGGGCCAGATTCAAGCTGGCGTCAAATCAAGATCTTAGCGCTTCTGTATAATTGATCCGGGTGACACCCAGATTATGTGCGACCACCTTTGATGCTGTGATTACTAAAATAAATTTGCTGTGTGCAAATGACATTCGAGTTTCAATTAATGATTTTGGTACAGGCTATTCGTTACCGGCTTATTAGAAACAGCTGCTCTGGATAAACTTAAAATCGATTAGTCATTTGTATATGAGATTGCGGGTGAGCATGATAATGGCATAATCGTTGAAACGACTATTTTCTTGGCCTTGCATCTGGGTCCGATTGTGATCGCGGAGGGAGTTAAAACTAAGGCGTAATTAGATTTTTTGATAGAGAAGGACTGCCAACATTTGGGCTGTTCTCTCACTCCTTCGTTTCAATCCCCCTAAACTAGGCAGCCTTTTAAAGTTTGAAAACTTTTTTTATGATCTTTGCAAACTTTTCAATATACGTGCGTCGATAGTATATTTTGTCTTCTTCA
>JAGXGK010000017.1 GCA_024636785.1 Gammaproteobacteria bacterium
CAGCCACCATGCCATCAGAACCGGTACCGCCATCAGCATCAACCGAGTTGACGGAATAACGCAATTGGCCATAAATATCCGCCGCCGCCATCGAAACTGCGGGAGCTACACATATCGCGGTAACTGCTGCACATAAAGCTATTTTTTTCATTACGAACTACCTCATAGTCAGTGATTATTAATTTTTAAATGAGAATAATTATTGGTCAAAGTCGAACTAAAAACTTATGACCTAAGTTGACACATCACTTTACAGAACAAAGCCAGATGTCAACTTAGCCTTACTTTCATGGATGCTTTTATAGCGCAGTTGTCCATGCTTGTCCAATGGTATTTAATTTAATTTAATTCCATGCATAAATAACTGGATCGAGTCTCAACTGGACACTTTTTTAGAAATTATGTGCACAAGTTTGGTGATATCACACACCGGGTAAAATGCAGATTTGATGCTGTCCGGGTGGCATTAAAAAAACATCGCCAGAATTAAAACTGGCGGTTTGAATGCTTAAAGTGGCGAAATATTACAGAGCGACTCTACAGCGAGATTGGCAAGCTCAAAATGGAGCTGAACAGACTGAAAAAGTCCGGGATCAGCCTGCCGTGATCCGGTAATCGTAGACCTCGTCGACCGAAGCACTGCCCGTGGTGCGACGGTGTGAGGATTGACAGCAGTGACGGGATTGATTGTATAGGTTAACCGCCATGGTGCTACCTTATGGACGTGGAAGATACGCGGCAGCCCCTCTGAAAATGATTGGTAAATCAGTCAACCACAAGCGAATCCAGTACTGATGCACCATCGGGGATAAGCGGGCATGACACCGGGTTCCAATACCAGCCACGCCCATCCAGTGCAACGGATATATACCCTGTTTCCTGCGCGAAGTAGACGTAGTGCGCCCGATCAAACCTGGAGTACCGATATCACCTACAACCGCCTGAATCATGACTTTGTCTGGTTGCAATCATCGAGTTGGCATATATGAATATATGTAATCGTGGCTGGATAATCTTTTCATATTTCAATTTCCATTAACAGAAGCATCCGTGCTTTTTCAATGGTAATCCAATATTCGACAATATTTATAACCTGCATCCACGTTTAAACCACGGATTCAGGTATAAGAAACACACAAGGGAGGTAGATGATATAGCAAACACTAATATAAATCGTGGGATTATTGTCTTACTTGTAGGTTCAATTAGTAGGCGCTTACTATATAATGATTGTAAATTTGCGACGGAGTTTTAACATAAAAATGAGTAATCTTACCGATCTTGAAAGTGAATTAGGTGAGCTGTTAATTACAAATCTTAATCTTGAGGATATTAAGCTTGAGGATATTGATTCAGAAGTAGCGCTATTCAATGAGGGTCTGGGCCTGGACTCAATCGACGCCCTTGAGCTTGGCATGCTTTTGTCAACAAAATACGGAATCAAATTGCAATCTGATGATCCTGATTTTGCACGCATATTTTCATCTTTGCGTACTCTGGCAGTGTATGTTGAGTCAAATCGGACTTCTTAAATCTATCCTGCAGCGACTTGAGCAACCAGGTCTGCTGATCTATCCTGTTGTTGCGCATGCAGGGATTTTATTGGATCAAATACTCATCCCGGTAATTTACCTGTTAACTTTTATCTATATTATTAGTATAAATAAATTCTCACGGTACCGGTTAGTCGTTGCGGGACTGACGGCGCTACTGTGCATAATAATTTATATTACTGCGAAACTGGATTTACAGAATATAATCATATATCTGCCCCCTATTTTAATCCCCAGCTGGCTCGCAATTGTCTTTCTCGGCAGCTTAAGATCAGATTATGCCTTGATTTCAAAAATTGCAGAACGCATGGAAGGACAAGCCCTGGATAGGCGGCACCTGCTCTATACCAGAATCCTGACAGCTCTATGGGGAGGAATATTTTTATTAATGATTTGTGAAGCGGTCATATTAGCGATATATGCGCCATTTGAAGTATGGTCATGGTGGGTGCACATAGGCAACTATATTATCATTGCTGTTTTGTTTCTAATCGAAATGACTGTTCGACACAGATTTACTGGAAAAAAACCACAGTTTTTTCAAATGCTTCAAGTTCTGCTGCAACAAAATCGGCATGACTAATGAATAGCGCACAGATATCCCAAAAATCGATAGCCTGGTACATAGACCATGTTATTGATCAGAGCTTATTTGAATCTCATGTAGCACAAACTCGTATTAATCTACTGCAAGTCCATGCAACTAAACGTCCAACAAGAGTGCTCAACTTGTGTGAAAACCGTTACCACTTTCTGGTCGCTTTTACCGCAAGCATGTTGGAAGGTCGAATGACTATGCTGCCTGCAAATCGCAGTGAAGGCGAAATCACGCGACTAACAAACAACCAAAATGTACAGCTGATTAATGATTCTTTGATAAAAGGTATCTGCCAGACAGTTGAGGTAAGTTCATCCGAATTAGTTAAATGGAACATCGGGTTAGTGCCGACAGATATGATAGTGGCCGAGCTGTATACATCTGGTAGCACCGGATTACCCATTGCTCACCAGAAGACCTGGGGGCAGTTAGTCAGCGGAGTCCAACAAGTCTATAAAAGGTTTCATTTTGAGCGGATAGCACGCCTGAGTATTGTCGCCACTGTTCCACCGCAACATATGTTTGGCTTTGAGATGAGCATCATCTTGCCATTAGTTTATTATGGTATATGCATTCATCACGATCAGCCATTTTATCCTTTAGATATACAGCGCGCTATAAACGAAGTTTCTGCACCTTGCATTCTGGTCACTACACCTACACATTTGAAAGCGTGTATTACACAGGAGTATAACTGGAAAAACATAGAGCAGATAATATCAGCCACTTCTCCATTATCAGAAGAATTGGCTAGTCAGGTCGAAAGTATAATGCGCACTAAAGCTAAAGAAATATACGGTTGTAGTGAAGTTGGTGCCATAGCAACGCGACGTGTGACGAAAAAAACGACATGGTCGCTTCTTCACGATTTTTCTCTTAGTGTAATAAACGAAGATGCATGGCTAAACACTGTCGCGACAAATAAAAAAACATCCTTACCAGATAAGCTGGAAATATTATCCGATGGGACCTTCAGGTTAATTGGCAGAGCAACAGACATGGTTAAAATTGGCGGTAAACGCGGATCTCTAGCAGAATTAACGGCACATATAAAGTCTCTTGAAGGAGTTGAAGACGCAGTCGTGTTTAAATTGGATTATCAGGCAAACCAACGTGAGCGGTTGGCAGCCCTGGTCATTGCACCTGGATTTAGCTCAAGGCAGGTACGTGATGCACTTACTAAAATTATTGATTCAGTCTTTTTGCCTCGACCTCTATATACCGTAGAGGATCTTCCATATACCTCTTCAGGTAAGTTACCAATCGCAGACTTATTAACTTATCTAAAAGATCATAAAAAGGAAGCAGAGACATCATGTTGAATGCATCATTTATGATCTCTGCAACACATCCTAGTCTGGATGGACACTTCCCTGATTATCCGATCACTCCTGGCGTTATCACGCTAGATCATGTTGTGCGTGGTCTTGTTAGTCAACTACCAGGATTAATCCTTCACGGATTCCCAATAGTTAAGTTCATACAACCTATTTACCCGAATACTCAAATAGAAATCATATATAAACAAAAAAATGAAGGGCTCTATCATTTTAGTTGTGTATCCGAAGGTGTGATTTTTGTCACGGGACAGATACAGCTAGTTAGTGAAGGCACCTAAAGCTATGAGCGAATGGACTGATCACGCGGAGCGTAGCAACACTTTTACGCTTAAATTAATTTGCTATATAGCATTGAATGTATCTCGTGGTATTGCACGCTTATTGCTATGGCCAATTACATTGTACTTTTTTGTAAGCTCAGCAGCGTCGCGGTTTGCCTCTCATCAATACTTACAGCGAGTTCCAGGATACAACGGAAGTGCATGGGAAGTGATTTTCCATATTCACCATTTTTCTGCTGTCATACTGGATAGAGTGTACTTCTTAACTGACCAGTTCGATCGTTTCAAAATTGATGTCTATGATGAAGAACAACTAGATAAGGTAATATCGCAAGAAAAAGGTGCCATATTACTTGGCTCTCATGTGGGTAGCTTCGAAGTTCTGAGGTGTCTGGCATTACGACGACATAAGATACCGCTTAAAATTATGATGTATAAAAATCATAATGCTATGATCACTCGGATACTGGACGAACTGAATCCGGAAATAGCCAAATCAGTAATTAATCTGGCTAACCCAACAGCACTTTTTGAAATGAAAGAAACGCTGGAAAAAGGTAACCTAATAGGAATGTTAGGAGACCGCGTACTAAAAGATGAAAAGAAAATATCATGTTTTTTTCTAGGTGAAGAAGTTAATTTTCCAGCAGGTCCTTTTAAGCTGGCTGAGATGCTAAGTGTGCCAGTAATCGGATTTTTTGGAATTTATACCGGTGGCAACCGCTATGAAATTCATCATAAGTTGCTCTATGATGGTCAAAAAATACCTCGCGATCAACGTGAAAAGACCATTAATGAACTAATGCAGAAATATGTAAAAAGTATTGAAGATAACGTTAAACAACACCCTTATAACTGGTTTAATTTTTATGACTATTGGGAAGACAAATTGTGAAGTACTTTATCTATATTATTTTATTACTGCAAGCTTCAGTAACAAGTGCTGGAACTTTAAGCGAAAGACTGGAAGATTTTTCAGAACTAAATGAATCGAGTGGATATTTTGTAGAAACATGGTCAGCAGATTATCTGGATGTTTCTCTGGTGTCGAAAGGAAAATTACTTTATAAAAGACCCGGAAAACTCAGTAAAATTATTACATACCCTGATCGCATCGAGCAACATATCGATGGTGAACAGTTATCCATTACACATAATAATAAAACACGCAATATACAGCTCTCCCAACAACCCGGTCTAGCAGTAGGTATTTATGCATTACAGGCAATCCTTGATGGAGATGAAAAAAAACTTCGTGAGCTATTTAAACCAGACTATAGCGAACTGGCCACAGGTTGGGAGCTATCATTAGTAATAAGAGACGAGGAAATGGCTGATAGTATTGAGCTGATTATTATACGGGGAAAAGCTGATCGTATTCTGAAAATCAGCACAGAATTTTATAATGGTGATCGCCTGTTAACTGAACTCACATATGAGAATTAAGACCATATCAGGAGTGCGATTTCTGATCTGGCTAATTGTTATGAGTCTTATGATCACATATCTTTCATTACACCTGCGCATCACTGATGATATAGGGCAGTTTATGCCTGATGCTAATCACGATTCTCAATTACAGGCTTTGATGAGTGAAGTTCAAAATGGACCAGTTGCGACTACGTTAATGCTAAGGCTTAGCGGTGCTAAAGATAGTGAGCTAGCGCGTCTTAGCACGCAATTGAGGCAGTCATTGCTATTACAGAGCGATGTCTTTCAAAACGTGCGAAATAGTAATACTTCATTTGATCTTAATGCACTCAATCCTCTTTTCCCATACCGATACCTGCTTATTGACAGCCTGAACTGGAATCAGCAGGCACTAAAAGAGATGCTAGAACAGAGGCTAGTCGACTTACGCTCAGGTGCAGGCGCAATAACAGGCAATTTCATTACGAATGATCCGCAACTCTCATTCATGAAATACCTCCATAAATTATTTAATAGCGAGGGACCCATAGAAAAACATGGAGTATGGTTTGACAAGGAAAAGCAAAGCGTTTTATTACTAGTTAGTGTAAGCAGTGATTCGTTAGACCTTGATGTTATGCAGAGAGCCGAAGACGATATCCGTCAGACATTTTCCTCGTTAGCACAAACATCCTCAATACAGCTTGAAATTTCAGGGCCAGGTGTGATGGCTGTTCATGTACGTTCAACTATAGAACAAGTAATAAATAATTTATCAATGTTTATGATTATATTGCTAATCATTGTTTTTGCCATCGCATATCGAAGCATGTATGCGTTGCTTCTAGCTGGCATTCCATTATTAAGTGCAGTGACTGTTTCGCTGGTTGCTACACAGGCTATATTCCATGAAGTACACGGTATCGTGCTTGCGTTTGGCGTTACCTTACTGGGCGTTTGTCTGGACTACCCTCTTCATTTATTCAGTCATCTGCGCTCAAATGAGTCACCATCTTTGAGTCTAAACAGAATATGGCCTACATTATTATTGAGTGGAGCCTCCACAATCATTGCCTATATGGCATTGTTTGGTAGCGGTTTTAATGGACTGAGCCAATTGGCTGTCTTCGCAGCTTGCGGACTTACAACGGCACTACTAGTGACACGCTATATACTTCCTTATTGGGTATCACCTGCCCGTGTAAATCCAAGGTTGTTTGCACTTAATATAGGATTGAGTCCAGGTAAAAAAATATTTATAGTGATACTGTTACTCTGTATGCCTGTTTTGATAATGCTACAAAGCGATAACTTTTGGGAAACCTCAATCGATGCAATTAGTCCGATTCCAGCATCTGCTCGTGACAACGACCGTAAATTACGACATGACCTGAATGCACCTGAAGTTTCCCATGTGTTTGTACAGTCAGGCGAGAGTATAGAGAAAACATTACAGAGTAGTGAGTACATCAGCCGGCAATTGCGGGAATTACAGGATCTGGGAATTATTAGTAGCGTCTGGTCTCCGTCGCAGATATTGCCATCGGTACAACAGCAACGGCACCGGCAACAACTATTGCCAACTAAACAAGAATTGTCGAGTAATCTAGAAGGCGCTCTAAGTGGATTACCGTATCGACAGACAGCTTTTGAGCCATGGCTTGAATCCGTTGCTACAAGCCGAACTTTAAGTCCACTAGAATATGATGATATCGCATCTACACCATTAGCCAATCTGCTAAAACAAGGTCTTTTTCAGTATGGTAATATGTGGATAAGTACTATTCGTGTCAGTGATATCCGTTCAATAGCAGAATTCAATGACTGGCTTGATCTGAATCCAAAGATTAAAGAGAGTCATATAGAGATAAAACAAGCAACTGAACACTTGCTTACGGAATACCGTATATCTACATTCGAGCGCTTCCTTGGTATATTTCTGCTACTGTCAATCATCATAGTCTTTTGGTCACGCAGCATTACACGAGCTCTCTGGATTATGCTACCTGTAACTATAGGACTCCTAAGTGGGCTTGCCATGCCAATTCTACTGGGTGCTGCAATTAATGTTTTCCACCTATTAGCACTATTGCTAGTATTAGGTATGGGTTTAGATTACAGCTTGTTTTTTAACAGGACGACGGACAATATCCTTGAACGGAAACAACATCTTCACGCCATTAGTATCAGTGCGCTAACAACATCGGCAGCGTTTTCGGTACTAGCGTTTTCACCTGTTCCAGTAATGGCAGCAATGGGTCAAACAGTTGCTTCTGGCGTTCTAATGTGCTTCATATCTGCATTATTGTTGTCATCTTCTACTATCACCAATGATTATCCAGATTATATAAAATGAAAGCTATGACGCCAATGGCAATAACTGCAAAGACGATTGTTAATTCATGCGGTTTAGGTGAAGCCTCAACAATCGATGCACTCAGGAATAATTGCAGTGGTTTAAAGCAACGAGCTTATGAAGGCTTAAACTTTGATACATGGCTCGGGATAGTCGATGAAATTGAATCAATCGAGATTGAGCCAAAGTTAGAGCGATACAGTTGTCGTAACAATCTACTAGCACAGCTTGCACTTCAAACAGACAATTTTCACGTATCTGTGGAAAGTGCGAAATTAAGATACGGTGCTGAGCGAGTTGGAGTCTTCGTAGGTACAAGCACATCAGGTATTGCAGAAACTGAAAGCGCCTACAGTCATATGCATCACTATGATACATTTCCTGATAATTTTGATCTATTGCATACGCATAATATGTCTTCATTACAGAGTTATGTGCAGTATTTTTTAGGTCTATATGGTCCAGGACATACAATCTCGACTGCATGCTCATCAAGTGCTAAGGTTTTTGCTGCTGCATATCGACATATAGTATCAGGACAATGCGACGCGGCAATAGTGGGTGGCGTAGACTCTTTATGTATGTCTACATTATATGGATTTAACTCTCTACAGCTAGTATCAAAAGAAATTTGCCGACCATTTGATGCTAACCGTAATGGCATTAATATAGGTGAAGCTGCCGGCTTCATTTTACTGGAACCTGCGACAGTAGATCATAGTAAAGTTAAATTTAAGGGCTATGGTGAATCCAGTGATGCATATCATATGTCTACACCGCATCCAGAGGGCGATGGTGCTGTTATAGCAATGAATGATGCAATGACTCGAGCTTCATTAGCTGCAACAGATATTGAATATGTTAATCTGCATGGCACGGCTACACGCAGTAATGATCAGGCGGAAGCTCTCAGTCTGTTCCGTGTCTTTGGTGATAAAGTCGTCTGTAGTTCAACGAAAGGCTTCACCGGCCATACGCTTGGTGCAGCCGGGATTACTGAATCCATTATATCAATACTGGCTCTCGAACAAAACATACTTCCAGGAAATTTGAACATGCAGGCATGGGATGAAACCCTTCGTATTAAACCCTTGGAAGTAACGACAAATCGCTCTGTTGAAAATGTCATGACTAATAATTTCGGTTTTGGTGGCAACAACTGTAGTTTAATCTTTGGCTGGTGAAGCATGACAGTTTATATTAATGATATTTCAGTAATTGCACCCGGTTTGATAGATAGAACGATCACACGCTCAATTTTATTAGGCGATAAAAACTGGGTTTATCAGGAAATCCCAAAGCTCATTCCAAACATGTTACCAGCAAACGAGCGACGACGGACAACACCAATGATTAGACTTGCACTGGCATGTATACAAGGTCTATCAAATGATTGCAATGATCTACAAAACACGTCCACTGTGTTCGCGTCATCGGATGGCGATTTTGAAATTTCCGATAAGATTTGTACAGCACTGTCGAATGACGAGAAGATGATCTCACCTACTTTATTTCATAATTCAGTGCATAATTCAGCTGCGGGCTATTGGTCAATAGCGTCATTGATTAAAGGTGCGTCCACCAGCATATCATCAGGTGATGCCACCTTTATGAGCGGGCTACAAGAGGCCGTTACACAGGCTGAAGTCGACGGAGGTACTGTGTTATTTGTAGCATATGATTACCCTGCACCGTCGTCATCACCACTCGATAAATATTCCCTCATCAAGTATCCACTAGCCATTGCAATCAGGATTGGAAAAACGGCTGAAAACAAAACACTTGGAACATTGAAACTAGAAGGTCCTGAGAATGATTTCAAAGAAAGTGTTTGCAGAAACCTCTCTCTTGAACCTCTACGTACTGCATCACCTGTCGGTCATGGCATGCCATTGATCGAGGCATTAGTAAGAAGAGCGCGAATGCAAGTTATTATTCCGTATCTAAGGGATGAAAAATTTCGTATATCTATCTCTCATTGATACGACAAGGTAATTATTAACATGTTAGACCATGATGAAATCTGTAAGCTCATTCCACATGATGGGAAAATGTGTTTGCTGGATAAAGTGAAGAGCTGGGACATAAATAATATTATTTGTACAACTAACACACATAGAAACAAATATAATCCTCTTCGTTCTAATGATGAATTACCAATGCTATCACTACTGGAATATGGGGCTCAGGCAATGGCAGTTCATGGCTGTCTATTGGCAGACATGGACGGTTTCATTATGAAGAAAGGTTATTTGGCATCTATACGAGATGTTAACTTTGCAGATGGTTTGCTCTCTGAGGTCGAAGCTGAACTGGTGATAAAAATGGAACGTATCTATGCTGAGTCAGGAAATATGATCTATACCATGTCGATTTATGCAAGCAGCATAATACTAGCTAGTGGCAGGATTTCAGTAGCAGCAAATTTTATTGATAGAAAAAATTAGTATGAAGCGCGCATTAGTAACTGGCGAACGTATCGCAAGTCGTACTGACAAGAATTTAGGATGCTTACACTTTAGGAAAATTCTGCTAATGTGATAGACAGCAATAGCATCAAAACTCCATCGTAAGCCCTACTTGTCACTATGATCAGTAAAATATGGTTTTATACTAGAGCGATAAAGACCTTGCAGGTACAAGCCGCGCGTGATTAACGAATGTGCAACCATAAGTGTTATCAAGGTTATATCACGTACACCACGAAAGTGACTTGGGCGTGCATTCATGGCATAAACTGCTGGTATAGCGACTGCAACACACTTAATGCCACGCTGTGCAGCCTTGATAAGTATCTCACTTTCAAAAACAAAGCTGTTGCGTTTTGATGTTGATATTTTTAAATCATCAAATAACTTACCTGGATAAGCACGAAAACCTGATTGGCTGTCTGATATAGGATGTCCAGCTGCCCAGGAAAGCCAAAAGTTTGCAACTCGATTTGCATAGTAGCGTTTAGCAGGTATGGCTGATTTATCCGCTAAGCGTGCACCTATAATAATATGTCCAGGCTTAATTTCTGATTCTACCAGGAGCCTGGGTATGTCTTCAGGCGCATGCTGACCATCACCATCTAAAGAAATTATGTATTTAACATTATGACGACGAGCTACCTGAATTCCTTTCCAAAGAGAGGCAGCTTTCCCTTGATTAACCTCATTCTTAATAAGAATTACAGGTAAGTCCTGAAGATTTTCTATTGTATGATCCGTGGATCCATCATCTATAACTATAACTAGAGATGAAAAGGCTAAAGCCCGGCTTGCTATATCGTATATTGTAGCCTCTTCATTATAAGAAGGAATAATAACTGCGAAATCACAAATTTGAGTATTGCAATCACTGTTGATTTTATTATTTAAGGCTTCGTTTAAGTGGTTCATGAATTATGTTATAGCATTATTATACGATTCTTTATCCACTCAATCGGAGGAAGAACCATAAAGACCTAAAAACAGGAGTACAAGGTTTATTTACCAGCGGGGCTTGTAATGCTAATTTAATAAGGAAATAGTTAATTTGAAGATGGTGCCCGAAGGGTGAATCACAGGGATGTAATCCATAATCGAACCGGCTGCCGGTTCGAATGTTTCAGGACTCAAAATCTTAATCAGGAACGATGGTGTTAGCATAATGAAGATGGTGCCCAGGGCCGGAATCGAACCGGCACGCCCGTTAAGGCGAGGGATTTTAAGTCCCTTGCGTCTACCTATTTCGCCACCTGGGCATTTACAGAGTGGTCTTATTATTAATTACCTTAACGCTATGTAGGGAGACGTCAGGTTGATGTATATGGAGGCGGGACCCGGAGTCGAACCGAGATACACGGATTTGCAATCCGCTGCATAGCCATTCTGCCATCCCGCCGTAAATATTTTGTGAGCTTACTGCATAAGCGTTGATTTTATAAGCGCGTTATTCCAGTAATTCGCATTTTTTTCAGGCTGTCTATTTTGTTATAAGCCTGAAACGAAAAAACCCTGGTTTGCAGGGTTTGGTCGTGTAAATTTGGAGCGGGAAACGAGATTCGAACTCGCGACCTCAACCTTGGCAAGGTTGCGCTCTACCAGCTGAGCTATTCCCGCAGTGCATCTAAGCAGCTCGCTATTCTAGCGATGCCTGCCGCCCTGTCAAGCCGAAAGACCATACTTATAGAAATTTTAATTATTAAATTCATTATACGGTCATTCTCTGGTCATTAACCGGCATTAGTAATCGTGCTCCAGGCTGCTCTGAGATAGGTCAGCATTGAAAACAGAGTAAGCACAGCTGCCCAGACGATGAGGACGATGCCGATGGTGAAGATCGGCATGCCGAACAGCTCTTCTGCATAGATGAGAAAACCCAGCGCCCATAACTGGGCGAAGGTTTTGGCTTTGCCGGCAAACGAGACGACTACGATGTTGTCCTTGCCCTGAGAAGCCATCCATTCGCGCAGTGAGGAGATGATGATTTCGCGGGCGATGATGACAATGGTCGAAACCAGTAACCAGATGTTATCCGGATAGCGGGTGGCCAGCAGAATAAGCACGATAACGACCATAAGCTTGTCTGCCAGCGGGTCGATGAAGGCGCCCAGTGCGCTCTGCTGATTGAGTTTTCGCGCCAGGTAGCCGTCGAACCAGTCGGAGATGCTGGCGACAAAGAAGATGCTGGTGGCGATGATGTGGGCTTCGGGATGGGACCAGTAAAATGCCAGAATGAAGACAGGAATGATCGCCATGCGGAATAGCGTCAGAGTATTGGGAATATTTAAGTTCATGTTCTAGTTTATACTCTTGTTTTATTATGTTATCTATCTTACTGATTTATATGAAATTCATCATAAATGGCCTGAGCCAGCTTTTTGCTGATGCCGGGTATTTTAGCAAGATCCGCCATGCCCGCGCGCGTTATCCCCTGTAATCCGCCAAAATGCTTGAGCAGGGTCTGGCGGCGTTTGGGGCCGAGGCCGGGGATGGTTTCCAGCGGGGATTCATTGCGGGTTTTGGCGCGTTGCGCACGGTGGCCGGAAATGGCGAAACGATGGGCTTCGTCACGCACCTGCAGAATGAGGTTGAGCGCGGGTGAATCGAGCGTCAGATGCAGTTCCGGGCGACCGTCACTGAACACCAGTTTTTCCAGCCCGGCCTTGCGCCCTTCCCCTTTGGCAACGCCGATGAGCAGCACTGAGGTGATAGCCAGCGCGTCGAAGACTTCGATGGCCTGCCTGAGCTGACCCTTGCCGCCGTCGATGAGCAGGATGTCGGGCAGTTTCGCTTCGTCCTGCCCGGCGCGGCGGAAGCGTCGCTCCAGCGCCTGGCGCATCGCGGCGTAATCATCCCCGCCTGTAATGTCTTTGATGTTGTAACGACGGTAATCGGTTTTGAACGCGCCTTCAGGCGTCATCACCACGCAGGAGGCGACGGTGGATTCGCCCATGGTGTGGCTGATATCGAAACACTCCAGCCGCGTCGGCAGGCTGTCGAGTTGCAGCAGTTCCTGCAGCGCTTCAAAACGCTTCATCAGCCCGGTGCGGGACATCAACCGCGTGGTCAGGGTATTGGCGGCGTTGGCCGCGGCCATCTCCAGCCAGCGGGCGCGTTCGCTGCGTACCTGGGTGCGTAGTTTGATGTTGCGTCCGGCCTGTTTGCTGAGCACCTCTTCCAGTAACGCCTGTTCGTCGGGCACGGCGGAGAGGATAATTTCTACGGGTATCTCGCGATCCAGATAAAACTGGGGAATGAAGGCGGCGAGGATAGCTTCGCTGGACAGTGATTCGGGCAGCGAGGGGAAGAAGTTGCGATTGCCCAGGTTGAGGCCGTTGCGAATATAAAACACGGTGACGCAGGCCTGTCCGCCCTCGCTGGCGCAGGCGATGACATCGATGTCGCCCTTCTCTGCGCTGATGTTCTGTTGTTCGGCGATTTTTTGCAGGCTTCGAATCTGATCGCGAAACATGGCGGCTTTTTCGTAGTTCTGCTTACCGGCGGCTTTTTCCATGTCGGCCACCAGCTCGCTGATAATCTGCTGGCTCTTGCCTTCCAGAAACAGCAGGGCGTGATGGATGTCCTGCTTGTAGGCCTGCTCGGAGATGTAGCCGACACAGGGTGCTGAGCAGCGCTGGATCTGGTATTGCAAACAGGGTCGTGAGCGATTCCGGAAGTAGCTGTCTTCGCACTGGCGGATTTTAAAGGTGCGCTGCAACAGGTTGATGGTGTCTCTGGCGGCGTGCGCATTAGGATAAGGGCCGAGATAACGCCCCGGTTTCTTGCGTGCGCCACGGTGCAGCGCCAGGCCGGGATAGGCGGTGGTATCCGAGACATAGATGTAGGGATAGCTCTTGTCGTCACGCAGCAGGATGTTGTAACGCGGATGAAACTCCTTGATCAGATTGCTTTCGAGAATCAGCGCCTCGCCTTCGGTATGCGTGACCATGACTTCGATATGCGCAATGTGGGAGACCAGCACCCGGGTTTTGGGCGTCAGCCCGGTGTTGCGGAAATAGCTACTCAAGCGGTTCTTGAGGTTCCTGGCCTTGCCGACGTAGAGAATCTTGTCATCGGCATCGTACATGCGATAGACGCCGGATCGGGTGGTCACCGTTTTGAGGAACGCCTGCGCATCAAAGGGCTGCCGTAACGAGTTATCGACGGGGGTATTCATAATCTATTTGAGCAGTGTCTTCGCGCGTTTAAACACCTTTTCGAACATGGGTGTGGTCAGGCGGCGGGTCTGGGTGTTGTAGCGCGAGCAATGGTAGCTGTCGATGAGAATGCCACGCTCGAGCCGGTGTTCAATGCCGTGGCCGAAGGAGTAATCACTCTGCTTCAATGCCAGCGCCCTGATCACCGCTTTATGAGCAATGCCGCCCAGCGCCACCAGCACATAAGCATCAGGCAGGGCTTTGAGTTCCTGCGCCAGCCATTGATTGCAGGTGTTCACCTCAGCACCAACCGGTTTGTTCTGCGGCGGCAGGCATTTCACGGCATTGGTGATGCGGCAGTTGAGCAGCTTCAGGCTGTCATTGGCGGCGAGCGATTCGGGGGCGCTGGCGAAGCCGAATTTATGCAGGGTTTGATACAGCAGAATGCCGGCGTGGTCACCGGTAAAAGGACGACCGGTGGCATTAGCCCCGTGCATGCCAGGCGCCAGCCCGATGATGCAGAGACGGGCATTTTTATCGCCAAAGGCGGGTACGGGTCGGGCGAAATAATCCGGATACTGCACGCGAACATCCGCCAGAAACTGTGCGAGTCGTGGGCATTGTTGGCAATGAGACGCGCCAGGCGGCGCTTTTTTAGAGGTCATTTTAAGCTTTAAGTATACGTTATAACTTGTTGATGATTAATGCTATTCTAACGTAGATCCATCCAGAAGTCCGTGCTTGATGGCGAAATGCATCATCTCGATATCTGAATCGACTTCCAGTTTTTCGTGCAGGCGTGCCCGGTAGGTGCTGATGGTTTTCGGGCTAAGGTTAAGGGTATCTGAAATGGTGCAGTTACGTTTGCCCTGCGCAATCATCATCAGCACCTGCAACTCACGCGGCGAAAGCGTATCCAGCTGACTTTTTTCACCGGGCAACGCGGACAACGCCAGCTGCTGGGCAATGTCTTTGGCGATGTAACAACCGCCCCGATAGACGTCGTGAATGGCAGTCACCATCTCATCGACCTTGTTGCCTTTGGAGAGATAACCGCGGGCGCCACCGGTGAGCAAGCGCTTCGGCAGAGAGCCGTCTGCATGTACCGAGACAATAATGATACCGATGTGTTTCCAGCTCTTGTGGATACGCCGGGTGGCTTCGAGCCCGCCCATGCCGGGCATGTTGATATCCATCATGATGATGTCCAACGCGCCGTCGTTTTTCCGGCAATAGTCGATAGCCTGCTCACCGCTGTTCACCTCGGCCACAACTTCAATGTCGTCGTGGCAGGCTAGCAGGCTGGTGAGACCATGACGAACAAGGTCATGGTCGTCGACAATCATAAGCTTTATTTTAGGCTGGGCTGGATTCATAAGTTTCGAACTTTAGCACATAGCCATGGGCTAACTGATGTTGAATTTATGAATGGCGCCCGAACAGGCGGAAATAATTGTCTCTGGTTATCTGCGCGATATGTTCGACGCTGGTGTGGCGCACTTCGGCCAGCGTTTCCGCCACGTGGCGAACCCATGCCGGGCGGTTCTGTTTGCCACGATGCGGCAGAGGCGCGAGGTAGGGAGAGTCGGTTTCGATCAGCAGGTTTTCATCGGGCACATGGCAGGCGACTTCACGCAACACTGCGGCATTCTTAAAGGTGGTGATGCCCGAAAAGGAGATCATGAAGCCGAGTTCCAGAGCCTTGTCGGCAAACTCCATAGTTTCGGTAAAACAGTGAATCACGCCGCCGCATTTTTCAGCGTTTTCACTGCGCAGAATTTCGAGCGTGTCCTCACCGGCATCGCGGGTATGGACGATAATGGGCTTGTTCAATTCATTGGCGATTTGAATATGGCTACGAAAGCGATCTTGCTGAGCGCGGGTATCGCCCTTGTGGTAATAATAATCGAGGCCGGTTTCACCCAGTGCGACCACTTTGGGGTGGCGCGCCAGGGTCTTTAACTGCTCAGCATCGAACGCTGTGGCCGGGTCGGCCATGGGATGAACACCGACTGAAACTGCGATCTGCGGATAGTCTTGTACCAGTACCAGCATGTTCGGGTAGCTGTCGAGGTCGATGGCCACGCACAGCATCTGTTCGATGCCCGAATCGATGCTGTGCTGGATGAGCCGGTCGAAACTGCCCTCGAAGTCGGCCAGATCGATGCAGTCCAGGTGACAGTGTGAATCCACAAACAAGACAGAGCCGCGCGCAGTTGGGGAAAGCAAATAACTGTGCCGCCTTACATGGTATGGGTAATGCGATCGGCTTTCATGGCACCGGCCAGATGCGTTTCGATTTTGTTGCGGGTCTGGCCCTTGTCCTGAACCGCAAACTGCACACCGATGCCGCGTGCTCTGTTGCCCTGGGCGCCCGATGGCGTGATCCAGATAATCTTACCCGCTACCGGCAGGCGTTCGCCGTCTTCCATCAGGCTGAGCAGCATGAACACTTCATCGCCTAGATTGTAATCTTTGCTGGTCGGGATAAATAAGCCGCCGTTTTTCACGAAAGGCATGTAGGAGGCGTACAGGGAAACCTTGTCTTTAATGCTGAGTGAAAGCATACCGGGGCGTGCATTGGTCGCGCTCATAGGGTGGGTCCTTGGTCGATCAAATTAGTCAAAAATATTCATAAAGAGTCCCAGGATATTAGCAGATTTTCCCAGGTTAATTGAGGATTGAGGGCAATACTTTCCTCGCGTATATAGTCGATGATCAGATCATGAAAGACAAAAATCTTTTTCAAATCGGCCTTGTGCGCAATCTTTTGCAGGTAATTTCGATCTTTTTCATTGATGAGGCTGACAGTGCCTGCGGTGTTTTTCAGACGCACCAGATCGCTCACCCAGTCCAGCAGCCAGCTGAGACTGAGGTGACGGGGTAAACTGGCCAGTTTGGCGGCATAAGACAGTGAAGACTCGCCATTCTGCGCGGCGGTGAGCGCGCGGGTGAGTAGCTGGCGCTGCTCCAGAGTTTCATCCTGTTGTTTCAGCGCGACCAGCGGTGCGCCGTGGGCATATTTGAGGGCGATTTCCGGCGTCTTCGCGCCCTGAGACTGTAGCCACGCCAACGCGACCGCTTCACCGGGCTGGGGAAATCGTAACCCCTGACAGCGGCTGCGCACGGTAATGGGCAGGCGATAAGGCCGTGAGGTCACCAGAATGATCAGCGTCTGACTGCCCGGCTCCTCCAGGGTTTTCAGCATCGCGTTGGCCGCCTGTAGCAGCAGTCTGTCGGCGCCTTCAATGATGGCGACACGGTAGCCTTCGAACTGGCTGGTAGAGGTCAGTTTAGTGGTTAGCTGGCGAATCAGGCCGATGCGGATATTGAGCACCGGCCGGGTACTTTTGGTTTTCTCCGGCGGCACCGGTTTGAGAATGCTGAGATCCGGATGTGTCTGCGCGGCAATCAGACGACAGGGATCGCATTGCCCGCAGGCCTCGCCATTGTCCGCAGGCTGCCGGCACAACAGTGACGCGGCCAGCGACCGGGCAAACTCACTCTTGCCGCTGCCCTCCTCGCCGTATAACAGCAGGGCGTGGGGCAAGCGCTGCGCCTGTTTCATCTGCATCAGGTTGGCCCACTGCTCATGTTGCCAGGAATAAATCATTACTGCTCCGCTCTGTTGAACCTGAATCCGTGGTTTAAACGTGGATGCATGGTGCAAGATATTGGTTTCACAGAGGTTTCAAAAAATCTTAGCTTCACCCTTAGGTTAAGCGGGCATTTTTTGATCCGCTGTGCAATCAAGAGCTTGTGCCAGGCGCCGCGGTTAAGCCACGGATTCAGGTTGAAGTGTGTGGTGTTCATGCTAAATAATATCGCGCGACTGTAACTGCTGCTTAATCTGCTGCTGCACCTGAGCCAGTGGCTGGTTGGCATCGACCGTACAGATGCGCTCGGGGTGGAGGTTGGCGAGATCGAGATAGGCGCTGCGCACGCGTTCAAAGAAATCATTTTTTTCCTGCTCGATGCGATCGGGCGCACTGCGCTGACCCGCGCGTTCACGACCCACGTCTACAGGCGCATCCAGAATGATGGTCAGGTCCGGCCGCAGATCGCCCTGCACCAGTTTTTCCAGTTCGGCGATTTTATCCATGCTGAGTTGGCGTCCGCCGCCCTGATAGGCGTAAGTGGCTTCGGTGAAACGGTCGCACAGCACGTACTTGCCCGCTGCCAGCGCCGGGCGTATCACCTTATGCAGATGCTCTGCACGCGCGGCAAACATCAGCAGCAATTCGGCATCGTCGCTGATTTTTTCCTGCGCATGCTGTAGCAGCAACTCGCGTAAGGCTTCGCCCAATGCGGTGCCGCCGGGTTCACGGGTAACGATGCAGGGCTTGCCGGTGGCTTCCAGCAGGTCACGAATGTAATCACGATTGCTGGTTTTGCCGACGCCTTCAATGCCTTCCAGGGTAATGAATTTACTCATGTGCTTTTTTATTTTTTTCGTTGATGTTGGTCGACCGCCCGGTTGTGCTCAGTCAGGGTGCTCGAAAACTTGTGTCGGCCCGAGTCATCATCAATGGCCACAAAATAAATATAATCGGTGCTTGCCGGATGCATTACCGCTCTGATTGATTCCAGGCCCGGCATGGCAATCGGTGTCGGTGTCAGCCCCTTGCGGGTATAGGTATTATAAGGGGTGTCGCGGCGCAGGTCGCGGAAGCGGATGTCGCCATCGTATTCATCGCCCATGCCATAAATCACCGTCGGGTCAGTTTGCAGACGCATGTTTTTACGCAGGCGATTGATGAAAACTCCGGCGATCAACGCGCGCTCATCTTCAACCGCAGTTTCTTTCTCCACAATGGAAGCGAGAATCAGCGCTTCATAGGGCGAGCTGAAAGGCAGGTCTGCATCGCGCTGCTGCCATAGATCATGCAGGTTTTTTTTCATCAGCGCGTGAGCGCGTTTGAGCACCTCGATGTCGCTGGTATTTTTGTGAATGTAGTAGGTTTCGGGGAAAAACAGACCTTCGAGATGATCGTATTCAATGGCTAATAAATCCAGAATTTCCTGCTGAGTTAAATCGGTCGACTGATGCGTGATAGCGCTATGATCACGAATGGCCTGCATGAACTCCTTGAATGTCCAGCCTTCCAGCAACTGCAATGGATACTGATGCACGCGCCCGGAAGTAATGTCATCCAGCACCTCAGATAAAGTTGTGCCCGGTTGAATGAGATACTCCCCCGCTTTCAGATGTTTGGCATCGCCGTTCAGCCGCGTCCATAAAACAAAAAGTTTGGGATGCTCGAGCAGGTCATGCTGCTGTAGCTGTCTGGCTAGATGGCGGATGTTTGCACCGGGTACCAGTTCAATCAACTGACTTTCCGGCAGAGCATTCGGGGTGTGCATGGTCTGCATTGTCATGATGCCGGGCACCGCCGCAATCAGCAACAGCAGGCTGAACAGGATAGCTTTGAATGGCGTGATCTTCAGGTTCATTAAGCGTGTATCCGTAATTGTAAGGCCCAGGCGATTTTCAGGGTAAGCGGGCCGACCCTGTAGCGGCTCTCAGCCAGGGCATTAACCGGCCAGATACCAATCAGGCTATTACAGACAAAAATCTCATCCATTTCCTGAAGCTGTTGTTTATTGATATCGACGATATGCGTTTCAATATTCAGTTCCTGCGCAATGGCCAGTATCTGTTGGCGAATAATACCATCAACCCCACTGTGACTTAATGCCGGTGTGAACAGTTCACTATTTTTAACGGCAAACACATTGCTCATGGTACCTTCGATGACATGAGCGGCGTCATCGAGCATGAAGCCTTCCTGATATTCATCCTGCCACTCATTTCTGGCCAGAACATTGTCCAGACGGTTTAGATGTTTGATGCCCGCCAGCGCCGAATTTTGTGATAGCGGATGCCGGCAGAAACAGCTGCTGATACCCTGCGTAAAATACTCATCGAGATACTCAGGCAGAGCGCTGAGCAGAACGATGCGGCTCACTTTTTGCGGTGAAGGGCTTCGATAACCCCGTTCGCTCACACCGCGAGTCAGTATAAGCTTGATTGTGCAGTTGCTGATCGGATGTGTTTTTAGCAAAGCCAGCACATCATCCTTGAAATAATCGATGGCAGTTGTGGTGATGCCCAGTTTGCCGGCACCGTGTCGCATACGCTCGATATGCTCATCCCAGAATTGCAGCTTTTCATCTACACAGGCGACGGTTTCGAACAGGCCGTCACCATAATGCAGGCCTCGATCCATAACCGAAAGATGCCGGCAGGCAATGCCGTTGACCATGATGTGATTGATTGCGGGACTCTGCATATCAGCGATTCAAATTAAAAATGTTGACCAGTCCTTTTGCTTTGGCGCGGGTCTCTTCCAGTTCGTTCTGTGGCACCGAATCGGCGACGATGCCCCCGCCTGCTCTAAAGCAGATTTTATCGCCTACGCGCACCATGGTGCGAATTAAAATATTCAGATCCATGCTGCCATCGCGATTAATGTAACCCAGCGAGCCGGTGTAAGCGCCGCGCTGCTGTTGCTCCAGTTCGGCCAGAATTTCCATGCAGCGCACTTTCGGGCAACCGGTGATGGTGCCACCGGGAAACACGGCTTTGATCATATCAACTGGTGTTAACTGATCTTGCAGTATGCCGCGAATATTAGAGACAATATGGTGCACATGCTGGTAGCTTTCCAGCACCATGAGTTCATCGACTTCAACCGAGCCCGGTTTGCACACCCGCCCCAGATCATTGCGCTCCAGATCGATCAGCATGACGTGCTCGGCGCGCTCCTTGGGGTGCGCCAGCAGCTCCCGGGTCATGGCGGCATCATCCCCCGTCATGTCGGAGCGCGGACGGGTGCCGGCAATCGGTCGGGTTTGTACCACATTATTTCGGCAGTGCATCAGACGCTCCGGCGATGAGCTGATCAGGGTGACCTCACCCAGTCGAGCCAGCGCTGCGAAGGATCCTGGATTAGAGCGGGATAATGCATTGAAAATATCCACGTCGTTGATCTTATCGTCGATCTCAATCTGCCAGAGCCGCGACAGGTTGGCCTGAAAAATATCGCCGTCGATAATATATTGTCTGATTTTTGCCACCTGCGCCAGATAGGCCTTGTCCGGAGCTTCGTGAATGGCGCCGGCGTTTATTTTTGTCTGTTTTCCGGCGCTGGCAGGCTGCACTGCCTGCAACGCATCTTTTTCGATCTGATCGAGCAGCCCGGCATGTTCGTTTTCGACAACAGCGGTAACGGTGTGCTCAAGGTGATCGACAATAATGGCTGCCGGACAGCGCCTGGCTACGGCCAGCGGAGCCTTGCTCGAGGCGAACTCGGTTTTTTCGGGCAGCTTGAGGGTGGGTTCGATTTCGCCGGCAATTTCATAAGCCAGAAAGACAAACCAGCCACCGGTGAAGGGCAGTTCGGAATTTTGCGGTTCGATTTTTTCTCTTTGCCACCACTGATCAAGGCTGTCGAGAAAGCCTCTGCCTTCTGCCAGCGGCTGCTCGCCGGAAAAGGTTAGACGGTGGTCTTTATCCAGTATCAGGCTCTCTTGCGGATAGGCAAAAATGATGTCGTAGCGATCACGCAGACGCGCCTCGCTGCTCGAGGTGCTGATCAGGGCATAGGGGTATTGTTCAGGTCTGTTTTTACACAGTTCTGTTAGATCCAGTTGACCTGGAAGTAACCGGGTCTGGAATGACATCCCCGGGCCGTTAGTCAGTCAGTTTTCTGAAAACCAGCGTGCCGTTGGTGCCACCAAAGCCGAATGAGTTGGATAAGGCTACATCAATCTTCATTTCACGGGCGGTGCCCGGAACATAATCAAGATCACAGCCTTCGCCGGGATTGAGCAGATTAATGGTGGGCGGGGCGACCTGATCGTGAATGGCCATGACAGAGAAAACCGCTTCAATGCCACCAGCGGCACCCAGCAGGTGACCGGTCATGGATTTGGTGGAGCTCACTGCGGTCGCTTTCGCGTGTTCGCCCAGCGCCAGTTTAACTGCGTTGGTTTCAGCAACGTCGCCCGCAGGCGTTGAGGTACCGTGGGCGTTGATATAATCAACTTCAGAGGCATTCAGTCCGGCATCGCGCAGCGCATTGCTCATACATTTGGCCGCACCACTGCCATCAGCAATAGGCATGGTCATGTGGTAGGCGTCACTGTTGTAGCCGAAACCGGCCACTTCCGCATAAATTTTGGCACCGCGGGCTTTGGCGTGTTCGTACTCTTCCAGCACCAGTACCCCAGCACCGTCGCCCAGAACAAAACCGTCACGGTCTTTATCCCAGGGGCGGCTGGCGGTGGCAGGATCATCGTTGCGCGTGGACAGAGCGCGTGCTGCGGCAAAGCCGCCGATACCCAGAGGCGAGGAGGCTTTTTCAGCGCCGCCGGCAAACATCACGTCGGCATCGCCATAGGCGATGATACGCGCAGCTTCACCGATGCTGTGGGTGCCGGTTGAACAGGCAGTGACCAGGGCGATATTGGGACCGCGGGTGCCGTGCATGATCGAGAAGTTACCCGAGATCATGTTGATGATGGAGCCGGGTACAAAAAAGGGTGAGATCTTACGCGGGCCGGATTCGAGCATCTTACCGTGATTAACTTCAATCATCGGCAGACCACCGATACCGGAACCGATAGCGACACCGATTCGATCTGCATTTGCATCGGTGATTTCCAGGCCCGAATCGCGCAGTGCTTCGGCGGCGGCAACCAGACCATAATGGATAAAGACATCCATTTTTTTCTGATCTTTTGCTGCGATCACATGGCCGGCATCAAAATTCTTAACCGTAGCAGCGAATTTGACAGCATAGTCGCTGGTATCAAACTCATCGATAGCAGTAACCCCACTCTTGCCCGCAAGAATATTGTCCCAGCTCTCTTTTAAATCGAGCCCTACGGGAGAAACAATACCCATGCCAGTAATGACAACGCGACGTTTAGACACTATTTTCGTACCTGCAATAAATAACAACAGCCACTGATGTGGCTGTCTTGAACTAGAAAAAACGACAGAAATTAATCTGTATGTGCTTTTATGTAGTCGATCGCCTGTTGAATAGTGGTGATCTTTTCTGCATCTTCATCACTAATTTCGCACTCGAATTCTTCTTCAAGAGCCATTACCAGTTCAACGGTATCCAGTGAATCGGCACCAAGATCGTCAACAAATGATGCTGCATTTGTGGCTTGTTCTTCTGTAACACCGAGTTGTTCGATAACAATCTTGCGAACGCGTTCTTCAGCTGAGCTCATGTAATTTTCCTCTTTAAATATGATCAATCAGAACTGCGCGGTATTCTAGTGAATTCATGCACAGCAATCCAGTTATAATTGCCCTTCTTCGACAATACATTTATATACATTTTTAAATCAAAAGGTTATAGATTATTTTTAACTTAAAATATAACCTTAAATTAAGCCGTTTTGGCGATATAAATGCCTTAAGGCATGTACATGCCGCCATTTACGTGCAGCGTTTCGCCTGTAATATAGCTGGAATCGGGACTGGCTAAAAAGGCCACGGCATTGGCGATATCCGCCGGCTCGCCCAGACGACTCAGTGGAATCTGCCCGATCAGCCCCTGTTTCTGCTCTTCCGCCAGTTCGCGGGTCATGTCGGTATCGATAAATCCGGGGGCGACTGCGTTCACCGTGACGTTGCGTGAGCCGATCTCTCTGGCCAGCGATTTGGTGAAACCGAGCATGCCTGCCTTAGCGGCTGAATAGTTGGTCTGTCCCGGATTGCCGGTGGAGCCGACTACGGAAGCGATATTGATGATACGACCTTTTCTGGCCTTCATCATTTTGCGGATCACCGCTTTGCAGAGGCGAAATATCGAGGTTAAATTGGTATCAATAATATCGTCCCACTGATCATCTTTCATCACCATCAGCAGGTTGTCGCGGGTGATGCCGGCGTTATTCACCAGAATGCTGACGTCACCGAAATCACTGGTGATCTGCTTGATAACAGCGGCTACCGAGTCGGCATCGGTGACATTGAGACACATTCCTTTACCTTTTTCACCCAGATATTCACTGATCTTTTCGGCACCGCTTTCGCTGGTCGCCGTACCGATGACAGTTGCGCCGTCGGCTTTCAGGCGCTCGGCAATAGCTTTACCAATACCCCGGCTGGCACCGGTCACCAGGGCAATTTCGCCGTCTAATACATTGCTCATAGAAACTCTCTTTTAAATCGTCGCTGTTATTCTAATTGAATTAATGCTCGCTGGCGTCCATGGAATCCAGAAATTTTTGCATGTTAGCAGGTGTATCCAGAGAAAACGCGGGGACCTCTTTAATTATACGTCGGGACAGACCGCTCAGCACCTTACCCGGCCCGCATTCGACAATGGCATCATCCGCTGCTGAGCCGATGATTTCAGCGCTTTTAGCCCAGAGCACCGGGCT
This sequence comes from Gammaproteobacteria bacterium, assembly GCA_024636785.1. Classification (GTDB taxonomy): domain Bacteria; phylum Pseudomonadota; class Gammaproteobacteria; order SZUA-229; family SZUA-229; genus LH-M37. Next base: position 24,574 of record JAGXGK010000017.1, read on the forward strand.
ATATAGCTGTCTGGTCAGCGCATCACGGATCGCGTCCGGATCGTCATGACTTTTGGCATCGACATTATGAATGACCTGGACTTTCGGGGTTTTGATGGTAATGGTTTTCAATACTTCGGCCAGCTGATCGGCCGCCGGCTTCATCAGTGAGCTGTGCGAAGGCACGCTGACCGGTAGTTTTAACGCGCGTTTGGCGCCCTCTTCTTTAGCCAGCTCAATGGCCAGGTCAACCGCGACAGTATTGCCGGCAATAACTACCTGACCGAGCGAATTGAAATTAACCGCTTCCACCACCTGACCGGTTTCAGCTGCGGCTTTTGTACAAATTTCAATGACCTGATGGTCACTCAAATTTAAGATAGCCGCCATCGCGCCCTCGCCTTCAGGTACGGCGTTTTGCATGAGACGGCCACGTTCGGCCACCAGCCGGATGGCATCGGTGAATTCAATGGACTCAGCCGCGACCAGCGCAGCGTATTCACCCAGGCTGTGGCCTGCGTAGACAAAAGGCTTGAGCATGCACTGCTCGGCCATAACCTGCATTACAGCGATGTCCGCGGCCAGCATGGCAGGCTGGGTGATTTCGGTCTGATTGAGTTTTTCGACCGGGCCGTTGCTGACAATCTCCCACAGGTCGTAACCCAGAACTTCGGAAGCTTCCTTAAAGGTGTCAATAATTTGTGGCCAGTCTTGAGTGTATTCTGACAGCATGCCCACAGACTGGGAGCCCTGTCCCGGAAAAACAACAGCAATATTCATCTAGGTTTCCTGTGTTGAAATGGTTGTATCGGAGACTTTTTAGCCCGTTTAAGGTGTCACCTGCACGGCCGGCCGTGCAGGGGTCTCATTATTATTATGTGTGTATTCTATCTCAAGCCCAGAACATCTTGCATGTCATAAAGACCCGCTTTCTGATCTTTCAGCCAGATTGCCGCGCGCACCGCGCCATTGGCGAAAGTCATGCGGCTAGAGGCTTTGTGGGTGATTTCAACCCTTTCGCCTTCAGCAGCAAACATCACGGTATGGTCGCCCACGATATCACCGGCGCGAATGCTTTCAAAACCAATGGTCTTGCGGTCGCGCTCGCCACTGATGCCTTCGCGGCCATAGATGGCGCACTCATCCAGATTTCGCCCCAGGGCATCGGCAACGATTTCGCCCATACGTAACGCGGTGCCGGAGGGTGCGTCCACCTTATGGCGGTGATGGGCTTCGATGACCTCGATATCAACATCGTCACCTAATACGCGGGCGGCCATATCCAGCATCTTGAAGCAGAGGTTAACGCCGACACTCATATTGGGCGCGAAAACGACATTAATGCGTTTGGCCGCATCGCTGATATGCTGCTTCTGCTCATCGCTAAAACCAGTGGTACCGATAACGATGCTTTTGCCATGAGCGATACAGAAGGCCAGATTGTCCAGCGTCGCATCCGGACTGGAAAAATCGATGAGCACATCGAACTGCTCCGCAACTTCGGCCAGAGTATCGACCAGTTTTACATCAATGGCTCCGATACCGGCCAGATCACCCGCATCGGTGCCAACCAGCGGATTGCCGGTGTGTTCGATAGCCGCCGTTAAGCGGCAGCCTTCGGCCTGGTTGCAGGCATTGATTAAGGTACGTCCCATGCGGCCAGCCGCACCCATTACAGCAATATTAATCATATCCCCTCCCTGCGAGGAAAATTACGTATTTAGTCAGGATTTTACGTCATCAATGAAGCGTTTGACACGGTCCACCCAGGAATCGCTTTTCGGGCTATGTGACTTGCTATCAGCCTCAAGCGATTTCTCGAACTCACGTAATAATTCTTTCTGTTTGCTGCCGAGTTTAACCGGTGTTTCCACAAATACCCGACACAGAAGATCACCGACCGGACCACCGCGTACCGGCTTAATGCCCTTGCCGCGCATACGGAAGGAGCTGCCGGACTGGGTTTCAGCGGGAATTTTCAACTTAAGGCGCCCTTTCAGCGTAGGCACTTCCAGCTCACCGCCCAGGGCGGCTGTGGCAATACTGATCGGCATTTCACACAACAGATCACTATCCTCACGGGTGAAAATTGCGTGCGGCTTGACCTGAATCTGCACATACAGATCACCTGCCGGGCCACCGTTTTCACCGGCTTCACCTTCACCTGAAAGACGGATGCGATCACCGTTATCCACTCCCGCAGGAATTTTAGCGGAGAGCGTCTTGTGTTTTTGTACACGCCCCTGACCATGGCAGTCGGGACACGGATCGGTGATGGTTTTTCCCTGACCATGACAGTTGGGACAGGTCTGCTGAACCGAGAAAAAGCCCTGTTGCATGCGCACCTGACCGACACCGCCACAGGTGGTGCAGGTCTGGACCGAAGTATCATCTTTAGCACCCGAACCTCCGCAGGTGGCACAGCTCTGCAATGAGGGGACGCGAATGTTGACTTCCGTCCCGAATACCGCGTCTTCTAAGGAGAGATCCAGATTATATCTAAGATCCGAACCGCGGAAGGCACGACTACGACCGCCGCCCCGGCCGCCACCAAAAATATCGCCAAAGACATCACCAAAAATATCACCGAAATCACCGTTGAATCCGGCAGCGCCAGGCCGACCGCCCATAGAAGGATCAACGCCGGCGTGACCATACTGGTCATACGCAGCCCTTTTCTGAGGATCGGAAAGGATGTCATAAGCTTCCCTGGCTTCTTTGAATTTTTCTACTGCCTCTTCGTTATCGGCATTACGATCCGGATGATGTTTCATCGCAAGACGGCGGAATGCCTTTTTGAGATCAGCATCGTTCACATCACGTGAAATACCCAGCACTTCGTAATAATCGCGTTTCGACATAGTTCTTCTTCTATAAATAAAACCAGGGCAGTCGCCTGCCCTGGTTGTGTTACTTCAACCTGAATCCGTGGCTTAATCGCGGCGTCTGGCACAAGCTCCTGGTTCCACAGCGGATCAAAAATGCCCGCTTAACCTATGGGTTAAGCTAAGATTTTTTGAAACCCCTGTGAAACCAATATCTTGCATCATGCATCCACGTTTAAACCACGGATCCAGGTTCAACATAGATAAACAGGCAAAATAATTAGCTTACTTTTTTTCATCCTTGTCATTCACTTCTTCGAACTCTGCATCAACCACATCTTCAGCTGGTTTTGAAGCGGCCTCTTCACCTGCCGCCTGCGCATTGCCGGCTTCGGTTTCTGCGGCATAGGCTTTTTCGGCGATTTTACCAGCCACTTCAGTTAAGGCCGTTACTTTAGCTTCGATGGCGTCCTTGTCATCACCTTCGAGTGCTGTTCTGAGTTCAGCAATGGCGGCTTCTGCCTTTGATTTCTCATCAGCTTCAACTTTCTCGCCCAGATCCTTGATGGATTTTTCAGTGGCATGAATCATGTTTTCAGCCGAGTTTTTGGTCTCGATTAAGGAACGTGCTTTCTTGTCTTCTTCAGCATGAGCTTCTGCATCCTTGACCATTTTCTCAACTTCTTCATCGGACAAACCGCTGGAGGCTTTAATCACAATGGACTGCTCTTTGCCGGTTGCCTTGTCTTTCGCCGATACATTGAGAATGCCATTAGCATCGATATCAAAGCTGACTTCAATTTGCGGTACGCCGCGGGGTGCCGGTGGAATATCAGCCAGATCAAAACGACCCAGTGATTTATTGCCCGCCGCCATCTCACGCTCGCCCTGCAATACGTGTACGGTTACTGCATTCTGGTTGTCATCAGCAGTTGAGAACACCTGTGACGCCTTGGTGGGAATGGTGGTGTTTTTGTCGACCAGCTTGGTCATGACGCCGCCCATGGTTTCGATACCCAGAGACAGAGGGGTAACGTCAAGCAGCAGAATGTCATTCACTTCGCCGCCCAGTACGCCACCCTGAAGAGCTGCACCAATGGCAACAGCTTCATCAGGATTTACGTCTCTGCGCGGCTCTTTGCCGAAGAACTTCTCTACTTCGGCCTGAACTCTGGGCATACGGGTTTGACCACCGACCAGAATAATGTCGTCAATCTCTTTTGCGGTAAGGCCGGAATCTGCCAATGCCTGTTTGCAGGGACCCATAGTGCTGGCAATCAGATCTTCAACCAGACTTTCCAGCTTGGCACGTGAGAGTTTGATATTCAGGTGTTTAGGGCCTGTGGCATCAGCAGTAATGTAAGGCAGATTGATGTCGGTCTGTTGAGTCGAAGACAGTTCAATTTTGGCTTTCTCAGCAGCCTCTTTCAGACGCTGCAACGCCAGCGGGTCATTATGAAGATTAATGCCCGAATCTTTTTCAAACTCATCTGCCAGGTAATCGATCAGGCGCATGTCGAAATCTTCACCACCGAGGAAAGTATCACCATTGGTGGCGAGCACTTCAAACTGGTATTCACCGTCAACTTCTGCAATTTCAATCACCGATATATCGAACGTACCGCCACCCAGATCGTAAACTACGATTTTGGAGTCGCCGCTTTTCTTGTCCATGCCGTAAGCCAGCGCTGCGGCTGTAGGCTCGTTGATGATGCGCTTAACATCAAGACCCGCAATACGACCGGCATCTTTGGTGGCCTGACGCTGTGAATCATTAAAATAAGCCGGTACGGTAATAACCGCTTCAGTGACTTCATGGCCAAGATAGTCTTCAGCCGTTTTTTTCATCTTCTGCAGGATGCGCGCTGAAACTTCAGGTGGCGCCATCTTTTCACCATGGGCTTCAACCCAGGCATCGCCATTCTCGGCTTTGATAATTTTGTAGGGCACGAGTTTGATGTCGCGTTGTACGACTTCTTCGTCAAAACGACGGCCAATCAGGCGCTTTACGGCATAGATGGTGTCGGCGGGATTAGTAACAGACTGACGTTTGGCGGCCTGACCGACGATGACTTCGCCGCTTTTGGTAAAGGCAACAATGGAGGGCGTGGTGCGATCACCTTCACTGCTTTCTATAACTTTAGGTACGCCGCCGTCCATCACTGCTACGCAGGAGTTAGTGGTACCGAGGTCGATTCCTATGATTTTTGACATTGATTAAATCTCCAAATAATTAAATTCTTTAAATTGTATTTTCAGCTGTGTTTTATATATGGGGATCTTTATTCCCATTTCAATCTCTGGTTAAAAAACTGTTCGTATAATCACTCAGCAGCTTTTGAAACCATGACCATCGCAGGCCTGACCAGACGATTGTTGAGCGTGTAGCCTTTTTGCATGACTGCAATAACGGTATCCGGTTCGACTTCATCAGTGGGCTGTGCGGTCATAGCCTGATGAAATTCGGGGTCGAACGTCTGATTCATCGGATCGATTATCTCGATATTGAATTTTTCAAATATCTGCTTGGCCATGTTCAGAGTCAGCGCCATACCTTCGCGCAGATTCTCGGCATCGGCATTTTCAACGGCCAGTCCCAGCTCCATACTGTCCATCACCGGCAACAGTTCGCTGACAAATTTCTCAATGCCGTACTTATGCGCATTTTCAAGATCCTTCTGAGTACGACGGCGCAAGTTTTCCATTTCGGCTTTGCTGCGCATCAGCGACTCCCAGTTTTCCTCCGCTTTTTTCTCAGCCACATTGATGCGCTCAACCAGCTCCTCTTCCGCCTCTATCAGTGCCGCTTCTTCGGCCAGCATTTCAGCGTCCGGGTCACGTTCTTCTGCATCAGCACCCTGATTTTGGTTCTCATCATTTGATGACATAATCACTCCAACATTATAAAAATCAATAAGTTTATGCACATATGGGGATGGCCCTGTGTTATTTCAAGACCAATACCCTTAAATAATTAAACCTGAGTTAAGTATTCAATGCTTCGCTTAATAAGCGCGCAGTGACATCGACAATGGGAATTACCCGGTCGTAATTAATGCGTGTGGGACCAATAACCCCTAACGCGCCCAGCATCTCGCCGTTTGAGGTATAGGGAGCCGAGATCACGCTGCAATTACCGAGGCCTTCGATGCCCACTTCATTGCCGATAAATATTTTCACGCCATCGCCTTTTATGCAGCGATCCAGCAGACCCAGCATTTCACGTTGATGATCGAACATTTCCAGCATGTGCTGCATGTGTTTCATATCGGCGCCATTTCCATAACGCACCAGATTAGTTTTGCCCTGGATCAGATAGGGCTGCGCCTTCTGCTCAACATCAGACAGCGCCTTATCCGCGACATCGATAACGGTCTGCATGATGGCGTCCATATTTTTACGGGTACGGTTTAAATCGGAGAGCAGCTCATGGCGCACGCTGAAAATATCCTGGCCGGAGAAATGCTGGTTCAGGTAGTTGCCGGCAGCCTGTAGCTGTTCCGCCGAATAGGCCATATCGAGATGAACGACCCGGTTCTGCACCTCTTTTTCATTGGTGACCATAATCGCCAGCACGCGCTTTTCCGAGAGCGGCAGAAATTCAATGTGGCGTAATCGGGACTGACTGTTTTTCGGCACGGTGATGACGCCAGTCATGTGCGTTAGTTCCGATAAAATCCGGTTGGCCTGATTGATGAGTGTTGTTTTGTCCTGATCCGGATGCAATTGCTGCTTGAGCTTGCTGAACAGCTGCTTTTTCAGCGGCTGTACTTCGAGCATGGTATCCACGAACATACGCAGCCCCTGTTCGGTGGGGATTTTTCCAGACGAGGTGTGCGGCGCTTTAACCAGTCCTTTTTTTTCCAGATCGGACATGACATTGCGGATAGTGGCCGTACAGATGTCCAGACCGGCAAGATCGGCTAGCTGCTTCGAGCCCACAGGCTGGCCGTCGCTGATATAACTATCAACCAGATTTTTCAGCAGCGCCGCTGCTCGATCACTCAATATTTGGGGACTTACGGACATACCATGCTCAACAATTCAGGACAATAACTAGCACTCATCGGTGACGAGTGCTAGCTGTGAATTATCAGTGCAAACCACTATCGGGTCAAGGTTTAAGCCCTTGAGTGTGGTTCTTGCGGTGCCAGAATACCGTCTTCCAGCGTATAAATACGCTCCATACGTTCGGCGATGCTCAGGTCATGGGTGACGATAATCAGTGCGGTTTTATAGCTTTTGTTGAGATTAATAATGAGCTCAATGGCCTGTTCAGCATTTTTGCGATCCAGGTTACCGGTGGGTTCGTCAGCCAGTACACAATCGGGACTATGAATAAGTGCTCGCGCAATTGCAGCCCGCTGGCGCTCACCGCCTGAGAGCTCCCCGGGCTTATGTTGCAAACGATGCGACAGGCCTACCTCGTCCAAAATGGCCTCAGCTTGCCGGCTGGCTGCTTCAGGTGATTCGCCTGCAATCAGCAGAGGCATAGCGACATTTTCCAGCGCGGTAAATTCGGGCAGCAGGTGATGAAACTGATAGATAAAACCCAGGTGCCTGTTGCGGATGAGGCAGCGGGTTTTCTCGCGGTGACCGGCGATGTCATCACCGTTCAGCAGTACCTTACCGGTAGTCGGCTCATCCAGCCCGCCGAGCGTGTTCAGCAAGGTGGTTTTACCCGAGCCGGATGAACCGATAATGGCAACGGTTTCACCCTGATGCAGATGCAGATTGATGTCTGTCAGTACATGCAGGGCATCACCACTGCCCTCCTGATAGGCCTTGCCCAGGGCAACCGCTTCGAGACTGAAACTATTCATAACGCAGTGCCTCCGCAGGTAAGGTTTTTGATGCGCGCCAGGCTGGGTAGAGGGTCGCGGCGATGGTAATCAGGAACGCGGCAAGTGCATAAGTGATGACTTCACTGGCTCTGACATCGGCTACGATATCGCTGATGTAGTACACATCCGAAGGCAGGAAGTCAGCATTGAAGATCTGTTCGAACCAGCTCACAATCTCAAAGACATTCAGCGCCGTCGGCACGCCCAGCGCGACGCCGACAATAGTGCCGAACAGGCCGATCACCGCGCCCTGAATCATGAAAATGGCCATAATGCTGCCCGGTGTAATGCCCAGTGCCCGCAGAATGGCGATGTCCGACTCCTTATCATTCACAGACATCATCAGGGTCGAGACAATGTTGAGTGCGGCGACGGCCACCACCATCAGCAGAATAATGAACATCACGGTTTTTTCGGTTTTAAGCGCTCTGAAGAAGTTGCTGTGCTGCTGCGTCCAGTCGCGAACCCAGTACTCCTCACCAAAGACATTACCCAGATTTCGCGCAATGGCAGGGGCCTGAAACAGATCAGCCAGTTTCAGGCGCACGCCGTTTACCCGATCACCCAGGTCAAAAATTCTGCTCGCATCTTCAATATGCATATAGGACATGGCACTATCGAACTGGTGCATACCCACTTCGAACACTCCCACCACTTCAAGCCGCCTCAAACGAGGCATCACGCCGATGGCGGTGACCATGGCCTGAGGGGTAATGAGGGTAATGCGATCGCCTTCATAAACGCCGAGTGAGTTGGCCAGTTCACTGCCCAGAACAATGCCGAATTCGCCAGCCTTCAGGTCACTGAGGCGGCCCGAAACCATGTTCTCGGCAATGGTTGAGACATCCTTTTCGAGCATTGGCTCAACACCGCGTGCGAGCGAGCCGCTGACACGCTTGCCGTTGGTGAGCATGACCTCTTTCTGAATATAAGGCGCCGTTGCCACGACTCCCGGTTGCTGTTTCGCCTGCTCCGCAATACTCGGCCATTCGGAGACCGTGCCATTGAAACCGGTAACGGTGGCATGCGAGGTCATGCTCAGGGTGCGATTGCGCAACTCATTGCCAAAACCGTTCATCACCGATAACACCACTATCAATGAAAACACGCCCAGCGCCACGCCCGCCATGGAAATGAAGGCAATGAAAGACACAAAATGATTTTTGCGTTTGGCGCGGGTGTAACGCAGGCCAATAAAGATTTCTTTGGATAAAAACATGCGCGGATTTAATCAGGAAAGCTCAGAGAATGCTATGCAAACCTGCTGACAGGCAAAACTATCGGGTGCGAAAATGCGGTTTGTACCGCTTAGCGGGTTGGCCCGGATACCGGCATCACAATAATTTCAACGCGTCGATTTTTTTGCCGCCCGCTTTCACTGTCATTGTCGGCAATGGGCGACTTCTCACCATAACCAATCGCCTCAATAGCGGCTCGGGACCGGCTCAAATGCCGGGAAATATAGTCACTGACCGCCTGTGCCCGTTGCAGGGAAAGCCGCATGTTGTAGTCATTCGCGCCCTGATTATCGGTATGACCGGCGACGGTAATTTTTGCGCTGGGATAAGACTGTATCTGTGCAATCACCTCATCCAGTTTTGTTCTTGCTGCCGTCGTCAACAGGCTCTGATTAAAACCAAAAATAACCCCGCTATCGAGCGTCAGTTGCAAGGCGGAACCGATGGCGCCAATCGCATCGATATCCGAACCCGGTGAACCGGGGCCGCAATGCTGCTTCAGATCAGTCAGGCGGAGATAACGAAACAGATTAAATTGCTGTGTGTAATTGCTGATATCAATGTCAGCGCGACCGCCGCTGACTTCACCGATCATAATCCACTGCTTGTTGTCGGGGGAAATTTCAAGCTGGGTGGGTTCAATGGCAGTGCCTACCTCAAAAATATGCAGATCCGGACCATCAATGTCGACCAGTGCATTGTCATTGAATTTAACCACCAGTATGCCTCCACAGCCCAGACTCACATAACCATTACCGGTTCGACGATCGTAATCGGGGACAGACAGGGCATTTGAGGGATCTCTGTGTCTGGCTTTAAGCGGTGCCGGATTACCGGGGCGGTAAAGAATCACTTCATCGGCAAAGGAAACACCACCCTGCGGAAACCTTACTTCGCTGCCGTGACTGTCAGAGTAAGATTCGGCGCGACTGAGATCAACCGCCGGATCAACAGGCTGGGCAGGGATATGGGCTGAAAATAGCAGCACACCAAAAGCGGAAAGGAGTTGGAAGCGGCGGTTTATTTTCATTAGACTCATCCGTGAATAACGTGACTGTTTGAATATAGTAATAGGATAAAACGGTTATATCAACAAGCCATCTACAAATAACTCGATTATTAAATGCGCTGGATCGTCCATAACAGACCGGTGATGGAAATCATCGCCGAGCCGGGGATGATAATCACCTTGCGATACCATTGCTTATGACGGAACCAGAAACCCACCGCAGCAAAAGCCAGGGCAATCACCGTAAGTTGTGCCAGCTCCACGCCGACATTAAAACTGATCAGCGCGACCGCAAAATCATCTTTGGGCATGCCGAAATCCGCCAGCACCCCGGCAAACCCCAGACCATGCAATAAGCCAAAAACAAAAACCAGAATCAGACGACTGCGGTGCAGTGATTTATGAAAAATATTTTCAAAACCAATGTAGGCAATAGACAACGCAATTAAGGGCTCAACGATATTTGCCGGCAGACTGATAACACCATTCATCGACAGCCCCAGAGTAATGGTGTGCGCCAGGGTAAACATGGTTACCTGCCACAATAGCGGCCGCAGTTTTACGCTCAGAAGAAAAATGCCCAATATAAAGAGTAAATGATCCGCGCCTTTGGGAATAATATGCTCAAAACCAATCGCTATATAAGAGCTGATGACTTCACTGAGCGGTCGCTGGGCGAACACCTCCTCCAGTGAAAACGCCTCGCTCACCTTGTCATTACGCAACCACTGCCATTCGGACCAGTGCCACTTTTCATTAGCCTCATCAATCTGCCGGACGCGCACGGCATTATCACCAAAACGTGCAGGATAATACCATTGCAGGTTTCGTGCTTCCGGCAGGATGCGACCGCTTAATTCAATGATGCTGGTGCGCGGCACCTTGGTGTAGCCGGGTTCGGGGATGCTGACCGAATCAATCGCCAGCACCACTTCCCCGATATCCGTCCTGAGAAATAGGCTGTCGAGCATCTCCTGATGGAACAAAACAAACTGTGATTCAAGCTCAGCCGGCGGCATCTTTCGCAAGGCATCATATTCATCCGCAGTAGGCGCATCCTGGGTATTTTTGTACTCTGCATTGATGCCGGTTAGCAGCGCTTCGATACTGGCGCGAATTTCAATATTAACCTTGCCATTAGAATGAGTATTGATTTCAATCAGCGCCGGCTTTACCACATCGGCCAGTGACAAATTAGCGCCCATGGCGAACAGGCAGAAAACCACGAATAATTTGGGAATATAATGCAAGGTGATGCGTCTATAGTTAGGTTTTAAATTGTGCACAAAACATTATTGCACTAATATGCGTCGATATTCGATCCGAAATGATTCTAATACTAATAAAACCACAAAACCATCTAAAACATCAGGAGACGTTGCCATGTCGAAGCTTAATCGCCGAGATTTTCTAAAACTACTGGGCATTACTAGCGTGGCAGGTTCAATGCCAATGCTTTATGGCTGCTCCAGAGAGGGCAGCATGCCCGCTATCAGCGAAGACTTTTACAAGGTGCCGATGAGAGGCAACGTGCGACTTTTACACATTACCGATGTGCATGGGCAACTTAATCCGGTTTATTTCCGCGAACCCAATGTCAACCTCGGCGTGGGCGATGCCTATGGCCGCCCTCCTCATATCGTCGGCAAGAAATTCCTGCAAGAGATGAAGTTTAAACCGGGAACACCTGAGTCCTACGCCTACACCTATCTTGATTTTGAAAAAGGTGCGGAAAAATATGGCCGCATGGGCGGTTTTGCACACATTAAAACCCTGCTCAATAGTTTGCGCGAAGAAGCCGGTGATCGAAGCAACACCTTGACTCTGGATGGTGGTGATCTGTGGCAGGGTTCCGGCACCTCACTGTGGACGCGAGGCGTTGACATGGTCGAAGCCTCTAACATTCTCGGTGTCGACGTGATGGTCGGCCATTGGGAATTCACCTACAAAGAAAACGAAGTGCTTAGCAATGTTGCTCTTTTCAAAGGCGACTTCATCGGCCAGAACGTCAGAGTCAAAGAGGCTTCCCTGTTCATGGGCGATTATGCGGATATGGTCGAACGCTATGATGGCACCGGTCTCTACGATGAAAATTCAGGTCACGCCTTTAGACCCTACGTCATCAAAAATGTCGGTGGTGCACGCATCGCTGTCATCGGCCAGGCCTTCCCGCGTACCACCAATGCACACCCGAGTGAGTTTTTCCCGGACTGGTCTTTTGGTTTGCGTGAAGACGACATGATTAAACTGGTTAAAGAAATTCGTGAAGATGAAAAACCTGATGCCATCGTTCTGCTTTCACACAATGGTATGGATGTGGACATAAAAATGGCTGAACGCGTGCCCGGTCTGAACGCTGTCTTTGGTGGTCACACTCACGACGGCATTCCTCAACCACTCAAAGTTAAAAACGTTAACGGCAATACCTGCTGGGTGACGAATGCCGGTTCAAATGGCAAGTTTATAGGCGTTATGGATTTTGATATTCAGGATGGCGAAGTCAAAGACATGCATTATCAAATGCTACCTGTTTTTGAAGATGCACTGGCCGCCGACAAAGAAATGCAGGCTTATATCGACCAGATGCGTAATCAGAAATACGACGAGAACATTGTTGAAAGTCGCGTCAATGCTCTTTTTTATAATGAGATTCGTCTAGGACAAACCTTCAAGGAAATTCTTGATGAAAAGCTGGCCATTGCCGATCGCACACTCTACCGTCGCGGCAATTTCATGGGTACCTGGGATCAGGTATTGTGTAACGCCCTACGCTGGGAATACAAAGCGGATATAGCCATGTCGGCCGGTGTACGCTGGGGCACCACCACCCTCGAAGGCGACTGGATCACCATGGAAGACGTGATGACACAATGCGCCATCACCTACGGCGAGACCTATGTTTCTGAAATGAAAGGCTCTGAAATCCACAGCGTTCTCGAAATGGTTGCAGATAACCTGTTTGATCCGGATCCGTATTTACAATCCGGCGGTGACATGGTTCGCGTTGGCGGGCTTGATTACACAATCGATCCCACCAAAAAACTGAATGAACGCGTTACTAATATCAGACTCGATAATGGTGAAGCGTTGGAGGATGATAAAACTTATTCTGTCACCGGCTGGGCGGTAGTCAACCGTACTCCGGATGGTCGCCTGATGTGGGATATAGTGCACGATTATCTCCTTGCCAACAAAGGCAAAGATCATGTGCTTCGTCTTGATAAGATCAATTACCCTACACTGGTGGGCGTAGCGGACAACCCCGGCATTGCTGATTACCGGGGCAAGATTATTAGCTAGATGATCTCCGGCAACGCCTGCCCTCGGCAGGCGTTGCCGGCTTTCTTTGCTGATAGGCCCGATAAGAAAGTAAAACCAGTAAAATCACACCGTAAATGAATGGCTGGAGATAATCCGCCTTCACCAGCCAGATAAAGTGCAGCACCCCCAGCACAGCAATTACATAAATAAGTTTATGTAATTTCACCCAGTTCTTTTTAAGCCTCCGTATCATCATTTTATTAGACGTTAGCGCCAGCGGAATCAACATCACAAATGCAGAAAAACCGACCGTAATATAGGGACGCTCGATAATATCCTTAACAATCTCCGCCCAGTCAAAATACTGCTCAAACCAGATGTAAGTAATAAAATGCAGCGTCGCATAAAAGAAAGCAAACAGTCCGAGCATGCGCCTGAATTTTATCAGCCAGGTTAACTTCAGAATTTGGCGAGCGGGAGTTACCAATAAAGTAATCAGCAGAAAACGCAGCGTCCACTCACCGGTTACGTGCGTCATAGCCTCGACCGGGTTTGCACCCAGCGTGTCATTAATCAAGCCCACCACCAGCAACATCAGCGGCAACAGACAGGCGATGAATACGGCAGGCTTGAGCACTAATCGAACTGTCTTATCGGAGATTACTAGCATCAAATGATTAGCGGGTGATTAAGAATTTTTGTTTTTTCTGCCAACTGCAAACTAATAACTGACAACTTTCTTAAAAGTTTTTAGTTAGATCCATGCCGGTATAAAGCTGCGCCACTTGCTCACCATAACCATTAAACATTGCTGTTTTTTGCTTGGGCTTCCAGAACGCATCGCCAATGCGGCGTTCGGTCTTCTGGCTCCAGCGCGGATGATCGACTTCAGGATTGACATTGGCATAAAAACCGTATTCATCAGGCGCAAGTTCATTCCAGGTGGTTTTGGGGCGGGTTTCGCTAAAGCGAATTTTGACAATAGATTTAATGCTTTTGAAGCCGTATTTCCACGGCACCACCAGACGAATCGGCGCACCGTTCTGGTTGGGTAGGATGTCCCCGTACAAACCCACCGCCATAATGGGCAGCGGGTTCATCGCTTCATCAATGCGCAAACCTTCCACATACGGCCAGTTGAGCACCCGTCGTGACTGGCCGGGAAAACGCGACTTATCCAGCAAAGTAGTGAATTCAACATATTTAGCTTTCGAATTAGGCTCAAAGGTTTTCAGCATCTCCGCCAGCGAAAAACCCACCCACGGAATCACCATCGACCAGCCTTCGACGCAGCGCAGTCGATAAATATACTCCTGCAAGGCGTAAGGTTTGATGAAATCTTCCAGATCAAAAACGCCCGGTTTGTCACACTCCCCTTCCACTGCAATACTCCATGGTCGGGGATTGAATGCAGCCGCATTTTTAACAGGATCTGTTTTACTGGTGCCCAACTCGTAAAAATTGTTATAGCTGGTGATGTCTTCAAAAGAGGTCAACTTATCGTCGGCTCTAAACGGAGCCTGCGCCGGATCCGGCCAGCGCTTCGCCCATACCGGCAACATAGCATCAGCCGCCAGCAGCAGACTACTGGCAAAAGCCTGCTGCATAAATCGACGCCGATCCATATAAACCGATTTAGAGGTGATGTCTGATGACTTTATGTCAGAAGTGCTTTTTATGATTATGGACATACTGTCTCCTGCTGTTTATGAAGAGACAATAGCAAATTGGATTGGTTCTACGAAGATGAAGCTAACACTGGATAATGGTCAGGCAGATTAGTCCATTCCATCCCTGGAAATTTTTATAATTATTTCATCGGCGTGGACACAATCGCTGCACCCACCCTGTTAACTAACCCACCCAGATCCGTGCATTTCTGAACATGCGCATCCACGGTGAATCTTCATCCCACTCTGCCGGGTGCCACGAATTCTGCACGCTGCGGAAGACACGTTCGGGGTGCGGCATCATGATGGAAACGCGGCCATCATTCGTAGTGAACCCGGTCAGGCCTTCGGGGGAACCGTTCGGGTTGAGCGGATACTGTTCGGTAGCGGCGCCATTGTGATCGACATAACGCAGCATCGCCTGTGCCTGTTTGCGTTGCTCTATCGACTCATATTCCGCCAGACCTTCGCCGTGGGCAACGGCTATCGGCATGCGCGAACCGGCCATGCCGGCCAGCAGAATCGAAGGCGACTGCATTACTTCGACCAGGCTGAAACGGCCTTCAAACTGCTCGGACTGATTGCGCACGAAATGCGGCCAGTGTTCAGCGCCGGGGATCAGCTCCTTGATATTCGCCATCATCTGGCAGCCATTGCACACACCCAGACTGAAGGTGTCTTCACGATTAAAATATTCGCTGAAGACATCGCGAGCGCGGGCGTTGAACAGAATGGTTTTGGCCCAGCCTTCACCGGCACCGAGCACGTCACCGTAGGAGAAACCACCGCAGGCGACCAGTCCCTTGAAATCATCAAGGCTTAAATTTTTATTGATGATGTCGCTCATGTGCACATCAATGGCATCGAAACCGGCGCGGTCAAACGCGGCCGCCATTTCGATCTGGCCATTGACGCCCTGCTCGCGCAGCACTGCAATTTTCGGACGTGCGCCGCTGTTTATCATCGGCGCTGCGACATTCTCATTGGCGTCAAAGGTAAGCAAGACATTGATGCCGGCATCCTCAATACTGATACCGTCAAATTCCTGCTGCGCGCAATCGGAATTGTCGCGAATCGACTGAATCCGGTAACTGGTTTCACTCCAGGCTTTCTGCAAGGTGATTAAATCGGATGCGAACACGGTTTTATTATTGCGGCTGAAACGAATACTGCCGTCCGTTGAAATCGTACCGATGCGATGGCTGCATACTTTTAGCCCGTAGCTTTCCAGTAGCGCTTCCACTTCAGCAAGGTTTTCACTGGTGACCTGAATCACGCCGCCGAGTTCTTCGTTGAACAGGGTTGCAATGTTATCGTCGGCCAACGCATCGAGTTTAATATCCAGCCCGCAGTGACCGGCGAACGCCATTTCAGACAGGCAGGCAAACAGGCCGCCGTCAGAGCGGTCGTGCCAGGCCAGCAATTTATCTTCATCATTCAGTCGTTGAATAACCGCGAAGAACAGTTTGAACTGTTCAGTGTCGTCGAGATCGGGCGGCACATCGCCAATCTGTTTGCAGGTTTGCGCCAGCGCGGAAGCGCCCAGACGGTTTTTGCCGTTACCCAGATCGATCAGAATCAGTTCGCTGTCACCCGCGTCAGTGACCAGCTGCGGCGTTAAGGTTTTGCGCACATCGGTTACGGTTGAAAATGCGGTAATGATTAATGACAGCGGCGCGGTGACAGCGCGCTGCTCACCCGCCTCTTCCCAGACAGTTTTCATCGACATGGAATCCTTACCGACCGGAATGGTTAAACCCAGTTTGGGACAGATATCCATGCCCACGGTTTTCACGGTTTCGTACAGACGCGCATCCTCACCGGGATGCCCGGCCGGTGCCATCCAGTTGGCGGAAAGCTTGATGTCGGAAAGATTTTCGATCGGCGCGGCCATAATGTTGGTAATGGCTTCGGCAATCGCCATGCGACCGGAGGCCGGTGCATCCAGCAGCGCCACTGGCGTGCGTTCACCCATGGCCATGGCTTCACCGACATAATCTTCAAATGAAGAGGTGGTCACCGCCACATCCGCCACCGGCATCTGCCACGGGCCGACCATCTGGTCGCGCGTAACCATGCCGGTAATACTGCGATCACCAATGGTAATCAGAAACGATTTACTGGCCACCGAAGGCAGGCACAGTACGTTAAATGCCGCTTCGTTGATATCAATGTCGCGGGTCTCGAACGCTTTCTGGTTGATGCGCACAGTTTTAACATCGCGCAGCATTTTGGGCGGTTTGCCAAGCAACACATCCAGCGGCATGTCCACCGGATAGTTATCAAAATGATTGTCATGCACGCGCAAATCCAGCGCTTCAGTGGTCTTGCCGAGTACCGCATATGGGCAACGCTCGCGTTCGCACAGGGTGATGAAATCATCAAGTTTGGCAGGGTCGATGGCGATGGTATAACGCTCCTGCGATTCGTTGCACCAGATCTGCATTGGCGTCATGCCCGGCTCGTCATTGTGAATTTCACGCAGCTCGAATTCGGCACCGCGGCCGCCATCGTGAACCAGCTCCGGTAAGGCGTTGGACAGGCCACCCGCGCCGACATCATGAATCGAAAGAATCGGATTGTTATCGCCCTGCATCCAGCAGCTGTCGATCACCTCCTGACAACGGCGTTCCATTTCAGGATTGCCGCGCTGCACCGAGGCGAAATCGAGATTCTCCGCGCTGGTGCCGCTGGCCATGGAAGAAGCCGCGCCGCCGCCCAGACCGATCAGCATCGCCGGGCCGCCGAGTACGATTATCGGTGTGCCCACAGGAAGCGACAATTTTTCCACGTGCTGCTCGCGAATGTTGCCGTAACCGCCCGCCAGCATAATCGGCTTGTGGTAACCGCGTATCTCATCACCTTCAGCGCCGGGCACTTTTTCCTCAAAGGTGCGGAAATAACCGGCGATATTGGGTCGGCCAAACTCGTTATTAAACGCCGCCGAACCAATCGGGCCTTCCAGCATGATATCCAGCGCCGAAACGATACGATTGGGTTTGCCGTTATCGGCTTCCCAGGACTGGGCAAAGCCCGGAATTTTCAGATTCGACACCGAAAAACCGCTCAGGCCGACTTTGGGTTTGGAACCGCGGCCGGTCGCACCCTCGTCGCGAATCTCCCCGCCCGCGCCAGTGGCCGCACCGGGGAACGGCGAAATCGCGGTGGGATGGTTATGGGTTTCCACTTTCATCAAAATGGCGATGTGTTCTTTTGTATAACCGTACTGCTTGCTTTCGACATCGACCATAAAACGCGGCGCAGTGTGCGAGGCCATCACCGCCGAGTTGTCGTGATAGGCACTGAGCACACCCTGAGGGTGCAGTTCGTAGGTGTTGCGAATCATGCTGAACAGCGACCGATCGCGGGTCTCGCCGTCGATGACCCAGTCGGCGTTAAAAATCTTGTGGCGACAATGCTCCGAGTTGGCCTGGGCGAACATCATCAGCTCGGCATCGACCGGATTGCGCTTGATTGAGGTATAAAAATCGACCAGATAATCGATTTCATCATCCGACAGCGCCAGCCCCAGCTCGGTATTGGCGCTACGCAGCGCCTCGATGCCGCCACCGAGAATATCGACACTGCTGCCCGGCAGCGGCGACATATGCGTGAACAAAGCCTCGGCTTCGTCGTAATCGTGCAGCACCGATTCAGTCATCCGGTCATGCAGGCAGTTATCAATCGCGGCTCTGTCGGCCTCTGACAGCGTATAACCGGCATCACAGGCCAGCACATAGGAGATGCCGCGTTCCAGCCGCAAGATCTTGTTTAGATTACAGTTATGGGCAATATCGGTAGCTTTCGACGACCACGGCGAAATCGTGCCTGCACGCGGCGTCACCAGAAACAGAGTGCCCTCGCACTCAACATCCTTGATGCTGGGACCATATTGCAGCAGCTTCGCCAGAATGGAACTTTCATCCTCATTCAGCGTCTCAGAAACATCGGCAAAATGCACATAGTGCGAAGCAAGCCCGGAAACCGCCGGAACCTGAGCTTTTAGCTCATCCAGAAGTTTATTTAGACGGAAATCGGAAAGTGCGGGTGACCCTTGAAAATGCAGCATGATGCCTTTATATAAGTAAGTGTAAGCAAAGACGGAATGATAAAGCAAAGCAGCGTTAGATTAAACTATAAACAGTGATATCGAACGTGCAGCTGATTCATTCAAGGCGTATAATCGCGCCAGAGCCTTGACCAGCTCTATTAAAGAACGACAGTTCAGGTACAGAACACGGGGGCGACATGGCTTCGACGTGGGTAGCAAAACCTGAGGTGCATGCAGAGGTGTGAATTTCCTCTTAAATCCAGTCACAAAAAATATAGTTGCCAACGACGACAACTACGCTTTAGCAGCTTAAACTCCTGCGTAAAGCCCTCGGCCTGATGTGTGCTTATACGCTCAGATAACCGGGGTCGACTCATATAAGATCGCGATGAAGCATTTCCGGTGTGGATTCGTTAAAACCTATCCGGAATCGCCATCAGTCTTCCCCGCCCGTTGGGTAGCTGCTGGCTAAACTAAAGAACGGGATAAGCATGTAGAGCCGATGGCGGAGTGCTTGCGGACGCGGGTTCGATCCCCGCCGCCTCCACCAAATAACGAAGGGTTGCCGAAAGGTAGCCCTTTTTTATTTGTGATTGTGCAAGGGTGATGGTATCTACCAGCTATTTAATATTGAAATCCTTATGTAATTTACTCCAATGTTCAATAAGTTTTTTCTGGTGCTCCTGATTTATTGGCAGGTTTTTTAGAGCTGCAGGCCAAAGGCTTCTTGCTTTGTCCATTGCATCATCAAGATGAGGCTTTAATGCACGCCACGGCATGTCAGATTTTTTTGCCCAGTATTCAAAGTTGGCGTATGACGCTTCATACCATGCATGAGTGCGTCCGAGATTCAGCGCATAATTTTGTTCGCCGTCGATATAAACGCTCGTTGTTACTATATCGTATGCCGGAGATAGTCTTGGCGTAATCTGATCAGGATAAATCAGACTCCAGTTCTTTAAATGTGCATCACCATTCGCCAGAAGAATATTGGCAAGAAGACGTCGTGCGAATTGCTGAGCGTCCATAAGACCATCGCCAGAATATTGATAGAGTATTCTGGCAATCTGCTCGTAGCTGGCAGAGTTATATTTATCATGTGGGTATTTCACTAGAACCTGCGCAAAGTCTTCCATGTGTATTCGTTGATCTTCTGCCCGATCAAATCTTTTGATGGCAAATGCCAACTTCTCATCAGGAAGATTAATTTGTGGCAGGTTGTCCAGCTTCTCCAGCTCCACCAGCTTAATTTCAGGTATCTCGACTCCGATCAATGAAGCGAGCATCATGGCAGTATATTCGTTTACGGGTACATCTTTATGTTTTGTAGAGGGTGTTTTGATAATCCAGTCACCGAGCTCATCACCTTTGGATAAATTGTAACGACCCTCTTTTTCCTTCATGGAAAACTTCATCTGCACGCCGGCCAAAGAAAATTTATTCTCCTGAGCAACTTTATCGAACTTGACCGCTTTGGCTTTTCCATGGGTTGAAAGAATACTGTCGGGCACATCCTCCGGCTCCATGGCCTCAGCGATCAACGCTCCAGGTAAATCTTGCCCAAGATAGGACAGAATATGAAATTCGCTATCGACATGGACTTTAAGACCCTGCGCAATTAATTCCCTGAGAGAACCCTCCGGCAATAGATTGGATAACGAGGGATGCAGCCGCTGGTTCCTGACCCAAGGTGCTGCCATCAGCTTATCTGCTCGTGGAAAGCGGGGATGAGTGGTCAAACTGAATGTTGGGCGAGCGGCATCTTTCCTGTAATCGTCCGCAAAACTCAATACATTCCGCCCACTGTGAAATCCTGCCAGATAACCCACCAGGTACCCGTGCAATGTCAGCCTAAGAACATTGATTTCATCTTCTCGGCCGACTGTCATAGCTCATCCCCAAGTAGACCTTGCCACGGGTCATCCGATAAAGCTTTAGTATCTTTGACCTCCCCTGCCGATTTGGTAGCTCGTGCTGAAGGCTCCTCGTTTTCAAGAACTGCCAGAACTGCACTCAGTTTTTCTTTAGGAATGAGCATGATTTCACTATTGAGGCCCTTTGCAATCAGTTCCACGGTATCCAGCCTGGGATTCCCCTTCGCCTCCAGCCTTTGATATTGTTGTCTCGAAACACCGACACGCAGGCGCATATCACTTTGCTTAAGCCCGAGCACTAGACGCCGTTTTTTGATCTGTTGAAGTAAAGAAGTCATAATGTCATCATATATGTTGCTTATTTCTGGATAGCAACATATTAGCTTCTTATTTCACCAATAGCAACATATCTATTGCTTTTAAAAAGTAACTGAGTTGGCACAGAGAAAGCAATAAATGCGTTGCCTAACCGGCTATTCCGGCCACTAGCCTCTCAATACAATAGATAACGAAGTACAGAAACTGGTATCTGACTTAGCCGGTTTCGCCACCAAATAATTATTCACCCTTATAATTATGTTAGATAGTGGCGGGGGTAAGAAATTATGAGCATTATTATCATAATGTGGTAGATGCATCTGCTATGTATGACAACGCAGGTAATGAGCCAATGTTTATTAATTAGAGAGAAGAACTACGAATCAGAACAAAAGAATTTACAAAAGACCCTGATTTGTCAGGGTTCTAGATGTCTAGAACATAAGCATCCCAATTAACCATTTCGATTAAAATACCCCATGAACCAGAAACGCCACACCTCCCCTGCACGTCGCCGCGATTACCATAAATCGCGTTCATCCACTGCACCCTCTCTGCCGAAAGTCGATTTCGACGGGGCGCGGCTTTTTTTGCAGGCGGGGCGTGAAAAATCGCTGCTGCGGCGTCATCCGTGGGTGTTTTCGGGGGCGGTAGAGCGGCTGGAAGGTGAGGCTGTTAGTGGCGACACGGTTCAGGTCTGCGATGCGCAGGGTGGTTTTCTGGCCTGGGCGGCTTTCAATTCGCAGTCGCAAATTATCACGCGGGTGTGGTCGTGGCAGGCTCTGGATAAAATTGATGCGGATTTTTTCCGGCGCAAAATTGCCACTGCTATCGCCGCGCGCAAAGCGCTCAAGCTGGATCTGCACAGCAACGGTATGCGGCTGATTCATGGCGAGTCGGATGCCCTGCCCGGCCTGATCGTCGACCAGTATGCGGATGTGCTGGTGCTGCAACTGGGCAGTGCCGGTGCGGAGCGCTGGCGCGACACTATCGCGGATGTGTTGCAGGAATTATGTCAGCCGGTGTGCATTTATGAGCGTTCGGATTCTGACGGGCGCGAGCTGGAAGGTTTGCCACGGCGCAATGAAGTCCTGCGCGGGCAATTGCCCGAAACACTGAGCATCACCGAAAACGGTATTCGCATTGCGGTGGATGTGGCCGCAGGCCAGAAGACCGGCTTTTATCTCGACCAGCGTGATAACCGTGCGCTGGTCGGCGAGCTGGCCGAGGGGCGCGAGGTGCTCAACTGTTTCTGTTATACCGGCGGCTTCTCGCTGTATGCGCTGCGCGGCGGCGCGCAATCGGTGCTGTCGATTGATTCTTCGGCTGAAGCGCTGCAACTGGCGCAGCGCAATGTCGAGCTGAATGGGTTCGATGCCGGCCGTGCCGATTGGCAGGACAAGGATGTCTTCGAAGCGCTACGCAAACTGCGCGATCAGAATCGCAAGTTCGACCTCATTGTGCTCGACCCGCCCAAATTTGCACCCACCGCCGCCTTCGCTGAAAAAGCCGCGCGCGCTTACAAGGACATCAACCTGCTCGGTTTCAAGCTGCTGCGACCGGGCGGAATTCTGGCCACCTTCTCCTGCTCCGGCGGCATCAGCGACGATCTATTTCAGAAAATCATTGCCGGAGCGGCGTTAGATGCGGGCATTGATGCGCAAATTGTACATAAACTGTACGCGACGGCAGATCACCCGGTACTACTGAGCTTCCCGGAAGGCGCTTATTTGAAAGGACTGGTGTTACGGGTGGCGGGTTAAAAAACCTGGGGAGGCTCAGTTCAATGGCATCAACCTGAAGCCATCTTCCTGACGCAAAAGCCGGATAGCTTCTATTTGTGAGCATAATAGAAAATTTTATTTTTAACGGGGGTTTTGTTAATGAACCGTAAACCACGACCGCTGATAAAAACCGGCTGCGCAAACGACTGCCTGGGTGAGTGGCGGCAGCAGTTGTTGAGCCGCCGCCGCTTTTTGTTGCTCGCAGCCGGTGGTAGCCTGGCGACGCTATTGCCATTATCGTCATCGGCTTCCGTTAACCAAGCCGACAGCGACAAAGCGTCTGCAAGTAAGCAGGAAACCGATCCCTGGCCTGTCATCGATGCAGTGCAGCAGCATCTTTTTCCGAGTGAAGTGCAGGCGCCGGGAGCACATGAAATCAATGCACTGGGTTATCTGAAATTTGTTGTCAGTGATAACACGCTCGATAGTGAGAGCCGTGAATTTATCACCCGCGGTGCAGCATGGTTGCAGGATATGTCAATGCAGATGTTTAACAGATCATTTGTCAAACTCGATGAGACGGAATCGGAGAAGGTATTACGCCGTATCGCCACCAGCAACGCGGGTGAGAACTGGTTGGCGACTCTGCTGTTATATATCGTCGAGGCACTGCTCACTGATCCGGTATATGGCGGTAATATCGATGAAGCCGGCTGGCGCTGGTTAGAGCATGTGCCGGGTTTTCCGCGGCCACCGCTGGATAAAACTTTTTTAAGGTTACTGAGATGAAAGATTTTGATATTTGTATCATCGGTAGTGGCGCCGGCGGCGGGCCGGTAGCACTGACCCTGGCAGAAGCCGGTTTTTCAGTGGTGGTGCTGGAGAAAGGCCCGTGGTTTCGTGAGAACGATTTTTATAAGGATGAACTGGCATGCTGCCGGCGCAGTGTGTACACGCCGAATCTGCGCAATGAACAGCATGTTATCGAAGAGCCGGATGAGGATGCTAGCAGCGGTTGGTCGGCAACACCAACTTCGGAATCGGGCTGGGATTTCTGGAACGGCAACTGTGTCGGCGGCTCCAGTAATTTCATGAGCGGTTTTTTTCACCGGCTGAAACCGGTGGATTTTCATCAGCTCTCAGAGTTCGGCGCTATTGCCGGTGCCAACCGTGCCGACTGGCCGATCAGTTACGAGGATCTGGCGCCGTATTATGACAAGGTCGAGCGCATCGTCGGTGTCTCCGGCAAGTTTGAGCCGCACAAGAATATCGAACCACGCGAAGCGGATTTTCCTTATCCGCCAACTATCGAACATGGGGTCTCAGGCTGGATCGACAAGGCCTGCGATGAACTCGGTTACCATAGCCTGCGGGTACCACGCGCCATCCTGTCTCAGCCACATGGGGAGCGGCGCGGCTGCGAGTATTCCGGTTATTGCGGCAGTTATGGCTGTTCATCGGGTGCCAAGGGCAGCTCGCGGGCGGCACTGCTCGACCGTGCAGTAGCCAGCGGTAATTGTGAGATCCGTCCGCACAGCAAGGTCACACGCCTGCTCAATGATGCCAAAGGTAAAATCAGCCGGGTCGAGTATTACAATGCACAGGATGAGCTGAAGACGCTGGATGCCCGCGTTTACGTTGTCGCCTGTCAGGCCATTGAGACCTCGCGCCTGTTACTGTCTTCAACCGGCCCTGCATTTCCGCAGGGGCTGGCAAACAACCACGGCCAGGTAGGTAAAAACCTGCTGTTCTCGGCGGGAGGTTCCGGTAGCGGCGACTTTGACTACAAGGGGTTTGACCCGGAAAAACTGGCGCAGCTGAAACAGCTCGGGCCTTTCGTCAATCGTGCGCTGGATGACTGGTACACCATCGATGATCTCGAAGCCGGTACTGGCCACGTTAAAGGCGGCATCGTCGAGTTTCTCTTTTCCCATCCCAACCCGACCGGTAAAGCCAATAGACTAAAATGGGATGGTGATCAGCTGCTCTGGGGGAAACCCCTGAAACGCAAACTGGAAAGCTGGTTTACCACCGACCGTACGCTACGTTTCGAAGTCTTTAACGGCTGGCTGCCAACCGATAACTGTTTCGTGTCGCTGGATAACAGTATCAGCGACCGCTGGCAGACGCCGGTGGCGAAAGTGCGCATCGGTTACCATGAACATGATCTGAAAATCGGCCGTTATCTGGCTGATAAAGCCGAGCAGGTATTAAAGCAGATGGGGGCGAAACGCATCAGCTCCAGTGTCAGCGGTTCTCCGCCCGCTAACCTGGTGGCCGGTGGCTGCCGTTTCGGTAACGACCCGAAAAGCTCTGTACTGGACGTCGACTGCCGGGCGCATGAGGTGGAGAATCTGTTTATTACCGATGGTAGTTTCATGCCCACCGGGGGCAGCGTGCCTTATACCTGGACTATCTATGCCAATGCCTTTCGTGTCGCCGAACGCATCAAAACTTTCTAGGAGACTGTCGGGTTTAGGGGGATTGAAGCGAGGGATTCACATTGCCCGTAGCCGTTTATTGCCAATACCGGCTACGGTGCCGTGCGCGATGACACGTACGCGTTTTGTTTGTATCGCTATGATGTAAATGATTTGTGGGAGAATTCAGATTCCGGGTACACCACTGCTGCTGATGAATTTGTCGATCCCATTGATAAATGGTTCGCGCTAAATCATGCCTGAACAACAGTTTGAGTTGATTTTGTGGCTCGATAATCACAGCGGGGTCTGTGCGAATTTTTAGCTCTTACAAAAACCCACGATTAAAACAGATTTGAATATATGCTTGACCATATATATGGTTGAGCGTATATTCCCCGCCATGACTATTTCAACTGATACTGTTTTTACCGCTCTGACCCATCCACTCCGGCTGCGTACACTTTTGCTGCTCCAGCAGGAAGGTGAGCTGTGTGTGTGTGAGCTGATCCATGCTCTCGGAGTGTCGCAACCGATGATTTCCCGCCATCTGGCGCAGTTGCGTCAGGGCGGGCTGGTTGATGACCGGCGTCAGGGTCAGTGGATTTATTACCGGCTGCACGACGCCCTGCCCGACTGGGTACAGCAGGTGCTGAGCGCTACGGCTGAGGGCGTGGACGGCGAGTCGCCTTTTGCAGAGGATCGCGCCGCACTGGCTTCGATGCCTGACCGTCCGGGTGTTGCCTGCTGCGCCTGATATCGTCCTGTTCCGAACACATACATTAAGATGAGGAGTTTTCAATGAATATTCTGTTTCTCTCACCGGTAATTCCTGCCGTTCACAGATAGCCGAAGGCTGGGCCAAATATTATGGCGGCACCGCTTTTGAAATTCAGTCTGCGGGCATCGAGGCGCACGGTAAAAACCCGCGCGCCATTGCGGTGATGCAGGAAGCGGGCGTGGATATTTCCAATCAGGAATCGACCAAAGTCACCGATGAGATGCTGGCACAGACTGATCTGGTCGTGACCGTATGCGGCCATGCTGATGAGCATTGTCCGATACTGCCACCCGATACGGCAAAAGAGCACTGGCCACTGGAAGATCCGGCCAAAGCGACCGGGTCCGAAGAGGAAATCATGGTTCAATTTCGCGCCACGCGTGATGACGTCAAAGCCCGCGTACAGGAACTGCTGCAACGGTTACGCAACACTGAGAGCGCTTAATCATGTCGGCGCAATGCGAAACCACAGCTAAAAAAGCCGCTGGCGCTGAAATGGGATTTTTCGAGCGCTACCTGACGGTCTGGGTATTTCTCTGCATAGTCGTCGGCATCGCGCTGGGACATTTTTTTAATGCTGCCTTTCAGGCCATCGGCGCACTGGAAATCGCCCAGGTCAATCTGCCGGTGGCGGTGCTGGTGTGGCTGATGATTATCCCCATGCTGCTGAAAATCGACCTGCGTGCGCTCAAGGGTGTGACTCAGCACTGGCGCGGCGTTGGCGTCACCCTGTTCGTCAACTGGGCGGTCAAACCCTTTTCCATGGCGTTGCTGGCCTGGCTGTTTATCGGCTGGCTGTTCCGTGACTGGCTGCCCGCCGAACAGATCGATTCCTACATCGCCGGGCTGATCATTCTCGCTGCCGCACCCTGCACCGCCATGGTGTTTGTCTGGAGCAACCTCTCCAAAGGCGAGCCGCATTTCACCCTCTCGCAGGTGGCGCTCAACGATGTGATCATGGTCTTCGCCTTCGCTCCCATCGTGGCTTTGCTGCTGGGGCTGTCCGCCATTACCGTGCCCTGGGATACGCTGCTGCTGTCGGTGCTGGTCTATATCGTGGTACCGCTGATCATTGCCAATCTGTGGCGTCACTGGCTGCTGCGCGGCGAGCACGGTTACCTGCGTTTGCAGCGCGTGCTCAATCGCATGCAACCACTGTCACTGCTGGCGCTGCTGGCCACACTGGTGCTGCTGTTCGGCTTTCAGGGCGAGCAGATTATCCGGCAACCGCTGATCATCGCCCTGCTGGCGGTGCCGATTCTGATCCAGGTATTTTTCAATTCCGGACTGGCCTACCTGCTCAATCGCGCGGTGAAATCGCCGCATTGCATCGCCGGGCCTTCGGCGCTGATCGGCGCCAGCAACTTCTTCGAGTTGGCAGTCGCCACCGCCATCGCCCTGTTCGGTTTCCAGTCGGGCGCGGCGCTGGCCACCGTGGTGGGTGTACTGATCGAGGTGCCGGTGATGCTGCTGGTCGTCAGATGGGTCAACCGCAGCGTCGGCTGGTACCAATCGAAGCCGGGCATCCCCAGCTATGAAGAGTGCTGCCCTGCAGATGTGCATCTGCATAGCGGCCATTAAACCCAATGACTGGAGCTGATAATGTTTAACGCCCTCGCCAATCTGCTGGTCTTTGACTGGCTGGGTCTTGATCCGGCCTCCCGTGCCAGCGCCGCCCTGCACTTTTTCGTTATGGATACGGTGCAGATTTTTTTCATGCTGGTAGTCATCATCTACGTCATGGGACTGCTGCGCGCGCTGCTCTCGCCGGAGCGGGTACGTGATTATGTGCGCGGAAAACCCAAATGGATGGCGCGCAGCACCGCGGTGGGTCTGGGCGCGGTGACGCCATTCTGCTCCTGCTCCTCGGTGCCGCTGTTCATCGGCTTTGTCGAAGCGGGCATTCCGCTCGGCGTCACCTTCTCCTTTCTCATCGCCTCGCCCATGATCAACGAAGTGGCGGTGGTGATTCTCGTCGGTGTTCTCGGCTGGGAACTGACCCTGATGTATGTCGCCGCCGGACTCACCGTCGCCTATGTCGGTGGCATAGTGATGGAGCGTTTCAAACCCGAGCGCTGGGTGGAAGAGTATGTCTGGAAGATCCATATGGGCGAAGCCAATCTGCCCGAACCCGATACCTCGCTGCACGGACGCCACCGCTACGCCTGGAACGAGGTACGCGAAATCGTCGGTCGGCTGTGGAAATGGGTAATCGCCGGGATCGCCGTCGGCGCCCTGTTTCACGGCTATGTGCCGGAGGGCTGGGTTACCGAGCACCTCGGCGGCAAGGACAACTGGCTGGCAGTTCCCGGCGCGGTGCTGCTCGGCATCCCGCTCTACTCCAACGCCACCGGGGTGATCCCGGTGGCCGAAGCCATGCTCGGCAAGGGCGTGGCCATCGGCACCACGCTGGCGTTCATGATGAGCATCGCCGCACTGTCCCTGCCGGAGATGATCATCCTGCGCAAAGTCATCAAGTGGCCGGCACTGGCGCTGTATGCCGGTGTGCTGGCGGTGGCCTTCACCCTGGTGGGCTGGGGCTTTAACCTGCTTTCATAATGACTACACCCAAGGAGACCTCTATGCGATACCCGATAGCGATGATGATACTAACCCTGGCGATGTTCAGCACCGTTCCCTTGCACGCGGCGGAGTCGGGACTGGACAACTACCTGGCCGGTTTCGACTACGCCGCACGCAAGGAGATGAAGATCGATAGCAAGACGCTGATGCCGCTGCTCAATGCAGGCAAAGCTCAGTTGGTGGATATCCGCTTCAAGGAGGAATACGCCATCTGGAAGGTCAACCCGTCCATCAGCATTCCGCTCAACGAGCTGCCGCAACGCCTCGATGAAATCGACCGGAGCAAGATCATCGTCACCGCCTGTCTGCACAAGAACCGCGCCACCATCGCCATGGTTTATCTTAGGTCTAAAGGGATCGAGGCGAAGTACCTCACCGATGGCCTCACCGGCCTGGTCGAGAACCTGCGCGGCGACGCGGCCAAAGAGCTGATCGAAGCTCTGGCGACACCGAAGTAATGCACTATTAAAAATCAGCACGTAGGCTGGGGTGACGACAGGAACCCCAACAAATCGGCTGTTTTCTGGACCCACGGGCAAGATACACCCTGACAAATTCTCACGAGGAAACGATTATGCAAGAACAACCGCAACTCCATTCAACCATCGTCGCCATGATTTCACTGGCCTCGGGCATCGCCTCCAATCACCGGGCCATGGGCCAGTGCCAGCTGCAGCGCCTGCGTTCTGCCGGCATGCCCGAGCACCAGCTCGACGCGGTAGTCGAGATCGCCCGCCACATCCGCGACGAGGCCGCGCAGAAATTTGATGTAGCCTTTGATGAGCAGTCCGCCGAGGCCAAACCTGCCGTCGAAGGCGAGAGCTGTGGCTGCACCCCCACCGCCAGCGGCCAGAGTTGCTGCTAATATCTTATTTAACTAGACGAGGTAACATTATGAAAAATATCAAAGTACTCGGCACCGGCTGTGCCAACTGCAAAACCACGCTGAAGATGATTGAAGAACAGGCCAGTGCCAAAGGCATCGAGATTGAGCTTGAAAAAGTCGAAGATATCGCCCAGATCATGGGCTTTGGTGTGATGTCCACTCCCGGCGTTGTGATCGACGGCAAAGTGGTACACGCCGGCGGCGTTCCCTCCCGCGATAGCATCGACGGCTGGCTGGCGGGCGGCGATAGCGGTTGCTGCTCGGGTGGCGGTGCTGACGACGATTCGGGAAAGTGTTGCGGCTGAGCGTTCATCACCGATGACCGCAGATGACCTGACCCAAGTGCTCCAGCACGAGATTCCCCTCGCCCGTGCGATGCAGATCACCGTGCTACAGGCCGATTCCACCTGCACCCTGCTGTCCGCTCCGCTGGCACCCAACATCAACCATATGGGCACCTTGTTCGGCGGCAGCGCCAATACTCTGGCCACCCTCGCCGCGTGGAGCCTGCTCTATCTGCGACTGCAAGCGCAACAGCCGCCCTGCCATATCATCATCCAGCGCGGGCTTATGCACTACCGCCAGCCCGTCACCGGCGATGCGCTGGCGCGTTGCCAGTTCGATGATGTCGCTCGCTGGGCGCGGTTCGCACGCACCCTTGAGCGGCATGGCCGCGCCCGACTCATGCTGCATGCAGAGGTCATTGATAACGGCCTTGCCTGCGCACAGTTCGAAGGCGATTTTGTCGCCGTGCGTGCCGGCTGAAAAAGCGATAAGAGCTGTTGGGGTAATGGCAGGAACCCTAACAAATTGGTGAATAACCCTGTTGGGCTTAGTACCTCAATCCAATGCTACTGCCAATTGATGCCCATGGCAGCGTCGTACACTGCAAGGAGGCAGAACTTACCATTGATACCGACCTGCAAGGCCGGGCCGATGCGCTCAACCCCGCTAAACTGTTGCTGGCCGCCGTTGCCGCCTGCATCCTGAAAAACATGGAACGCATCGCGCCGATGATCCAGTTCGCCTATCGCGGCGTCACCGTCGAAGTGCATGGCGTGCGCCAGGACGCGCCGCCGAAGATGCTGAACATCAACATCCGCAAGTACGGTACCGCCTACAACACCGTGGCACCGGGCACAGAGAGCTGACCGGCATGTTGCTGCGTGCGAGTGAGGCGGCATGAACCACGACGCACATGATCACAACCCTGCTGGCTCCATCGGCCAACGCGGCCTCTATTTCGCCGCGGGCATTATGCTCGTCTACGCGGTCATCGAGGCTGGCACCGGCTGGTGGGCCAACTCGCTGGCGCTGATGAGCGATGCCGGGCACATGCTGGCCGATACCAGTGCTCTGCTGATTGCCGCACTCGGTGCCTGGCTGGCGCAACGCGCGCCCAGTTCGCGTCACTCCTACGGCCTGGGGCGTGCCGAATTCATCGCCGCGCTGGTCAATGGCCTGCCGATGCTGGCGGTGGTGAGTGTGGTTGCCATCCATGCCATTGAGCGCCTGCAGCAGCCGCTGGCGGTAAAAGGTGAAGCAGTTTCCGTGGTGGCCTTTATCGGCCTGCTGCGTGAGGCCCTGCACGGCCTGATGGAAGGCGTGCCGCTGGGGCTGTCACTCAGCGCCATCGGCAATGAAATGGCTGGCAGGCCGGGCGCGCTGTCGGTGCACGATCTGCACATCTAGTCGCTGTCGTCACGCCACCTCGCCCTCTCCGCCCACATCGTGCTTGATGACTTTAGCCAGTGGAGCACTATCCTCGCCGATCAGCGCAATATGCTGCAACAACGCTACGGCATCGACCACGTCACCCTGCAACCGGAAACCAGGATGCAGCCAGTCACTTCGATGGCGGCTAAGCAGGTGGCTTAATATCACAGTCAATCACTAACGCTAAATGAACGCATGAACTTGCACGAGTGAACGCCGCTCTTACCACTTCAAAGTTTTCAACTGGCGGGTAAGGCGTGAATCGGCAAAATTGTTTGAGCCTTTAGTGCAGCTGGCAGACTTCGGCCTAAAACCATCTGTTCAAACAAATTAAAAGGCGGCCCTGAGGCCGCCTTTTAGTTTACCGGCTAACAAAAAATCGGGATTAGAAACGCGCACCGACACCGACATTCAAGCCAGTCACATCAACGCCATCATCAGCGTAGTAAATTGAGTAGTTTACGGCCAGATAGGTCGAGCCACTGCCCAGATCAATCTCTGCGCCAAACCCCAACATCAAGTCGCTGTCATCCGTAGATACCTCTATTCCCGCATATTCTGCAGTGAGTGTCGTAGTGCTTGAGCCTAATTGACCATAGAGCCTGACGGTGTCACTGACCGGCGCGCCCGCACGCATATACAGAGTGCCTACATCAACATTTAAATCTACCGAGCTGTTCGGCAACTGATCGGGGCTGACCGTTACATTGGCTTCGATGCCAACATTAATGTAAGGATTGATTATATAACCGCCCCGGATATAAATATTAGTCGGCGATATTTCATCAACGCCGTCATTAAAAGTAATAAAGCCTAATCCGCCATCAACATACCAGTTCTCTGCCAGAACCTGAGAACTAAACATCATCGTTGCGCACAACAAATAAATGTTTTTTTTCATTACACTATCCCCTTAAAAATAATAATATTCTCATTTGTAAAATATCCTGCCCTTTTAATTTTTAACACTTCCTCCACTCAAAACCACTGTTACTAAGAATACACTCAGATAACTTGTGCAACACTGATATGAATCAACTGCTACCGGCTTCTGAGTCTCTCGTATTTTTTCTTCGCCACCGATGCGCTTCGTACCTCAGCACATCCTGCAAAAGATATTTTCTCTGCGCCTCCGCGGTTATTCCGGACTTCCTGTCCTCTACCCTTCGGGCCAACCTGCGGTTGTTCAAATTTATTCCATCATTAGGTTCATCAACGGTGTTTCCATGCACGACGGCGTCGAGTGAGTAGCCGCTACGCCGTTATTCCAGAATAAAATCGATCAACAATAATGAATTGCGCGCCACGATACCGGCGAGTGCGATGATACCGATCATCGAAGTGGCGGTGAAATACTGGCCCATGATGGCGTTACCGGGCAGCACGCCGATGACGGTTAGCGGGATGGCGAAAGAGCGGTAGTAACCGACCAGCACCAGATAAATCAGAATAATCGATACGGCAAAGGCCGAACCGGCGTCCACGTCCTGACGTAGCATTGGTATCGGCGAACTCCTTTCAATCCTGAGTGGACAATTCGAGAGTTGCACTTGTGAAGTGAATCCGCGATAAAAAAATTACTTGGGAACTTCTCTGTAACCTGATAGCCTACGCAACCTAGTATTTTGAACCTAACATCATAGGTGCTTTACCTTTCTCATGGTCCGCTATTTCCTAAGCTGTTTATTGGCTGCACTTATTGCCCTGCAATCAGTGGTTGCCATAGCGGACGCTTATGAGCTTCATCAATCAGAAACAGAGTATCTGGAAATAAATCATTCGCAGCAGTCTTCTGATGCGAAAAACGATAACCAGCTTGTCAAACAGTCGCCCGACAAACCGGACCAGCTTCAATACGATTATCACCATTGCTGTCATGGCCATGTCTCCATGATACCTTTCGACTCTTCATCACATTTCGCTACTTTCTCAGAAACGAGACTGGTCGACTATCAGGCCAATCTGACCTCTGTTATTCCCACCTCTCTGTATCGCCCTCCAATCGCCTGATCACGCCTCACAGGCACGTCATCAGCCGCTGTAACCATGGGTTATAGCGAACAATTGGTATTTATTTTAGGGTGAAACATCATGAAAAAGATCGCTATCGCGCTCGCTCCGAGCCTCGCATTTGTCAACTCCGCTCAGGCCGAAAACAACTTGCCTGAAGTTGAAATCGTCAAAACCGTAAACCAACGCCGGCATTTTCGCCGGATTGCCGTGAACAATAACGACACGGAACTAGCCAAACTCGGACGGATGAACCCTCAGCTAAAGGCCGCCTTTCACCGGGATGAACCCCGACAACTGCAAAATCCGGTGCACGACCAAACCGTCGCACGCTGAATTTCAGGAGCATCATTATGAGACGATTCGACTGGCCCCGACAGGCCTTGCTAGGCGCGTGTGTGCTTATTCTGCCCCTGCTTGCGCACGCACAAACTTCCGACTGGAACGTCTGGCTGGCATCCCAGATAAAACAGCACCCTGACGTGCTCGCTGCCCGCGAGCAATGGCTGGGTTCCAATGCCAGCGCCGACGCGGTGGCGCAGCCGCTCCACAACCCGGAGCTGTCCACCGAGCTGGAACGCAATGGCGAGGAAGACAACTACCAGGTCGGCATTCAGCAGACCATCGACTGGTGGGACAAACGAAGCGCGAGACAGCAGCAAGCGGGTTTTATGCGAGTCGCTGCCGAAGCCATGTACCGCCGGCAAGTACTGGATAAAACCGCCGAGGTGCTTTCGGTACTCGTCGAGTGGCGCTCTGCCAGCCGCGCCGCCACCATTGCACAGGCGCAAAAGGAGCAACTCGACACCCTGCTAACGTTGGCAGAAAAGCGTCAAAAAGCGGGCGATCTGGGCAGCATCGATGCCGAGCTCACCTTTCTGTCGCTGTCGCAACGCCTGGCGCAGGTCGCCGAGGTTGAAGCTACTTTACAGAAAGCTGAAATCAGGGCACGTGAATTGCTGCCACAGTGGACACCCGCGCGCGGTGGCATTCCCGAGAATTTCTGGCCGACCCAGCCAGGTTCCGCGACGGATCAGGAGCTGCTGCAACATCCGGCTGTCGCCAGTGCTCAGGCCCGTTGGCAATCACTGAAGGAAGAAGCCGAGGTGACACGGCGTACCGCCAGAGCGGAACCCACCGTCGGACTCAATGCCGGGCGCGATGGCGGAGAGAATCTGGTGGGATTATCCCTCTCCATTCCGCTGAATGTGCGCAACAACTTCAGTGCAGAAACCCGCGCCGCCGAGCAGGCAGCACTGGAGGCGGAGGCTCACTTTCAGGCGGTTTACCGCAAACAACGCTTCGACTTGCAGACTGCCCAGGCTGTCTGGCAGCGCTATGAACAACAATACCGTCGTTGGCAAAAGCTGGTTCAGGGCCGGGTGGAGAACAGCGCCGACCTGCTGGAACGGCAGTGGCGCAGCGGCGACCTCTCCACTACCGATTACCTGCTGGCATTGAATCAACGCGCCGAGAGTCTGCTGGCAGGCATCGAGCTGGAAAAACAGACCCGGCTCACACTCACCGATGTACTGCTGCAATCGGGCCGCCTGACGGCCGCGACACAACTAACAAATTAAGAACTGGATGATGGCTATGAACAAAATACTGATTGCTATTTTTATCGCCGGTCTTGCGGCTACCTACGCAAGCCATGCCCAGTCGCCAGATGCGACCGAACATACTCATGAAGAAAGCAAACCTGCCACAGCACAAAACAAGCAGGATGAAATCCATGATGAACACAAATCGGATGCCGAACATGAGGTCGAGGAACATGGCGATAAGGAGCACGTAGATCACGCTGGTGAAGAGGACGAAAACGCTAACGAAGAATCCGCTTCCGCAGCACTGAAACCTGAGCAAATGACACTGGCCGGTATCCGGGTGGAGGTCCTTAACGCAAGGCCGGTTGATTACCAGCTCTACGCGCCGGGGGAGATCCTCTCCAACGGCTACACCAGTTACCGGGTATCACCCCGAGTGGCTTCGGTGGTGCTGCGCCGACATGTCGCTTTGGGCGATCACGTCAAGCAAGGCCAGCCGCTGGTCACCCTGTTCAGCGAGAGCATGGCGCAGGCGCAGGCTGACTACCGCACAGCCTGGCCCGAATGGCAAAGGGTGCAGGAGCTTGGGGGTAAAACCGTGGGAGAGCAGCGTTATATCGCTGCCAAGACGACCCTTGAAGCGTCCGAGGCAACCCTGTTGGCCTATGGCCTGACGAAATCGGATCTAAAATCGCTGACATCTCAGCAATCCAGAGCATTGGGTGAATATACACTGCGCGCCGAAATCGATGGCGCCGTGCTCACCGACGATTTCGAGCAGGGGCAACGCATCGAGGCAGGCGCACCCCTGATCGCGCTGGCAGATGAAAAGCAGCTCTGGGTGGAAGCCCACCTGCCAGCCAATTTGTCGCTGACTCTGGGTGCGGGAACGCAGGTGGAAGTCGTGACCGGTGATGTACACGTGATGGCCTCAGTCTCTCAGGAGGCGCACACCATCGACCCGGTCACCCGCACCCGTACCGTGCGTCTGCTGGTGAATAACCCGGAACACCGTCTGCATCCGGGCCAGTTTGCCGAGGTCTTTTTCCGCTTCCGCACCAAAAAACCCGTGCTGGCGGTGCCCGAAACTGCCCTGATGCGTGGTGCAGATGGTGACTGGACGGTATTTGTGGAGGATCATCCGGGCGAGTTCATGCCGGTGGAGATTGAGTTGGGCCGTGCGCTTGGGCAGTTACGCGAAATCACCGGCGTCAAGCCGGGAACGCGCATCGTCACCGAAGGTGCTTTCTTTGTCGCCTCGCAGATCGCCAAAGGCGGTTTCGACCCGCATAACCACTAAGCACCCGGAGAACTCATGTTAAATAAAATCATCGATTGGGCGGTCAGCAACCGTTTGCTGGTAGTTATCGCCCTCATAACAATGACGGCAGCGGCCATTTCCATCATACCCACACTGAATCTGGATGCCTTTCCGGATGTCACCAACGTCCAGGTGTCGGTCAATACCGAAGCACCGGGACTGGCCTCCGAGGAAGTGGAACAGCTCATCACCTACCCCATTGAGGCGGTGATGTATGCCCTGCCCGATGTGGAGGAAGTGCGCTCCATCTCCAAGACCGGCCTGTCCGGTGTCACGGTGGTGTTCAAGGAAGGCACGGATATCTACTTTGCCCGGCAACTGGTGTTCGAACGTCTTGAGGCCGCCAAAGAGCTGATCCCCGAAGGGGTCGGCACGCCGGCAATGGGGCCGAACACCTCCGGCCTGGGCCAGATCTATCAATATCTGCTGGTAGCCGAGCCCGGTACGGGCATCGACGCAATGGCCCTGCGCAGCCTCAACGACTGGGTGGTGAAGCTGCTGCTGATCCCGGCCGAGGGCGTCACCGATGTGCTCTCTTTCGGCGGCGAAGTGCGCCAGTACCAGGTCAATCTGAATCCATCCCGGCTACTGGCGTACGGCCTGACCCAGGATGAGGTGATGACGGCGCTCGAGCGCAACAATGAAAATGCCGGCGGCTGGTATATGAACCGGGGTCAGGAACAACTGGTGATCCGGGGCACCGGCTGGCTGGATCACGGCGAGCAGGGACTCGAACAGATCCGCCAGGTACCGCTGAAGACAGTGGACGGTACCACCATCACCGTGGCTGATGTCGCTCGCGTAGAGATGGGTAGCGAGATCCGTCAGGGCGCGGCGACCATGACGCGCAAGAATGCCGACGGCAAAGTGGAGAACATGGGCGAGGTGGTGTCCGGCATCGTACTCAAGCGCATGGGAGCCAATACCAAGGCCACCATCGATGGGGTCAATGCGCGCATCGAGCGCATCAATCAGGCACTGCCCGAAGGTGTCCGCTTCGAGGCGTTTTACGACCAGGCAGATCTGATCGAAAAGGCCGTGAATACCGTGGCCAGGGCGCTGCTCGAGGCCTTCGTCTTCATCGTCATCGTACTGGTGCTGTTCCTGCTCAATGTGCGCGCCGTACTGCTGGTGCTGATTTCCATCCCGTTGTCGGTGGGCATGGCACTGGCGCTGATGGCCTACAACGGCCTGTCGGCCAATCTGATGTCGCTCGGCGGCCTGGCGGTGGCCATCGGCATGATGGTGGACGGTGCCGTGGTGATGATGGAAAACATCTTCAAGCACCTGAGCCATCCTGACCGCCGCCACGATGCCGAGGCAGCGGCGCGGGTATCAGCGGACGACGAGGACTTTTACGATGTGGCGCACGATAGCAATGTCGGCCTGCGCATTCAGGAGGCGGCGCGTGAAGTGGCCAAGCCGGTGTTCTTCTCCATCACCATCATCATGGTGGTGTTCGCGCCGCTGTTCAGTCTGGAAGGCGTCGAGGGCAAG
Source organism: Gammaproteobacteria bacterium (assembly GCA_024636785.1). Taxonomy (GTDB): domain Bacteria; phylum Pseudomonadota; class Gammaproteobacteria; order SZUA-229; family SZUA-229; genus LH-M37. The sequence continues at coordinate 62,128 of JAGXGK010000017.1, forward strand.
CTGTTCCAGCCCATGGCGCTGAGCATTCTGTTCGCCATGGCCGCATCCCTGCTGGTGTCGCTGATCGTGGTGCCCGCTCTGGCGAGTTATCTGTTCCGTCACGGCGTGCGTGCCAGAACCAGTCCGGTGGTGGCGGTGCTGGAAAAGGCTTACCGCTACACCCTGACCAGAGCCATGACCCACAAGCTCTGGGTATTGGGCGGCGCGGCGGGCCTGCTGCTGTCCGCTCTGGCACTGCTGCCTTACCTCGGCACAGAGTTCGTGCCGGAGCTGGAAGAAGGCACCATCAACCTGCGGGTGACTCTGGCACCCTCGTCCAGCCTGGATACGGCCCTTGAGGTCGCCCCCAAGCTGGAAGCCATACTGATGGAGTTCCCGGAGGTTACCTACGCGCTCTCGCGCATTGGCCGTGCCGAGATTGGCGGCGATCCCGAGCCGGTCAACAATATCGAAATCTATATCGGCCTCAAACCCGTACCGGAATGGACCAGCGCTGACAATCGCCAGGCGCTGCAGGCATTAATGGAACATAAGCTGGAACAGCACCCGGGACTACTGCTCAACTTCTCACAGCCCATCGCCACCCGGGTGGATGAACTGCTGTCCGGGGTGAAGGCGCAGCTTGCCATCAAGTTGTTCGGCCCTGACCTTGCTGTGCTGGCCAAAAAGGGCCAGGCGATTGAGGCGGTGGTCAAGCAGATCGACGGTGCACGCGATGTCGCCATGGAGCAGATTGCCGGTGAATCACAACTCGTTGTGAAACCGGATCGCCGGGCCCTTTCCCGTTACGGTTTGGCGGTTGGCGACGTAATGGATCTGGTAAGCGAAGGCCTGGGCGGTGCCAGCGCTGGCCAGATCATCAACGGCAACGAGCGTTACGACATCTACGTGCGCCTCGACGAACGCTTCCGTCAGGATCCCGAATCCATAGCCGATCTACGCCTGCAATCGCCTTCGGGTGCCTGGGTACGTCTGGGTGATGTGGCCGAGGTGAGCATCGCCTCCGGGCCACCGCAGGTGCGCCGCGATGACGTGCAGCGTCGCGTGGTGATTCAGGCCAATGTGCAGGGCCGCGACATGGGCAGCGTGGTCACTGATATCCGTCAGGTCATCGCTGACAAGGTGGATTTGCCAACAGGCTATTCAATAGTCATCGGCGGTCAGTTTGAGAACCAGCAGCGGGCGCAGCAACGGTTGACGATCGTGGTGCCGCTGTCCATCGGCCTGATCGCGCTGCTGCTGTACTTCGCCTTCCATTCTGTCGGCCAGGCACTGCTGATCCTGATCAACCTGCCGCTGGCGATGATCGGCGGCATCGTCGCCCTGTTCCTGTCCGGGCAATACCTGTCGGTGCCCAGCTCCATCGGCTTCATTACCCTGTTCGGGGTGGCCGTGCTCAACGGCGTGGTGCTGGTGGAGGCCATCAACCTGCGCATCGAATCGGGTGATCGGGATATCGGCAAAGCCGTGTTTGAAGGTGCGGTATCGCGGCTACGGCCGGTGTTGATGACCGCCATCGTCGCCGCGCTGGGGCTGATTCCCATGCTGATGTCCAGCGGCGTGGGCTCGGAGATCCAGCGGCCGTTGGCGACCGTGATCGTCGGTGGACTGGTAACCTCGACCTTCCTGACCCTGTTTGTATTGCCGGTGCTGTTCGCCCGGTTTTCAAAAGGCAAGTTGGGTGAGATGGCATAAACTTATGGCCTGCCGATATCGAGATATATCGGCAGGCATTTCTAACTTGAAACATGAATCTTGCCGGAACAGGCCGGGTATCATGCAAACTTGCCACACGATTAGCATAAAATCTGAGAGATAATTGACATGTCCGTCCTTACCACCCTGGGGTTGTTTATTGTTACCGCTATCGCGGAAATTGTCGGCTGCTACCTGCCTTACTTGTGGCTGAAAAAGTCCGCCCCGGTCTGGGTGCTGCTGCCCGCCGCAGCGAGTCTCGCCCTGTTCGCCTGGCTGCTTTCCCTTCATCCCTCCGATGCAGGGCGCGTTTATGCGGCCTACGGCGGGGTCTATGTTTCCGTCGCCCTGCTTTGGCTATGGGGCGTGGATGGCGTTCGCCCACACTTGTGGGATTTCGTCGGCGTGGCGGTAACGCTGCTGGGAATGGGCATTATCATGTTCGCACCCCGTAGCAGCTGAAACCTGCGATACTCGACAATCATCGGCGAGCCAGAGCTGCTGCTGGCTGCTCGAGTGGCAGTGCTGACGACAGTTCGGGCAAATGCTGCGGCTGAGAGAGTACGGTATGTCGCGCCTAAACCAGAACACAATATGGCTCAACTTATATTACTGAGATGTATCGCTGAAATGAATGGGCATATCCCATACCATTCAAATCAGGTGACCACAAAAACGAAGCCCATTTCTACCACTTAGGGATCCGGAACATACTAATATACCATTACGCATCCCGTCTTCAGGCCATCTTTGGCCGCGCCTCAATCGCAAAATCCTCGCCGTAGCCCTGCTACGCCTACGGTTTTGCTCAATCGGCGCGACCAAATATGACCCAAATCCGGGCGCGATCCAGGTACATTAGTATGTTCCGGATCCCTTAAAACATAGTTAACGGTTAACGGCCAACTATCTTTTCACTGCCATTTCCAGTCCCGAATTTCCGGCATGTCTTCACCGTGTTTTTCGATATAGGTTTTGTGATCGAAAAGTTTGTCGCGCAGGAACTGCTTGGCGTAGGCGGCACGTGAACCCAGGCATGGCACCCGGTCGATAACATCACCCGCCAGATGAAAACGGTCGAGGTCATTCATCACCGTCATATCGAAAGGTGTCGTCGTGGTGCCCTGCTCCTTGTAGCCACGAACGTGCAGATTGGGGTGATTGGTGCGCCGGTAAGTCAGGCGGTGAATCAGCCAGGGGTAGCCGTGATAGGCAAAGATGATCGGCTTGTCCGAAGTGAAAAGCACGTCAAAGTCCTTGTCCGAGAGTCCATGTGGATGTTCGGACGGCGGCTGCAAGGCCATCAGGTTGACGACGTTAATAACCCGTATTTTAAGCTCCGGGAACTGCTCGCGCAGCAATTTTACCGCCGCCAGTGTCTCCAGCGTGGGCACGTCACCGCAGCAGGCCATAACCACATCAGGGTCGCCACCTTCGTCATTGCTGGCCCATTTCCAGATACCCAGACCTGCGGTGCAATGCCTTATCGCCGCATCCATATCCAGCCATTGCAGACTCGGCTGCTTGCCGGCAACAATCACATTGATGTCATTGTGGCTACGCAGGCAGTGGTCGGTTATGGCCAGCAGGGTGTTGGCATCGGGCGGCAGATAAACGCGGATGATCTCGGCCTTTTTGTTGACCACCACATCAATGAAGCCGGGGTCCTGATGGCTGAAGCCGTTGTGATCCTGCCGCCAGACATGGGAGGAGAGCAGATAGTTAAGCGAGGCAATGGGGCGACGCCAGGGGATATCGCGCGCTACATCGAGCCACTTGGCGTGCTGATTGAACATTGAATCGACAATGTGAATAAAGGCTTCATAGCAGGAGAAAAAGCCGTGCCGGCCGGTGAGCAGATAGCCTTCCAGCCAGCCCTGGCACTGGTGTTCGCTCAGCATCTCCATGACCCGGCCATCGTTCGCGACATTCTCATCACCGGGCAGTATTTCCGCCGTGGAACAGCGGTTAGTGACTTCGAAGAGTGCGCCCCAACGATTCGAGGCGGTCTCATCCGGGCTAAAAATACGGAAGTTACGAGCTTCGGCGTTAAGTTTCATCACATCGCGTATGAGCTCGCCCTGCGCGCGCGTCGCTTCAGCCAGAACCTTGCCCGGAGCGGGAACCTTGACAGCATAGTCGCGAAAATCCGGCATACGCAGATTGCGCAGCAACATACCGCCATTAGCGTGCAGATTTGCACCCATGCGCCGTTCTCCTTCGGGTGCCAGTTCGGCCAGCTCAGGGATGAGCTTACCGGCGTCATCAAATAGCTCTTCGGGCCGGTAACTCTTCATCCACTTTTCAAGAATCTTCAGGTGTTTGGGGTCTTTGGCGAAATTGGCGACCGGTACCTGATGGGCGTGAAAAGTGCCTTCGATCTGTTTACCATCCACGGTTTCCGGTCCAGTCCAGCCCTTGGGTGAGCGCAAAATAATCATCGGCCAGCGCGGGCGCTCGCTGAAACCATGTGTGCGGGCATCCTGCTGTATCGTCTGGATCTCAGCGACCACGCTATCGAGCGTCGCCGCCATCAGCTGATGCATGGTTTCGGGATCATCCCCCTCGACAAAATACGGCGTGTAACCATAGCCGATAAACAGCGCTTCGAGCTCATCGCGGGGGATGCGCGCCAGCACGGTCGGTCCGGCGATCTTGTAGCCATTCAGATGCAAAATCGGCAGCACTGCGCCATCATGCACCGGGTTGAGAAATTTATTGGAGTGCCAGCTGGTGGCCATCGGACCGGTTTCCGCCTCGCCATCACCCACCACACACGTTACCAGCAGATCGGGATTATCGAAGGCAGCGCCATAGGCGTGTGACAGCGCATAGCCCAGTTCACCACCTTCGTTAATGGAGCCTGGAGTTTCCGGTGCGACGTGACTGGGAATACCGCCGGGAAATGAGAACTGGGTGAAGAGTTTTTTCATCCCCGCTTCGTCTTTGGCAATGTTCGGATAGACTTCGCTATACGTGCCCTCCAGCCAGGTGTTGGCGACCAGCCCCGGTCCACCGTGGCCGGGGCCGGTGACATAAATAATGTTCAGATCATATTCCTTGATGATGCGGTTGAGGTGAACATAGATAAAATTCAGCCCCGGCGTGGTGCCCCAGTGACCCAGCAGGCGCGGCTTGATGTGCTCCAGTTTCAAGGGCTGTTTCAGCAAGGGATTATCAAACAGATAGATCTGCCCCACCGACAGATAATTACCGGCGCGCCAGTAGGCGTCTATCTTTTTCAACAGCTCCGGTGATAACGGTTCTTTCAAAGATTTAGGGCTTGCGGCATTCTTCAACATGGTTAAATCCTCTATATAAATGTCAGTTTTATGTGGTGGTTTCTAATCCCAGAAGATCGCGAACCGATTCGGCAATCATCAGCTCCTCATCAGTTGCGATAACGCGCACCTTTACCCGGCTGCTCTGTGAGGAAATAACGCCTGCATTCTGTTCATTGCGTTGTTTATCCAGTTCGATACCGAGAAATTCCAGATTTGCACAAATACGCGCACGCACGCTGCCGTGGTGCTCGCCGATGCCGCCGGTGAATACCAGCGTATCCAATCCATTGAGGACAGCGGCATAGGCACCGATGTATTTTTTCACCTGATAACAGAACAGCTCGACCGCTTCGGCGGCGCGTTCATCATCGCTTTCATGCGCGGTCAGATCGCGCATATCGGAACTGGTTTCCGAGACACCAAGCAGTCCGGATTCGTGATTAATGAGATGTTTAAACTGATCCGGACTCAGCTGCTCGCTCTGCATTATGTACCAGGCCAGACCGGGGTCGAGATCGCCCGATCGCGTTCCCATGGGTACGCCACTGCTCGGGGTGAAACCCATACTGGTGTCAATGCTGCTACCGTCACGCACCGCCGCCAGACTGGCGCCATTACCCAGGTGCGCCAGAATCACCCGTCCCTGTCCGGCCGCCGTCTCATCAAGCCGCGCCAGTTCCTGCATCAGATAGGCGTAAGAGAGTCCATGAAAACCGTAACGCTGAATGCCCATCGCATCAAAGCGACGCGGCACCGACAGCAGTTTGGCCACCCGCGGCATGCTGACGTGGAAAGCGGTGTCAAAACAGGCGACCTGCACAAGTTCGGCATGTCGTCTGCTGAATGCTTCAATCAGCTCGATCTCGCCCGGCAGATGATCCGGATCGTAATCGCTGATGCGATGCAGCTCATCGAGCAGTGACGGAGAAACTGTTTCTGGATGAGTGTGCTTCATGCCATGGACCACGCGATGTCCCACCGCAACGACCTGAGCAAAACCGGGTTGCTGCGCCAACCAGTCGAGCAGAAAATTCACCGCATAAGTGTGATCCGATTTTTCGAGAGCTTGCTCACCCTGCTGCCCGTTTAGAACATGCTCATAGCTCAGGCGTGTCCCCGCTAAACCAATGCGTTCGATTTTCCCCACCAGGCTGCACTGCAATGCTTCACCCATCCGATACAGGGCAAATTTGATACTCGAGGAGCCGCCGTTGATAGTGAGCAGGTTTTTTTCCGCCTGATTCATGTTCGTTGTCTCATATTTTTATAATCAAAAAATATCCGCGAAAGACGCGAAGACACCAAAATACAGAACAAAAGTTATTTTTCATTAGCAAACGGCTGAATTTACAATTTGTAAGTTACAGTTTCATGTCGATCAAGTATTTAATTCGCGTGCTTCGCGGATAATGGTATTTATGGATTTTCAATTTCTTACTCAACCTTAAGCACCTTTGCGCCCCAGCGCATGCATTTTTTCCAGCCACTTTTGATGTTTGGCATCGTTTTCTTCTTCGACCATACCAATTAAGTTTTCCTTGATCGGTTTTATACCGCAAAAGCCCAGAACATTTCGCTCCAGACTCTTCAAGCTATGAGCTCGAAAATACCAACGATAAATTAGTGCCGGCATGCCCATGGTGATCACAATACGTGCACTTTTCCCGTGCAGCAGTTTGTCCCAGCCTTTCCCGTTCTTTTTGGTATCAATAGCGAATCCAGGGCGTAACGTCTGTTCAAAGAATGCTTTCAGTAGCGCTGGCACGGATCCCAGCCAGAGGGGATAAAAAATCACGATATGATCGGCCCGGTCAATATCGCTCTGTGCTTTGCGAATATCTTGCGGCGGTTCGTCGTTCTCCCATTCCTCCTTGCTACGCAGCAACGGGAACTCAAGCTTTGAAACAACCAGCAGAGTAGCTTCATGCCCGGCCTCATGAGCGCCTTTGATGTAGGCTTCGACCAGGGCTGAACAAAAATGGTTAGCACTGGCATCGGGGGGCCCCTGAACAACAAGAATTCTCGACGGCGTTGAAGCATGTGTTTTACTCATAGATTCATACTCATCTGGTACTGCCAGCTTTTAGCTATTTACCAGATTACGACTGAGCGTCAGGCGCTTTTCTTTCAATGCAAGAAGCAGTTGATCATAAGAGTCAGCAAGCTTTTTAATGCCTTCCATTTCAAGTTGCCAGGTCATTTTTTTCAGATCAATGCCTAATGTCGTTAATGTTTCCAGTTCGCGTCGCGCCCTCCCCACTTCGTTTTCCAGAGTGTTATCTAATTTGCCGTGAAGCTGAAACTGTTCCAGCGTTTTCAGCGGTATGGCATTAACCGTCGCAGGGGCGATTAACTGCTCGACATAATGCAGCTTTGGATAGTCGAAATTTTTGATGCTGGTATCACCCCAGAGCAGCCGTTGTGCAGAAGCACCACGTTGTCGCTGCGTTTCGAATTCGTCTGAGGCGATCACCTCTTTAAAATGCAGATAGGCCATTTTGGCGTTGGCGATAGCAATGCAACCTTTCAGAGCGCTTACCTCCGGCGTACCGATTTCTTTCAGGGCACTGTCGATTTTTGTATCCATTTCGCTGATAAAGAAGGAGGCTACCGAAGCGACCTTTTGAGGAGCATCGTTTTTTGACAACCCGCGAACATAAGCGGCGGTCACCGCCCGGTAACGATCCACCGAAAACAGCAGAGTCGCATTAACATTAATGCCTTCTGCAATCAGGCTTTCCATTGCTGACAGCCCCGGTTCAGTCGCCGGCACCTTGATCATCAGATTCGGACGATTAACCGATCGCCATAAATGCCGCGCGGCTTCAACCGTGGCATGAGTATCAAAAGCCAGATGCGGCGACACACCGAGACTGACAAAGCCATCAGCGCCTTCACTGCTGACATAAACCGGCTCAAGAACATCAGCGGCCAGCTGCACATCACTGATAACAACTTGCTCGTAAAGCGCAGCATCGTCCATGCCTTTATCACCCTGCAAAAGCTCGTAAATTAAATCATCGTAATCGTTGCTGCTCACTATTTCTTTGTGAAGTATGGTGGGGTTGCTGGTAACGCCCCGCACGCCCTCAGTCACCAACAACCTGAGATCGCCTCGCTGCAACAAACCTCTATCCATATAATCCAGCCAGACAGACTGGTCGTATTCCAGATACAACTCAAGCATCTTTAACACAAGTTTTGCCCTCTTTTTTTTACCGGTTGTTATCCCATTAATTGATAACAACATGTTCATTAATACTCACTTTGCCCGCTGGGGATTTATGGCGCATTGAAAAACGTCAATGGTTGTAACATAGTTGGCAATTGGGAGTAAAAGCTTAAATGCTCGGACAAAACTTGCCTGCCTGCATACACTGCCCCTCTCCCACTGGGCGAGGGCTGGGGTGAGGAGGTTTCAATCTGCGCTACTATTTTTTCAGGCAACCATAAATCACATAAACAGCATTCATCTGCGAAATAAGTTTTTTGTTACATCCAACCCAGATAAAAACCCAGTCTGCGAAGAACGCCAAAGACGCGAAAAGGTCAAAAACGATTGATTAAAGTTTTTTTTGCGTCTTTGGCGTTATTCGCTGATACGTTTTTGTTTTTAGCTATTAAATTGATTGATCTATTTTTAATCCTGCCTCAACATGCTCAACAACTGCATTGAAAAATATCAATGACGTAACGATCACTTTCTGTGAGGATTTCTTACTCATGAATTCAGCGACAATGATGGATAATAATAATAAGGTTCAGGACTAAGTGATGAAGACCGATAACCGGGATCAACGGCAGGGCGAAATTATAGCGGTGCGCGGCAACGTCATTGATGTGCGCTTTCCTCAACCGCTGCCGCCTCGAAATCAGCAGTTGCTCACCGGGCATGATAATCGTGTCGTGCTGGAGGTTCAGACCCACATGGATGTGCACAGCGTACGCTGTATCGCCATGAACTCAAGCCGTCGGCTGAGCCGGGGGATGGCTGTAGTCGATACCGGTGGTCGCATGCAAATGCCGGTAGGGGAAGCTCTGCTGGGGCGAATGCTCAACGTTTTTGGCGAAGCCATCGACGGCAAGGGGGCCATCGACGCACAGCAGCACTGGCCCATTCACCGCCCGCTGTTGCCGCTGGCTGACCGCACCACCGGCGATGAGATTTTTGAGACCGGCATCAAGGCGATAGACCTGCTGGCACCGCTGGAGCGCGGTGGAAAGTCAGGCATGTTTGGCGGGGCCGGTGTCGGCAAGACCGTAATCATTAATGAACTGATTAATAATATGGCTAAACGTTATCAGGGGGTTAGCCTGTTTTGCGGCATCGGCGAGCGCATGCGTGAAGCCGAGGAGATGTATCGGGACATGCAGGACTCGGGGGTACTGGATAAAGCAGTGCTGATCTACGGCCAGATGAACGAGCCGCCAGGCGCCCGTTTTCGCGTCGGCCATGCCGCCCTGACCGTGGCCGAGTATTTTCGCGACGTGGTCAAACGTGACGTTCTTCTACTAATTGATAATGTCTTTCGCTTCGTGCAATCGGGTACCGAGGTCTCCGGCCTGATGGGGCGCATTCCCTCACGCGTGGGCTATCAACCTACACTGGCCACCGAACTGGCCGAGCTGGAAGAGCGCATTTGCAGTTCAAAGAGCGGCAGCATCACCTCGATACAGGCGGTATATGTTCCCGCCGATGATATGACCGACCCGTCCGCCACGCACATTTTTGCGCATCTGTCGGCCTCCATCGTACTCTCGCGCAAACGGGCCAGTCAGGGGCTTTACCCAGCCATCGACCCCTTGCAGACCGATTCCAAAATGCTCACCCCAACCACTGTCGGTCAGCAGCATTATCAGGTCGCCCAGACGGTGCGCAGTACCCTGGCCGAATACGAAGACCTCAAGGACATCATCTCCATGCTGGGCATGGAAGAACTTTCCAGCGAAGACCGTAAAATCGTCAGCAAGGCGCGTCGGCTGGAACGCTTTTTAACGCAGCCCTTTTTCACCACCGAACAGTTTACCGGCAAGCAGGGGAAACTTGTGCCGTTGAAAGAGACCATTGATGGCTGCGAGCGTATTCTGGCCGGAGAGTTCGCCGAGGTTAATGAGAGAGAGCTGTATATGATCGGCAGCATCGATGAGGCCGGAGCGGAAAAACAGGAGGACGTATCACAACAGGATGATACCGAACGCAATGAGACTGCGGAGACGGGTAATGAGCGCGACTAAAACAGACAACCCGACATCAATGCAGTTGCGACTGCTCCTGCCTACCGAAATATTGGTCGATGAGGAGGTCTACAAAATAACCGCTGAAGCCGATAACGGCAGCTTCTGCCTGTTGCCGCGACACATCGATTTTGTCGCCGCGCTGGTGCCCGGCATTCTCTCTTTTCATACCCGGCAAGGTGTGGAAAAATTTGCCGGCATTGATGAAGGCATACTGGTGAAACGCGGGCACGAAGTTTCTGTATCAACATTGAATGCCATTCTGGGTGACGACCTTGGGCATTTGCAGGCTCAGGTCGAAGCGCATTTTCTGCAACTCGACGAACACGAACGCAAGACGCGCTCGGCACTGACGCGACTGGAGGCCGGCACCCTGCGCGGTTTCCGCCAGTTGCAGGAGAAGTTTCATGGCTAAGCCGAAACCTGAGCGCAGTAACGAGAAAAAACCGCTCGGTGAGAAGGTGGGGCAGAGCGCGGCACGTAAACAACGCGCACGCGAACAAAATCAGCGTACCGCCTGGTTCGGGCTGGGCATGTTCGGGCTGGTCGGCTGGTCTGTTGCCATCCCTACTCTGCTCGGGATTTTTCTGGGCGTATGGCTCGACGGCCTCTATCCGGGCCGCGCTTCCTGGACGCTGACTTTTCTCATTCTGGGACTGGCGCTGGGTTGCCTCAATGCCTGGTACTGGATCAAACAGGAGAGTCGCCGTGAATGAAGCAAACAATCTGGCGCAAATTCTGATCACCTTTGGCGGCCTGTTTCTGATTGGGCTGCTGGCCGATCTGTTGGGTCGGCATACGCCCCTGCCCCGGGTCACGCTGTTATTGCTAAGCGGCTTTGCCATCGGCCCTTCACTGCTCGACCTGCTGCCGGCCTTTACCGACCAGTGGTTCCCGGTACTCACCAACATCGCACTGGCCATGATCGGCTTTTTGCTGGGCCAGAACCTAACCCGTAAGCGCTTGTCCGAACTTGGGCGTCCAGTGCTCGCCATGTCGATTGGTGAAGTGATTATGACGGCCCTGCTGGTGTTCACCGTGCTGCGGCTGTTCGGGGTGTCGATGGAAATCGCATTGTTGCTGGCCGGCGTCGCCCCGGCCACTGCACCCGCGGCCACGGTCGATGTGGTGCATGAATACGGGGCCAAAGGAAAATTTACCGACACGCTGTTAGGTATTGTGACGATTGATGATGCCTGGGGGCTGCTGGTTTTTAGCCTGCTGCTGGCGACCGCTCAGTCCCTGAGCGGTGCGGAGGGTGCATGGCAAATTATCCAGACCGGTGCCTGGGAAGTTGGCGGCGCGATTTTGCTCGGCATCGTGCTCGGCCTGCCCATGGCCTACCTTACCGGACGCATACTGCCCGGCGAACCTTCACAGGCGGAAGCTCTGGGGGTGGTGTTGCTCAGTGCCGGTGTCGCGGAATGGCTGAATGTTTCCTACATCCTGTCGGCTATGGTGCTCGGTGCCACTGTAGCCAATTTAGCCAAACACCATGATCGCCCATTCAATGCCATCGAAGGCATTGAATGGCCATTCCTGATTCTGTTTTTCCTGCTGGCGGGCGCGTCGCTGCACATCGACGCCCTGGCACAGGCGGGGGCGCTGGCTGCCGGTTATATTGCTTTGCGCATCGCCGGTCGACTTATCGGCACACGCCTCGGCGGCTGGCTGAGTGGCACAGACACCACAATCCGCCAATGGATCGGACTCGCGCTGTTACCTCAGGCCGGTGTCGCCATCGGCATGGCGTTGATCGCCAGTCATCACTTCCCGGAAATCAAAGACGTGATTCTGCCGGTGGTGCTGGGGGCAACCGTCATCTTCGAAATTGTCGGTCCCATCGCTACCCGCTGGACACTTATTCATGTCGGTGACATCACCAATAACAATAAACATAGACATAAAAAGACGCTCTCATGAACGAACTAATCCTTTATGGCGGCACTTTCATCGCAGGCCTCCTGCTGGGGATGCTGTTTTTCGGCGGCCTCTGGCTCACCCTGAACGGGCTTGAACGATCTCGTCACCCCGCGCTGAGATTGCTGACCAGCCTGCTACTGCGTGTCACTCTGGTGCTCAGCGGATTTTATGCAATCGCTCAACTCGATGCCTGGCAGCACCTGCTGATGGCGCTCGCCGGCTTCATTACATCGCGATGGTGGATGACTCGGCGGTTGCGGACGATCAGCCATAAATCGTTGCCCGCCCACCTGACTCACAGCAAAAAGGAGACCATGACATGACCATTAGTCCCGACGGTCTCATCTTCCAGCAATGGGGCTGGTTTTCGCTCAATGCCACCATTGTCTATACCTGGCTGGTGATGGCGCTGCTCACGCTCATTTCCTGGCTGGTGACACGGCGCATGTCCACCGGCACCGAACTGCCCGCCTGGCAGAACCTGCTGGAGGTGCTGGTGACCGGCATTCGCGATCAGATTCGTCAGGTCAGCCAGCAGAATCCGGGGCGTTATCTGCCTTTTGTCGGCAGCCTTTTTCTGTACATCGCCATGGCCAATCTGCTCAATATTGTGCCGGGGTACATGGCCCCGACCGGCTCGCTCTCCACCACGACGGCGCTGGCCATCTGCGTGTTTATCGCCGTGCCGATCTACGGCATCGCGTATCAAGGGCCGGTGAATTATCTGAAGCACTATGTCAAACCGACCTGGCTGATGCTGCCGTTCAACATTATCGGTGAAATCTCACGCACCATTGCGCTGGCCGTGCGTCTGTACGGCAACATCATGAGCGGCACGGTTATCGTAGCTATTCTAATCAGCCTGACGCCCTATTTTTTCCCGGTGGTGATGGCGCTGCTGGGGCTGCTGACCGGCATGATTCAGGCCTACATCTTCGCCGTTCTGGCCATGGTTTACATCGCCTCGGCGACCTCGCTACACTCGGGAGAAAGCGATGATGAGCAGCAATCGTCGCTAACAGACACACCCGAAAAAGATAACCGGACATCCCCTAACACTGACTAAGGAGTATTTTATGGACATGATTACCTACATCGGCATGGCATCCATCGTCACCGCCGGCATTACCATCGCCATTGGCTCCATCGGCCCGGCACTGGGCGAAGGACGCGCCGTCGCCCAGGCATTGAGCGCCATCGCCCAGCAGCCGGATGAAGCCAACACCATCACCCGAACGCTGTTTGTCGGCCTGGCAATGATCGAGTCCACGGCCATCTACTGTTTCGTGGTGGCCATGATCCTGATTTTCGCCAACCCTTTCTGGGATTACGCCACCGCCACAGCCGGGGGTTAAGGCATGCAGATCGACTGGATCACAGTATCGGCGCAGATCGTCAACTTTCTAATTCTGGTCTGGCTGCTCAAACGCTTTCTATACCATCCGGTAATGCGCGCCATGGAGCAACGCGAACAGCGCATCGCCGATCGTTTGAACAAGGCCGAAGCACGCGAACAGCAGGCCAGTGAACAGCAGCAGCAATATCAGCATAAAACCGAAGAGCTGGAACGGAAGCGCGATGAAATGCTGATTAAAGCTCGCGAACAGGCCGAACAGGGAAAGCGGCAGCTGCTGGATGAAGCGCGTGCTATCGTCGCCGAAACTCGGAAGCAATGGCAGCAGCAGGCGGCTCAGGAAAAGGCTGATTTTTTCAACCGGCTGAAACAGGAAACCGCCGAAGCTATTCAGGCTATCGCGCGCAAAGCGCTCAAGGATCTGGCCGATGCCGGACTGGAAGAGCAGCTCATCGAAAAATTCATCGAACAGCTCAAAGTCGCAGACAAGGATTTGCAGCAAACGCTCCACCACAACACAGGCCCACTGCGTATCCATACCGCCTATGAACTGGATTCGACGGTGCGCGCCCGACTCACCCGCTTCATGCACGAACATTTTTCTGCGGATATCCAGGTCGAATACAGCACCACGCCGGAACTGCTGTGCGGCATCCTGCTGGTGAGCGGCGACCGGCAGCTGGGCTGGAATCTGAACGAGTATCTGGATGATCTCAGCGAGCGCATGGATGAGGCTTTCAGTTCGGTCAGGCCTTCGGCAAAACAGGAGGATTAGCGCGTGCTGCAGCAACTGCTCGATGACACCATGACCCGCCTGCACGAGGTAATCGAGAGCAGTGCCCCTGCTCTGCATACGCGTGAAACCGGCACGGTGCTGTCTGTGGGTGGGGGCATCGCCCGCGTCAGTGGCTTGCCCAGCCTCACCTCGGAAGAACTGGTGCAGTTCCCGGACGGGGTGCTGGGCGTGGCTATTAACCTTGAGGCCGATGTCGCCGGGATAATGCTGCTTGGCGATAGTGCCAGACTGTCGGCGGGCATTGAAGTCAGCGCCACCGGCCGCGAGGCCGACACCCCGGTTGGTGAAGGGCTGCTGGGGCGGGTGATCGATGCCACCGGAAAGGTGCTGGATCACGGCAAAGCCCTGCAATTCAGTGAACGCCGACCGGTGGAACGCCCGGCGCCCGCCATCATCGACCGCTCGCCGGTGACGGTACCGCTGGAAACCGGCATCAAGGCCATCGACGCTCTCATTCCCATCGGTCGCGGCCAGCGTGAACTCATCGTCGGCGACCGCCAGACCGGCAAAACCTCGGTGGCGGTCGACACCATCATTAATCAGCGTGACAAAAACGTCATATGCATCTACTGCGCCATCGGCCAGCGCGGCACTGCGGTCTCCCGGGTAGTGGAGACGCTACGCAAACACAAAGCGCTGGCGCACACCATCGTGGTGGTCGCCTCGGATGAAGACCCGCCCGGCCTGCGCTTCATCACCCCCTATGCCGCCACCACCATGGCCGAATATTTTATGGAACAGGGGCGCGATACGCTAATTGTTTATGACGACCTCACCCGCCATGCCCGGGCCTATCGTGAACTATCCCTGCTGCTGCGTCGACCACCGGGGCGCGAGGCTTATCCGGGTGATATTTTCTACATTCATTCGCGTCTGCTGGAACGCGCCACTCACCTGCGCGACGGCGGCTCGCTGACCGCGTTACCGGTGATCGAAACACAGGCCCAGGACATCTCCGCCTACATCCCGACTAATCTGATCTCCATTACCGATGGCCAGATCTATCTTTCACCGGCGTTGTTTCACAAAGGCCTGTTGCCCGCGATTGACGTCGGCAAATCGGTATCTCGGGTCGGCGGCAAAACGCAGTACCCGGCATTTCGCAGTGTCTCCGGCGATCTACGCCTCTCGTATTCACAGTTCGAAGAGCTGGAAACCTTCGCGCGCTTCGCCACCCGCATGGATGAAGATACGCGCCGAACAATCGAACACGGTCGACGCGTACGCGAAGTGCTGAAACAGCGCGAACATCATCCACTGCGCGCTAGCGAACAGATGGCGATACTCAAAACGCTCAATGCCGGAATGCTTGATAACCTGCCTCTGGAGCAGATCGCTAAAGCTGAAATGAAAATTCAGCAACGCATCGTCAATGAATTTCCCGAGCTTTGTGAAAGCATGGAAAAGGGTGAAAAACTGGATGATGCACAATGGCAGCCGCTACTGGAAATCGCCGAGAAGATACTGTCTGAAATGCGCGACGACGCTGAAAAACCTGAACAATCCGGCCCATCTGAAAGCGCTGATCAAAGCGAAGCTGCGCAGGAATAAAGTATGGAATCACTCGACCAATTGCACAAACAACTCGACAGCCTCAACGAATTGCGCACCATCGTCAAAACCATGAAAGCCCTCTCGGCGGCGAGTATCAATCAATACGAGCAGGCGGTTAATGCACTCGCCGGTTATTATCAAACAGTGGCACGTGGCCTGCACGTGGTAATGAGAGACATGGAATCGGCACCTCCCCCAACTGCGCATACCGACAAGCCCCGGCGACTGGCCGCCATCGTTTTAGGTTCCGACCACGGACTCTGCGGCCGCTTCAACGAAGACATTGCCAGCTATGCGCTGGACAGCATGAACTCAACCACTGCCGAACCAGAAAACCGCCTCATCCTCGCAGTGGGCGCCCGCGTTGCGTCCAGTCTGGAAAGCAATGGTCAGGCCATCGAAGAAAATTTCCTTGTCCCCGGCTCGGCCGAACAGATCACCGCCAGCGTGCAGCAGATCCTGCTTAAAATCGATGAATGGCGCGAACAGTCCGGAATGGAGCATGTCTACCTGTTCTACAATCGTCATTCCGGTGGCAGCAGTTACCAGTCTACTGGTTTTAAATTACTGCCAATCGACCTGCGCAATTTTCATCGCCTTAAAGAAGAACACTGGCCCTCACGCAGCCTGCCCACCTTCAGCATGAACCGCGAACAGCTACTTAGCCGCCTGCTGCATCAGTATCTTTTCGTTTCGATCTTCCGCGCCAGTGCCGAATCTCAGGCCAGTGAACACGCCAGCCGATTGGCGGCGATGCAATCGGCACAGCGTAATCTCGATGAACGACTGGGTGAAGTCACCATGGTGTTCCGACGTGCCCGACAAAACGCTATCACCTCCGAGTTGCTGGACGTTGTCTCCGGTTTTGAAGCACTGACCGGAATTGAAAAATAGATGCTTAGGGAAGAAATTTTTCACCGCAGAGGTCGCAAAGAACGCAGAGGAAAATCTTGTTTTTTTATATAATAATTTTAAACATTTTATATGCGGGCATACGTTCTTTTTCTTAATTAAAAAGCGAACTAAAATTATCTATTTTTTCTCTGCGTTCTTTGCGACCTCTAATTCATCCTGAAAAATAACGCCTCCATCGCTTGCCTGATCCGAGGTTGGCAAAGAAAAACTTCTAAAGTTTAACGATTATACAGCTTCTACACAGGAGCGTGATGCGGCAAATACTTTCTAGACAGCATTTGCCGCCAGTATGCTGGCAGCGGTGACCTCCTCCGGAACCTTGATGATGAATTAGCGCTCTCTAAGTTTATGTATTGCTTTGCGCAGAAAAGCAATCTGTTTATTGTAATTAGAGCAGCCAGAACAAATGAACAGGTGAAAGCGCAGGCGAATACGTTCAGGCAGAGATAATTCCCGATCCTGTGACTGCGACACCAGGCGGGTCGCCTGTTTACAATTCATCATGAAAGCCGCCCTCCCCGTATATAGTTATTTTCCAGACATTTTCGTAGCTGCGAGCGTGCGCGGTGCATGATCACCCAGGCATTGCTGTCGCTCAGATTAAGCTCCCTGCACACCTCCTTAAGCTCAAGCCCGAGGTGTTCCCGCATCATAAATACACGGGAGGTATTAGCAGGCAGATGATTAAGGCAGATTTCAAAAATGACCCAGAACTGTTCATTATCGAAATTTTTTTCCGGTTGTCCCCAGTCAGAGGGCTTGTGGGTTTTTTTCCAGTGGTCTCTGCCATCAAACGCCTCATCATCGTTGTCGTTATCTTCGATAAAAGATTCCGTCGGGTAGCGACTGCGTTCGCGGATAACATCAATAATTTTGTTCCGCAGTATGGCAAACACCCAGCTCTTAAGGCTGCCCCGGCCATTGAATTTTGCTGTTGAGATAGCAGCACTAATGGCTTCATGGACAATGTCCTCTGCCAGCACTGCATCGCGCAACTGCAAGGTGGTAAAGCGCAGCATCTCTTCCCTCATTGATGCAACCTGTTCGGCATCAACATAACCGGAATGCGAAGCGTGTACTGCGTTCTTATCCAAAATAACTACCTTATAGAATTAATGATTTAATATAAGGTAGCCTTTATCCGCAAAACAGTAAAGCTCGATTCTTGATACAGCCTGTAAACTTTCTCCAGCTAAGTCTTTAACCAGCGATTTTTAAACCAGTAGTCGATAGAGAGATAACGCCCCGCGCCATAGAAGAACAACACCAGCAGCATGATGAAATAGGTGGCCGCGAACTCGATGCCATTATTGAGCATAACAAGACTGCCATGCTCTGTTAGCCAGCTGTAATTACCGTGCTCTCTTAAAATTTCTTTGGCGACATCAAGACGTTCGATTGCGGCGACAGTGCGATCATTGGCGAAAAGACTGCCTGAGCCTTCCGCGATGGCCAGCCAGCCGTTTTTCCAGTGCACCGTAAACATAGCCACCAGCATCGTTACCATCAGCGGAATCGTTATCCAGCGAACAGCCAGCCCGACGAGCAATAATATGGCACCGCCCGATTCCGTCAGGGCCGCAGCCCAGGCCATAATTTCAGGAAACGGCAGACCGAGACCCCAGTCCGGATTGCCGAACCATTCAATGGTGGAATCCATATTAGCCAGTTTTTTGGTTCCCGCCGTCCAGAATATCGGCACCAGATACAGTCGTAATGCCAGCGGCGCGAGAAAATCAGCCGATTTTGTGATGTTCAGTATTTCATATAATTTGTTAAATGTCCGTTTCATAATAGCCCTTGTTACTTTGATTATTTGCCATTAATAAACCGTCCCTGGTCATAACTGATGGGAGATTAAATACTTAGCTGGCTCCGCCGCACTTGCCTTCCTGCACTTTGGGTTTGCCCTCAGCTTTATCACCGCCGCACTTGCCTTCAGCTTCTTTAGCATCTTTCGACTCGCCGCATTTACCTTCTGCATCCTTCGTCTTGCCGGCAGCCGCTTTATCGCCACACTTGCCTTCGCCACATTTACCTTCGTTTACCGCCACTTGATAGCCGCCGGAGAGACTGGTCATGCCGAAGGGATTGCTGTCAGCAG
This sequence comes from Gammaproteobacteria bacterium, assembly GCA_024636785.1. Classification (GTDB taxonomy): domain Bacteria; phylum Pseudomonadota; class Gammaproteobacteria; order SZUA-229; family SZUA-229; genus LH-M37. The sequence goes on from JAGXGK010000017.1 coordinate 80,988, forward strand.
CCAGTACCGAAACACTGGCCATGCCCATTACGAGTGCGGCGCCACTAGCCAGAGAAAGGGTTTTGATGTTTTTGATGGTATTCATAATTATGCTCCAATATCTTTAAAATAAAATTCAGGGTTATCTGTTCAATTTTAATGAACATGCATAGTAGTCGCTGCTGAGCCGATTTCCTTACAACTTTCTTGAAATTAATTTCATCCGCAATTGCTGTAACCGTGGTAATACTTTCTGGTGAAGCTTTTTCCAGGCATCAAATCTTCAAATACGAAATGGAATGACTGATATTTTTTAATGCCCGATCTACGCCACCATAGCCTCGTGCCTCGCTCATCTAAACCCGAATAACCCCATTAAGTCTGTAGCAAGGAGATCTAAATGGCGTGTGATGCTGGCAAACAATATCGCCGGCACAAAAGATTTAAAGCGATTCGATTTCATAATCTCTCGCCGGGTTTCTGGCACGGGCGGGAGGCGGCACCTTGGCGCTAGCACTCTGGTCAGGGTGCAGGCACCGAAACAACCTTACAGGGACTGCTTGGTCGCGTGTCATGAACTGCGAGCCACTGACCTCTATTGAATGGTTATTTGGATCAACTGATAATTCCCGGTTGGGTTGAAAAATGGCTGTGATTTATACCCGAATCCGTGGCTTAAACGTGGATGCATGATGCAAGATATTGGCTTCACAGTGGCTTCAGAAAACTCAGCTTCACCCTTAGGTTAAGCGGGCATTTTTGATCTGCTGTGGAGCCAGGAGCTTGTGCCAGGCGCCATGGTTAAGCCACAGATTCATATACTTAATCGCAACCTGTTGACGTAGTCCGGGGAATTTTTTCATAGATACTGAAAAACTGATCACAGTGCTCATGCGTTTTACTATCGTAATAAAGCGTTTTTAGCATGAAATCGGCCGGCGGTCGTAACAGCTCGCCCCCGAGCAGCGTATCATACGAAGCACCACCAATAAGACGGTGCACCTGAGTGAGATAGATACAATCCAGTACGTCCGCCTGTAATAATGTTTCCAGCACGACCGGTCCGGCAATTGAATAAATATTGTAAAGCCCGGCTGAGGTCAGCTGTTCGATCAGCTGCTGACCATCAACGTCTTTGCCCTCACCGGCAAAAAGTAATTTTACACCGCTGTTTTCTATCACTCGGACGGCTTCAGCATCGGCACCTTTACCAGTAGCGACATAAACCACTCGGTCAGTGGTGGCACATAATTCTGCCAGTGGCAGATCCAGACTTGCGCTGAGTACCACCACCGCCGGTTGCGGCGTTAGCCCCTGTTCCCTGCGCCAGGCCAGCAGATCTTCAAAAACCGGATCGTTGCCGATCGGCATATTATCCTGTGCCTCACCACGCACAAGTTCACGTAAGAAACGCGCGCTGACCAGCAGCACATCGGCGCGTGCCGCGAGTTCCTGATACAGGCGCCAGTCACGCGGATTTGTGATGGTTCTGGGCACACCCCGTTTACCCGTTACCGGCTGCTCGATAGCGATACGCCCATCCAGACTGACGATGAAATTGGTATACACCCAGGCGCGCCGCTCATCACTGTCCCGACCAAAAGGGGTATTGAGATATAGCCCTTCCAGCTCATATTCAGTGCCAGGCTGAGGATAAAGGCGGGTAACAGTGTCTGAATTTATTGATGACATATTACTTTCAATGAAGACTGAAAGTCTGAAAGACTGAATAAATCCCGCTGATTAAATTAAATCCCTTTGTAGAAACGTGAACATTAAATGAAAATATTTTTAGAGCAAGCATCATTTGGTTAGCACCATATACTAAATGTTATTGTGATTTTAGAGATTATATTTAGCTTTGAAGTACAAAGAATTGTAATTCATCAATGGTTTTATGTACAAGATATATACCTCAAATGAAAAAAATAATTTCAATAGAAATAATATCGTTATACATAGGAAATCAGTATATTGAGTTCATCAAAATACGTAAAATTGATAATTTTCAATGATTGATATGCGCACTATGATTAGGCTAAAAATATAAATAATTATTTAAATAAATAATTTATATAAGGATTATCATGTCAATCATTAATACCAGTTCTATCTATTTTAAAAGTTTATTATTACTGAGCGCTATGATGCTTGTGCTCACAACTATTGACGCTATATCCGAACAGACGAAAAGCAAACAATCAACTAACGACGACGTTGAAGCACAGAAAATGAAGAAGGAGTGGTCGGAGGCGATTGAAACTCTTAAGCAATATTCCGCCACTCAACGTGATGAAGCGCTTTCACAGGCGCAACAAACACTGACGGCGATGGATAGACGTATTGAACAATTACAAACACGCGCTGAAAAAGAATGGCGGTCAATGAGTAAAAATATGCGCGAACGTCATGAAGAAACCTTACGAAACTTAAGGCGGGAGCGCAACGGACTGGCCGAATGGTATGGCGGCATGAAATACAGCTCAGACAACGCCTGGGAGGAAGTTAAGCAGGGATTTATCACTGCATATGGCTCACTCAGCGACTCTTCTGGTAGAGCATATTCTGAATTTTCCAAATCGAATAATAAAGATCGCAGTAAAAAGGGTGATAAGAAAAAAGACAATAGAAACCAATGAAACTCACTCCTAAACAATAGAGCAGTGGAAATGTTATATTTAAAGGTGCATAATTATGAACATGATTATCATTAATCTAAACTGGTAAAATCAAAACTTTATTAATCCTCAACTGGACAGGCTAAACATTATGACAGAACACCAACTCCCCGAACTACCGTATGCTGAAAATGCACTTGAACCACACATCTCGGCGGAAACGATACAATATCATTACGGCAAGCATCACGCGACTTATGTGGAAAAATTAAATACGCTGATAAAAAACACGGAATTCGAATCCTCCACACTGGAGGAGATAATCAAGGGTGCATCCGGCGGTATATTTAACAACGCCGCTCAGGTCTGGAATCACAGCTTTTACTGGAACTGTATGAGTCCTGATGGTAGTGGTAAAGCTGAAGGTGATCTGGCTGCGGCTATCAATGACACTTTCAATAGTTTCGACGAATTCAAAAATAAATTTGCCGAATCCGCTACCGGTAATTTTGGTTCCGGCTGGACCTGGCTGGTAAAAAATTCTGATGGCCGACTGGAGATTGTCAACACCAGCAATGCGGGAAATCCGATAACCGAAGGCCAGCAACCCCTGCTCACTTGTGATGTCTGGGAACATGCTTATTATATTGATTACCGAAACGCACGCCCCAAATATCTTGATGCCTTCTGGCAGCTTGTAAACTGGGATTTTGTCGCGAAAAACTTTTGATCATAAGGTTTTTCTGTCAAGCCGGTTTTATTTAGAGGTAGCGCAACATGCAGGACACTAGAAAGATTGTCGAGAATCCGGATCTTCCCAGTCCAAAACGCGCAGATCGCGAAGTCGATCTGAAAAACTGGAATGAAGATCAGGGACGGCGTAATGCTAAAGAGGAAGGCGTTGAGATGACAGATGCGCACTGGGAAATCATTTATTTCCTGCGTGACTACTATCTCGAGCATGGCCCGGTTGAAAATGCACGAGAGCTCAGTGATGCATTGAATAACCAGTTTGTGGATAAAGGTGGACGAAAATACTTACGTCAACTGTTCCCGCAAGGTCCGGTTGGACAAGGCATGCGTATCGCCGGCCTGAAAGCACCGCCATTGACAGAAGGTGACGGTTTCGGCGTTAGCTACTGAGTAAATAATTTAAAATATTTTTTTACCTGAACAAATAGAGTCAGAATCATATCAACGCTGCATTAATGGCGTGATGTACTGACAGAGTGGAGATTTATCAATGTACTGGGCTGGCAGGTTAACCTATAGATCCGGACTACCCCGTGTTTGAATATATCCTACACCCTCTGCTGGTTTATAGCCTCAGCATTATGTTCGGCGTACTGATACTCGCCGCCGCCATTCCATACGTCGCCCGCATCCGTCACCCGAAACAGAAACCGCTCGCCGCTTACCTCATTTTCATTTCCGCATTTGTAGTCAGCGCATCGATTTTCTTCAATCTGCTGGCATGGCTGGCTTACAAACTCGATCTGGGTGGAGCTCTTAGCAAGCCAGCTCCGGCAGTGCTGTTTCTCGTGCTGGTATTCATTCCCGCCATAATCCTGGCTCGATGGCTGGCCCGTAAACCACCCTGGCGACCGATGGGTACGGACAAACCACCGGACTAATTCAAATTTCAGATCGAATGCATTCAGCATAGTGGTGCAAAAAAATATTGATTATGAAATGGCATTCAGTTCTATTTTTTTCATGCGTCTTACATTGAGCATTTATTCATAAAAAATACGCTCTTCTCCGCGCCTCAGCGGTAAGAATTTTTTAATATCACCTCGGAGTAAAAATAATGCGCGACTATGACAACATGCCGGTTTTAGATTGGAAAGATCTCAATGCACACGAAAAAGCCAGCGCCCAGATTCTTCATCAGGAGCCGGTTATATTACAGATGCTGGATAACTTTGACAGTTCTGTGGATGCTGATTCATTCGGCTGTCAGCACCAGTCGGATACGGGTATTTTCTATAACTGCGATGGTTATAAAATTTTACAACAGTTAGCGACGCAAAATAAACTTCCCGGATTGAACACTGTCGCTGATGCCTGTTTAGAGTCGAGTTCATTGGTAGACATTGACAGCAAGCAAAATAGAATTATTGTGCATGACTGAATAACTGTCTGCGCAGGGTTATAAATATCGACCTCTACTGCATCGAAACCGGCCTCCAACCTCGAAACAAAAAATATGGCTGACAAACAGAACTGGCACGATAAAACCAGAGAGCAGGTACTTTCAGAACTTGAGACCAGTGCCGATGGTCTCGGTGATGACGAGGTTAGACACAGGCAGGAAAGTTATGGACCTAATCGCCTGCCACAGGCCGAGACTACCGGATTCTTAAAGCGTTTCCTGCACCAGTTCGACAACATACTCATCTTTGTACTGATCGGTGCCGCTGCCATTACCGCCCTGCTGGGGCACTGGATCGACACCTCGGTCATTCTCGCTGTTGTGATCGTCAATGCCATCATCGGATTTATTCAGGAAGGTAAGGCGGAAACGGCGATGGATGCAATCCGCAACATGCTCGCGCCCAAAGCCTCGGTGCTGCGCGATGGCCATCGCCACACTGTTGATGGTGAAGCGCTGGTTCCCGGTGACATCGTGCTGCTGGAGGCGGGTGACAAGGTGCCCGCCGATCTACGCCTGCTCAAGTTACGCGGATTGCAGATACAGGAGGCCATCCTCACCGGCGAATCCATGTCGGTTGATAAACAGACAGAGCCGGTCGACGCCAACGCCCCGCTGGGTGATCGCCAATGCCTGGCTTTCAGCGGTACCACCGTTACCAGTGGTCAGGGCAAAGGCGTAGTGGTGGTGATTGGTGAGGACACTGAAGTCGGTCGCATCAGCGGCATGCTCTCCGAGGTACAGACCCTGACCACGCCTCTTGTCGAACAAATGGATGCCTTCGCCAAAAAGCTAACCCTGTTCATTATTGCTATCGCCGTACTGATTCTATCCATCGGCTATTTCATTCTGCATCACGATTTTACCGAGCTGTTTATGGCCGTAGTCGGTCTTATTGTCGCCGCCATTCCCGAAGGCCTGCCGGCGGTACTGACCATCACTCTGGCCGTGGGTGTGCAGGTCATGGCAAAGCGCAATGCCATTATCCGGCGTATGCCCGCAATCGAAACACTGGGTTCGGTATCGGTGATCTGCGCCGATAAAACCGGAACACTCACCCGCAACGAAATGAGCGTCGCTAAAGTGGCAACCCATGATCAATCATTTGATGTTGACGGTGAAGGCTATGAACCGGCAGGTGAAATCAAACAGGAAGGTGACATCATCACCCCCGGCGATCATCCACAACTGATGGAGATGGCGCGTGCCGCCCTGCTCTGTAACGACGCCGAGCTGAAAAACAATACGGCTGGCTGGACTACTGAGGGTGACCCCATGGAAGGCGCACTGCTGGCATTCGCAGGCCGCACAGGAATCAACTGTAAGGAACAGCTTAAGCAGTGGACACGTACGGATGAGATCCCCTTTGATGCCCAGCATAAATACATGGCAACCCTCAATCATGATCACGAAGACCATGCCTTTATCTTCGTTAAGGGCGCGCCGGAAACTATTTTATCCATGTGCCACCAGCAGCGCAGTGGTGAAAATGATAGCTCGCCTCTGAACAAAGATGAGTGGCACGAACTGGCTGATGAAATTGCGTCTCAGGGCCAACGGGTGCTGGCACTGGCCATGAAACCGGTGCCACCTGAGCACACCGTACTGGAACATAGTGATTTCGAAGATTCACTGCTACTAGTGGGCATGATTGGCCTTATTGATCCACCCCGCAAGGAGACCATTGATGCTGTAGAAGAGTGTCATAACGCAGGCATTAGCGTAAAGATGATTACCGGTGATCACGCCGCCACAGCCGGTGCTATCGGTCAACAGATTGGTCTGAAACACGCTGACAAGGTTCTGACCGGCACCGACATTGATAAGCTGAGCGATGCCGAACTGCGTGACGCAGTCATGGAGACCGACGTATTTGCGCGCGCCAGTCCGGAACATAAACTTCGGCTGGTGACCGCGTTGCAGGCTCATGAACTGGTCGTGGCCATGACCGGCGACGGTGTCAATGATGCGCCGGCATTAAAACGTGCCGATGCCGGTATCGCCATGGGACAAAAAGGCAGCGAAGCCGCCAAGGAGGCGTCGGAACTGGTGCTGACCGATGACAATTTCGCCTCCATCGCCGCTGCCGTGCGCGAAGGTCGCACGGTATATGACAATATCAAGAAAGTCATCAGCTGGACCCTGCCCACCAACGGCGGCGAAGCCTCGACCATCATGCTGGCACTGATGCTGGGCATGGCATTGCCGATCACCCCTATCCAGATTCTCTGGGTCAATATGATCACTGCGGTTACACTGGGTATCGCCCTCGCCTTCGAACCGACGCAGGAAGATGCCATGAAGCGACCGCCGCGCCCGCGCAACCAGCCGCTGTTAACCGGCGAACTGGTATGGCACATCATACTGGTAACAACATTGTTTCTGGGCGGTGTCTTCGGCATACATACTTACGCCCTTGCACAGGGATACTCCCTGGAGTTGGCACGCACTATCGCCATGAATACACTGGTGATAATGGAGATATTTCACCTGCTGTATATACGCAATATTTCGCAAGTGTCATTAACCTGGAAGATGCTGCGTGGCACCAGGGCGGTATGGCTGGCGATAAGTGTGGTTATTATCGGTCAGCTGGCTATTACCTACTGGCCGTTCTTTCAGACGGTGTTCAGCACAGAAGCGGTTAGCTTTATAGATAGCCTGCTCATCATCGCCATCGGTGTGCTGCTGTTTGTCTGCATAGAAATTGAAAAACAGATCCGGCTGCGACTATTTGACTAAAGCATTTAAAAGCTTAAGTCCACCGGTATACCCTTAATTATTTAAATGCATCCTAATACAACTTACTGTTTATATTTCAGCTCACAATTATTGAAATAATGAAAAATTGATAAATTTCAATGCGCTGTTACATGCTACAGCATTAAGCTTTTTTTAAGAAGCATGAACAGGAGAATCGCAATGAGAACCCCACATTTTGTAACATCTATACGCCCATCAAATATTTTCTGGCTACTGGTATTGATGATTATTATGCTATTGGTATCGAGCAATGCACTGTCAGCCAACAGCTTTTCAGGTACCGGGATCAACGATCATATAAATAATGAGTTAACGCCCGATCCTGCAGTACTTTTTAATACCCTGGACAAAGCATTGTTAAGCTCAGCGTCATGGTGAACAACATACTGGCGAAAAAGTGAGCCACTCGCATTTCGGATACAGTGCGGTAATGCGATCTATCATTAACAATATTGAAGTTGAACCACTCATTGCAAAATCCAGCAACAGCATAAAAAAAGATCTCAATAACGTATTGATTTATGATGCCGTTACCATCGCTAACGCCCTGATGAAGAAGTGCGTGAAGCGGTTAATGATGCATGCTCCATGATCCCCGCGTTTAAGCCTTTAATTTGTGACGTTACTGTTACCAATGAAATTATCACTAATGGCATACAGTCACAGACTCAGGCCGGGTAGTCAGATTAATGTTAGGAAAAGTCAATGATATTACAGGTTATGTTCTCGACACTAAGGACGGTGAATTTGGTCAATGCCATGATTTTCTGTTCGATGATCGTAACTGGACCATCCGCTATGCAGTGGTTAAAACTGCAAAATGGTTGCCGGGGCAGAAGGTGCTTATTTCTCCAGTTTTTCTGGGGAGTCCGGACTGGGTCAACCAGAGCATTCCGGTCAACCTGACGCGCCGTCAGATTGAAGAAAGTCCAACGCTGGAAGAACACGCGCCGGTCTCCCTGCAGTACGAAATTGATAATCACGAATATTACGCTCTGCCGTTTTACTGGGTGAACCAGAATATGTGGCAGGCCAGGCCCGATTCAGCGGGTGTGATACATCCGGTTGTCGAACCGGAGCTACCGGATGTGGATGAAATTGAAGCACAGGAAGGTCATCTGCGCTCAACTGAAGAGGTTAAAGGATATCGCATCATTGCCGGCGATGGCCCGGTTGGCCACGTTGATGACTTTGTCATCGATGATATCAATTGGGTATTGCGTTATCTGGTGGTGGATACCCGCAACTGGTTGCCCGGTCGTAAGGTACTGGTGTCACCGGACTGGATCGAATCGGTGCATTGGGTGGATAAAGATGTGCATCTTAATATCGACAGCGAGGTATTAAAAAACAGTCCTGAGTTTGATCTTTCACAACCGATCAGCCGCAACTATGAGATCAAGCTTTATGACTTTTACGGACATCCATATTACTGGAGTTAAGCATGTCTGACTCGCATATTATCCGCGAAAATGCTAAGGATACGAAAAAATCAAAAAACATATAAAATTGAAAATGTTTTTTTGACGTTATTCGCCTTCTTTGCGGACTATTTTTTATTTACGTATTTAACAGATTTATAAATCTTTATAAATCCCAATGTTTTAACGTTGCCAGTAAACCCGCAAGATGCCAGCTTGATCGGTATACTGAATATCAAGATCGCCTTCATAGGCGCTGGCAATGGCTTCACCGACACCTCGTGGCAGATGCATGTCGGTAAAAGTAATGAGCGTTGAGCCATCATTCTGAGTTTCGGCATCCATAAGCCGTTTCATGGGGTGCTGGGCTTTTTGCGCTTCCACTTTATTGTGAACGAGATGCATAATCTCATCGTGATGTTGATCGAAAAATTCACCGCTTAAGGTCAGGTAACCTGCGGGTACTTTATCGTGAATACGCTGACACGCCGGGCACAATTGTTGGTTAGCATCCGCCGGTACTTCCGGTAGCCATTGCCAGCGACCACTGTTGAACACCACGCCGCATTCCGGACACAGTGTTGGCTCAACCAGCTTGCCTCGTGCCATATAGGGGTCATGCACCTCCTCTTCCATCAGTCGATCATGTCGACCATGCTTTGCTACATCTCCGCTTTTCCAGGTCATATTTATCTCTCAGTTATCATGTTAGTTGTCGATTTGAATATCAAGCCAGTGGCTACATGCAGCTCATGGAATGATATTGCGTGGATGACCGACATACTGGCCGGCTGCCACATCATTACGGTCGGCTTTTACCCGACATTGCGGTTTACCCGTCGCTATATCGAAGCTATTCCGCCAGTGAAACGGCTGAAGATTTTCCAGATCCTCGCCTCCGCCAGGCACAACAATTAATATGCTCCAGCCATAATCAGAATGGCTATTATTGTACTGATCACGAAGCAACCACGCCCCGCATTGATCCTGTCGCCACTCCAGAGAATTTCGATTCGACATGACACGTGCTTTTTCCCATACTGCCTGTATGGCTTTATCACTAAATATCATTATTTTTTTCCTGCAGATAGCTTGTTTAAATAAAATTATTGCACTGAAAAAAGATTAACAATATCAGACCTGAAGATTTGGCGACAAGCATTGAAATTTATCAATGACATAATCTGACGTAGTTCTAAGATATTAACATTAACAGGAAAAAACCATGCCCACATTAAAAGCTATCGAAATACTCTCTCCATCGAATAAGAACCGGGAAGATGCTGCTGAGCTTGCGGTTAATATAAAAATTAGCAATAGTTTAGTAAGCTGAGCTGAGAGATAAAATTATGTCAAAAGATATCGATCCAATAGTTGATAGCTGGTACTGCCATCTCGATAAAGGCCAGCAATTTTTCGTAGCCGCTGTGGATGAGCATGCTCACACGGTTGAAACTCAGAATTTCGACGGTACGCTGGAAGAATATGATCTGGACATCTGGTATCAGCTTGATGTGGAACCGTGTGAAGCACCGGAAAGCTGGTCCGGTGCGGATGATGTCGGCAACGTTGACGACTACGGCACCGAAGTCACAGACACCGATCCCAAAGACTGGGATGAACCCGCCGAACAGTTCGCGCCTAAATATACCCGCTTTAAATAGGTGACTTGCGGGATCTATGAGATAAGTACGTTCACCGCAGAGGCGCAGAGGAAATAATGTTTTTAGTACAAACAATTCAGAATGCTATAGTGCCGAAATTAGTGCCTTATAATCAACAACGTAGTTATAAATCTGATTTGGTTTTTCTCTGCGTCTCCGCGCCTCTGCGGTTAAGTACCCTTAACTGCCAACTATGCTTAAACATTACGGTGACATAAAATCAGCTGTTCGCCCCACTGCTGCAACAACTGATCACGCACTGCCTGCTTATCCTTGCTCTGAATCAGCAGATCATGGTCTACATATAGATTGGTAGTCATCCAGCCTTCGTCCACCGGGCATTCTACCTGAATCAGCCATTCACCATCCTGCGGTTCGACTTCAAACAGATAGGCGCGTAATCCCAGAATATCAAATAACTCATTGGCAACCTCTCTGGCGGCGGCCAGTTGTGCTGTAGATACATTCATTTTTTTTCCTGCTAATTATATTGACAGCTTACGCATTGCCGGCCGCTTGATCATTGCGATTTTTCAATGCCTCAATTACGATGCTTGATCAAGATATGAAAGAATAGATCTGCAAACAACTGGAGCCTGAGATAAATGTTAAGAGAGACACCCACCCTTATTCGTGCCGTGCTGTTAGATTTTGGTGGCGTTATCGCCGAGGAAGGGTTTCAGCAGGGCTTGCGAGCGCTGGCTGAAGCGCAGCAGCTTGATCCCGATGAAATCATTAATGAGGGCCGTGAAGCGGTACACGATTGCGGTTATGTCACAGGCTCGGGTACTGAAGCTGATTTCTGGACATTGCTGCGCGAACGTACCGGTCTCATCGGTGAAGACAAGGAGCTGAGTCAGGCGATTCTGGATCGATTCATTGTGCGCCAGTGGATGATCGAACAGGTGGCGCACCTGCGAAATTCCGGACTCACTGTCGCAATATTAAGCGACCAGACCGACTGGCTGGATTATCTGGACCAGCAGTTACATTTCAGCCCGGCTTTCGACCGGGTGTTCAACAGCTTCCATATGGGCAAGAGTAAACGTGATGCCACTGTGTTTGATGATGCTGTACAAATGCTGGGCGTACAGCCCGGTGAAGCCCTGTTTGTTGACGACGACGCCGGACACGTCGAACGCGCTCAAGAACGCGGATTGTACGCGATTCATTTTACTGAGCGTGACGTATTCGAAGCACAATTACTGTCACTGACAGGTGAGTCGACGGTAACCGAACAATCTGAATAAATTACGCTTATCGAAACGCTGTCTGTCATTGCACTAAGGTTTTTTCGGCTTTCTGTGGTAGATAAATATTCCACGAAATCACGTAAGGTGCTGTAGATTGATTTGATCAGTGGGATACGTTCAATTAAATTTTCGCCAAACTGAAACAGATTTCGCACCAGCCAGGCATTAACCATCAGTCCGATAAAAAACAACAATACGAGTCCGACTATAACGCCCATACCGGACCAGTAAAATCTCTCTGGAATTACCGAGGTAATCACGGGCTGAAGCACTCTTTCCAGTGAAACCCCAAACCAGTAAACCAAATAAATGGTCACAGCGACGGGCAGCACTGCTGCCAGTACTTTCAGCAATATATTAGTTAAATAGCGCATTAATACTCCCCTCTGGACTTTGCCAGATAACACTTTACTTGAATTAAAAGCGGATCAGAGCGACCATAGCGTCATCATATTTATTGACTGATTAGCTGAGACTCTCCTAATGCCCAAAAACTATTTTAGCAGACGCCGCTTTCTGAACCTGCTCGCGTCATCCATGCCTGCTTCCTTGCTATGGTCCACAGGCCAGGCGGCTCAACAACGTAATGCCGGTGACAACAACGATAAAAAAGCCACCCATAGCGCACCTGTCATCGGTGTCGCTCTGGGTGCCGGTGGCGCTAATGGTCTCGCACACATACTGATGCTGGAGGCGCTGGATGAAATGGGCATCGTACCGCAACGCATCTCCGGGTCAAGCATTGGAGCCATCATTGGCGCACTGTATGCCGGTGGCCAGAGCGGAAATGAAATCCGGAAATTAATTGAACAATTCATTATTTCTCCTAACGAAGAGCTGATTGATGAATTCAGTAACCAGGACACCTTTCGCTGGCTCGATTTTATCGACGTTGAGTTTGGTAAAGGCGGTCTTTTAAATAGCAGAGGCTTTATCTCGTTTTTATACGACAAAATTAAGCAGGAAAAATTTTCACAATTGAAAATCCCTCTCAAAGTTGTTGCCGGTGACCTGTGGAAACGCGAACAAATCGTGTTGCAATCGGGTAATCTGCTTCCGGCTATTGAAGCGAGCATGGCACTACCCGGAATATTCCAGCCGGTACTTGTCAATGAACGCGTACTAGTTGACGGTGGCACAGTAAACCCGGTTCCCTACGACCTGCTCATGGACGAATGTGACATCGTTATCGCTATCGATGTCGACGGTGTTCGCACAAAACCAGAAAATCTAATACCCGGTTATTTAGATACCGTATTTAATTCAATCAAGGTTATGCAACGATCCATAATGACTGAAAAATTGCAGCAACGAAGACCGCATATATATATTTCTCCGCAAATTGTTGATGTTCGCGCACTTGAGTTTTATCGGACTGATGAGATCTTCAAACAGGCACTTCCTGCCAAAGAAGACTTAAAGATACAGCTTAAAAAGTTACTGAAAGCTTGAATAAAGTTAATCGGCTATGCATTGATATTTTTCAATGCCGACAGGTGTAAACGTGTACAGACTCAGACAATGCTTTCTTTTGAAATCAATCTGTTGTTTTCAATAACGCAAAGGAATAAACCCTTAACAAGAGCCGGGAGATTATCACAGAACCCGAAATAATTGCGCGAAAGGATGAAGAGACAATGCTTTTTTGCCTGCAAATTCCTGGCGGCGACAGTAATCACTGATCGGATTTTATCCAACCAGCAACTCAAATGAAAAGACGGATACTTTATTTATTTTAATAAAGCGTGCACTGACAAGGACAGAAATGAATTTGACATGCCTTATGGCAGACATCTAAACATACATCTTAATGAGGAGAAAAACCAATGAAATGTAACGTAGGCGGAATAGACATGGCTGCGCGTCTGATTATCGGCGCAGTTTTATTAATCGCAGCATTCACGGTAACAATGAGCTCGCTATGGCAGACAGTAATCCTGGTGATTGCAGCTATCGCACTGGTCTCAGGTATAATTCGTTTTTGCCCGCTTAATGCATTATTGGGCTTCAATACCTGTACTGCCAAAAAACAGACCTTCGAGTAAGTCGACTGATACGTTTTTAAAAGCCCCCTCACCCCAACCCTCTCCTGAAAGGTGAGGGAGTAGTGCATGCAGTCCTGCAAGTTCAGCCTGAGAATTAAAGCTTTTGCGGCCAACTACCAACTCACTTTTCACTCCACAAATGAACGCAGATTAGAACAAATCTTTGATCCGCGAAAAACGCCAAGGACGCGAAAAAAACCGTTTGTATTACTGTTTTTATCCTTTTCGCGTGTTTGGCGTCATTCGCGGACTTTATTTTTTGACTTCATCTATGTTCATCTGTAGACTGAATATTTGCACTGCCTATGTATAAATTAATATCCTGCCACTCTCTGTAACACCTGTGTGTCAAGCTGATATAATTCCGGAGTCAGTCCGTTATTCATTCTGTGCAGGACATCGTCGCGTTTGAACTCTGCAAGAATTCGACTCACGCTTTCGGGCGTAACACCGAGGATATCGGCCATTTCATGCACGGTTAAAAGATCAACCAGAGCTGATGATTCACCATATTCAATCTCCGAAAGAAAATTAATGAGGCGTGCAACTCGAGGTTTTATCGCTCCGGTGGAAAACTCAGAGATCCACATATCCGCCTGACAGAGGCATTCATACAGCTTCTCGATAAACTGGAAATAATGCTGTGGATCGTGATGTTTCAAAGCATGAAAACGGCTTACCGGAATACTGTACATTTCCACCTCACCGATAGCAATGGCAGTATGTTCACAGGGCTGATTCAATAATCCACCCAGACCAATCCAGGCCCCCTTGCCATGTAGCCGCACAATTCTCGCTCTACCATTAGGCAGGTGGCTTAGCAATTTGACCAGACCATTACGTATAATATACACCGTATCTGAGCGATCACTTTCGCAATAGATGATTTCCTTGGCCGCAAGTAATTTCTGTTTACAGGGCCCTATCAGGCCGGGAAGCTCGAATGCGCCTAAAGCATGCTCAGTGGGGATTGTTTCAAGCCATTGCTTCTGGTTAGTGCTCTCTATGGATTCAAACTTTAACATTGGATCATTTCCTGCACATTAATATTTAGCCCGGATCAACCGAACACATTCATCTGCATCAAATTGCATTCTTTTCCTGTTCGGCAGCTAGCCAGTCCTCCAGCTCATATCCCGGCTCAAACCCACGATCATGTGCACGATAGTAAGCTGCTATAGCAATGTCTGATTCCCGCGCCTCATCACTATATACAGGCGGTAGAATATCCTGAGTTACTTTATTGGGTAGCTGCGTCTTGTTCTTA
Source organism: Gammaproteobacteria bacterium (assembly GCA_024636785.1). Lineage (GTDB taxonomy): Bacteria > Pseudomonadota > Gammaproteobacteria > SZUA-229 > SZUA-229 > LH-M37. The sequence continues at coordinate 96,153 of JAGXGK010000017.1, forward strand.
GACATTTGATAACCTCTAGTTTTAAACTCTATTTGTAATGTTTTCCGAAAACGGACTTAAAAACTTAACATCTAAATGAAATTAAGTGGCAACATAAATACACTTTAACGACCTTATCAACGACAAGATATTGGTACTGATACTAAGTAGAGATACGTAGAAAACAACGATATAATCAGGCAAATCAGATTTTGCAAAGACCGGCCACGCTGACCAGCTCAGCAATATTAGATACCCCCATTTTATGCATGACATGGATGCGATGAACTTCAACCGTACGCGGACTCAGTTGCAGTTTATGAGCAATTTCCTTGTTAAGCAATCCGGACACGACCAGCACCATCACCTCGCGCTCCCGCGGGCTGAGTCGGCTATAGGATTGTCGGCTGGCTTGTATGTGAAGCTGCATTTCGCGACGCCCCTCATCATTCATCAGTGCGCGTTGCAGTCGTTTAATCAGTTTAGCCCCCGATATCGGCTTTTCCAGAAAATCTATCGCCCCGAGCTGCATGGCACGCACTGCCATGGAGATGTCACCGTAACCGCTTAGAAAAATAACGGGTATTTGCAGCCCGCGTTCATTCATTGTTGTCAGCACCTCATGGCCGTTCATCCCCGGCATGGCCATATCCAGTAACACACAGCCGGGGTTTTGATACTCACAGGCCTGTAGAAAAGTACTGCCATCTGCGAATACTTCTGTATTCATGCCATTATTTTCCAGCAACAATGACAATGCATCACGCATGGCGGCATCATCATCGACGATAAAAACATCATGAATCATCACGCCGGCAATAACCAGAAGTGAACTATGCCACCGGGAACACTCGGTTCAATCCAGAGACGACCGCCATGTGCCTCAATCAGACTGTGGCTGATCAGCAACCCCACGCCCAGGCCATGTTCTTTAGTGCTGGCTGATGGCTCGAAAATTGCGCTTGCTTTCTCGGCGTCAATGCCCGGGCCGCTATCGAAGACACTAACAAGAACCCGGTTTTTCCGCCGACGTGTTGTCACTGTTATCTTCCCTTCCGGCATTGCCGTGTCCTGTATCGCCTCAATGGCGTTGCGCAATAAATTTGACAGTACCTGATCTATATGAACGTCATCAGCTATTACTTCCGGTATGCTTTTATCAACGTTTGTCTCTATTTCAATGCCATTTTTGCGCGCGCCGGTTGCCATTACCATAGCCGTGCGTTCGACAACTGCATTTAAATCAAGGGGGACAAGTGTGATCACGCCCCTGCTTATAAATGCACGCAGACGGCGGATAATCTTTCCAGCACGTTCCGACTGCTCGCTAACCTGCTTCAGCACTGTATTCAGCTGAGTCGTCGCCGACGGTGACTCCATCAGCAGCTGCTGACTACTCTCGACGAACATGGTGATGGCAGCCAACGGCTGATTGAGTTCATGCGCAAGCAGTGTCGTGAGTTCGTTAGCCGGTTGTAACCTTTGCAGACGTGAGGCTATTTCAAGTTGCTTACGCGCATCCAGCTCAGCGCGACGCTGTAGGGTAATATCAATACCCGTCATAATGAAATAGAGCGCTTTATCGTTAGCGTCTTTCAAAACCGTTGTTGTCCAGCTGAGATTTCTTTTAGATCCATCTGCATTTAACCAGTGATTTTCATGAGCTATTGCTTGTTCATCGTCTCTTAGGCGATCAAAAACGCTTTCGGTTAACGCTCTATCTTCAGTAGATACCAGTTTCCACCAATGTGTAGTACCGATAAATTTCTCAAAATCATGACCTGTAATCGCTTCACAGGACTTGCTGAAGCGAATCAGACGTTGATCGGCATCTATAACAACAATCGGTGTTGCTGCAATATCCATAATCGCATCGTTGAATTGGCGCTGCTGCTGAAGCTGCTGATTACGCGCAGCGACATGCTGTTTAAGGTTAGTGAGATCATTGCGTAAACAAGCGTTTGTATTATTTAATGCAAGATTTATAGAATGCGCCTTCTCCATAATAATTTCCGGAGAATTATTACTCGGCTGGGTCAGTCGCACTTCTTTAGTCATGTAAATAACCTCAAATTTTATCAACGATTACAAATAACCGGAAAAGATACTCTCTAACTTTACTGATTTATAAGTAATTTACAAAATTAACAAAAATCAATGACATTAAAATGAAAATGTTTTTTATCCAGTTAGTTTCATCATACAGACTGAACCGGTATTAATTGCATATAGATAACACAGGATATATCTGTGAAGTATATACGTAAAATAACCTTATTCAAAAAGGACTTAATAACTATACAGTTATTACTGTATTGAAAAAACGCAATGCAGTTTCAAGCGTTACTCACTAACATGATACTAATTCCTGATGTTTTTTAACCATGTAAGCATGCTAATTATTAATAATTAATGAAGTCTGTTATGAAAAAAGAATCTCATCCATACAAGGTGGCGGCAATATATCCGGATCTCGAAGAAGCTGAGGCGATCGTAATGGTGCTGGTGGATTCAAAGATTGATGATATTGACATTGTACAGCTCGCACCGGGCGCGAAAGATACCGGACTGGCGATCGAGCAGGAAACAGAAGCCATACGTGACACAGTAGCCAGAGATGCCGGCATAGGTAGTATTGCCGGCAATGCTGCGGGTGCAGCAGCAGGTGGAACAGCTGCACTTGTGGCATCATCGCTTTTTATCAGTGCGCCTATTGTAGGCCCTCTGGTCATACTCGGGTACGGCACTCTCATCGGCGGCATCGTCGGGGCAATACGAGGACTGAGAATACGCGAAGGCCAGTTAGCAGGTCTGGTCAAAGACGCATTGGATGCCGGCTATTATGCGGTGGTTGTACATGCGGCAGACGAACAGGGCCGAGATCGATCACAGGAATTAATCAATCTCAGCATGGCCGAAAAGACGGCACATACCTGAGAACTGTCATATTCGAAGTAATCATCTGTCAACTATTTGTCAATACTCAATTCAGCTTATTGTTCAATCCGGTTTCTCTAGAATCCTTTCCGGTAGCAGGTAGGTTGGGAAGAGGCGAACCCCAACAAATGCTGAGACACATAAAACACTGAAAGGACAGCTGGCAGTTGGCAATTAAATATATACGCGTTCTTGCATAATGATTTGATGAAAACATGCAGTACCACTTTAAAACCCTTGTCAGTAAGTTTTAAAGTAACAATGCATTCTGACTATTACAATTTACTCAATGCCGACATCGCAGAATCATAATCGGGCTGTTGTGAAATTTCCGGCACCTGTTCAGTATAAAGAACCCTGTTGTTTTCATCGAGCACAACAACGGCACGTGCCGCGATACCCGCCAATGGACCATCGGTAATTAAAACGCCGTAATCCTGAGCAAAGTTTCGGTTACGCATCATCGAAAGCATGGTCACATTCTCTATATTATTTTCCTGGACGAACCGGGCCTGAGCGAATGGAAGATCGGCAGAAACCACCAGCACTACGGAATCAGTAAGACCGGCAGCAAGCTCATTAAATTTATTAGTGGATGCAGCACATACACCGGTGTCAATACTGGGCACAATGTTGAGCAGCTTCTTTCGACCGTTATATTGATCAAGACTAACGTCGTTTAAATCTTTATCCACAAGAATAGCAGCAGGTGCATCGTCACTAATTTTAGGCAGTTCACCATTGGTGTGAATGGGATTGCCTTCTAATGTTATATTCGCCATTAATATTCTCCGTAGATAGTTCGTGTCAATAAGCATCGGCTATTCATGATTAGATAACTAGTCGATGCATGAAATTACAAAATATTGTAAATCAACAGATGGAACATATGTCCATGACCTAAGCATGCTTTTAACCTGAATCCGTGGCTTAACCGCGGCGCCTGGCACATGCTCTTGATTGTTCACCACATCCATGTGGTTCACCCCTGCGGGGCTGACGCGCCAAATCGCTCCTGGCGATTTGGTCCACAGCGGATCAAAAAATGCCCGCTTAACCTATGGGTAAAGCTAAGATTTTTTGATCCGCTGTGAAACCAATATCTTGCACCATGCATCCACGTTTAAACCACGGTTTCAGGTTTAAGATAGATCTCATTATGCACAGATGGTCAAAATAAACGATATTCAAGTGTCTGGCAGTCCGGCTTTTACATGAACAAAACAACTGATGACAAATCAATATCTTGCGGTTTCTGCGACTGGCTTACCATAACATTAACCAGACTGTTATCAGCCCGCCAATGGCACTGGCCAGCAACGGCAAACCAACCTTTAAACCAATGTGGTGGCCGCCTACGAAAGCTGCCATGCCGCCTTTGACCAGAGAGTTGACGGCGGCGGCGATGGCGATGCCGGTGACAGTAATGTGCAACATCAATCCATCCTGACTCATGTGCGCCAGCGATAAGGTAATGGCGTCTACATCAGCGATGCCTGAGGCCGCAGCCAGTACCAGCACACCGGCATCACCAAACCACTGTTGCAGGGCTTTGCTCAGCAACATCACTAGCGCCAGCAGCAGCCCGAACACCAGTGCCGTTTTCAGTTCCAGAGGGTTCTTTAGCGAGGACGCCGGATCGGTGTTTTTCCGCGACTGTGCGCGCAGGTAAAACAGCGTGGGCGAATAGCTGAAAAAGGCCATCACCGCCGCCGGCGCCACCAGCAGCTTGAACAGCTCGGGTTGAATGATGCTTGCGACCACTAGCATGCGTGGAAACATGGTGCCGCAAGCGAGCAGAATTCCCATCGCCAGAATCGGTTCGAGCGCTTTATTGCGATGCGACAGGCGTGAGAAATGTAGCGTCAGGGCGGTGGACGAAGCCAGACCGCCGAACAGGCCGGTGAAGATTATTCCCCGGCGTGCGCCGGCAATCTTGATGGCGAAATAACCCACGAAAGAGATCGCGGCGATCAGCACCACCATCCACCAGATGGTATAGGGATTAAGCACCTGCCAGGGGCCATAACCCTGATTGGGAAGGATGGGCAACAGCACCACCGAGATAAGCAGCAGCTTGATGGTAGCGCGTAACTCTTCGGCTTCCAGCACTCGCACCCAGCGGTGCAGCACCGGCTTGTAACTCAGCAACAATGTAGTAACGACGGCGAAAGCGGCGGCGATAGCCACCTCCCCCATGGCCGCTATCGCACCCAGTGTAAAAGTAAGCAGGCCTGCTATCAGACTGGTGATGCCTATATCATGTTCGCCGTTGCCCCGATTCACCACATAAGCGGTGGTCAATGCGCCAGTCAGTCCGACAAAGGCCAGACCCAGCGCCAGCACGCCGAACTCGGCAGCGAGCAGTGAAGCACCCCCACCGAGCAGGCCGATCAGGCCATAGGTGCGCACTCCGGCGATACGCTCGCCCTCTTTCGCTTCACGTGCTTTCCAGCCGCGTTCGGTGCCGATTAACAACCCGATGGCCAGTGACACGCTCAGGCAGTAGAAGGCGTATTGGGCTTCGCTCATATTTTCATCATATCCTTAAATTCATTTTATGCTTGATGCTTGCTTACAACAGAAACAGTGTTGCCAGCCCCAGAAATGACATGAAGCCGACAACGTCGGTGGTGGCGATGAGCAGTACGCCCCCGGCGAGTGCAGGGTCGATACCCAAACGCTGCAAGGCTAGCGGCATCAGCGTACCCGCCATTGCACCCATAAGCAGATTAATGATTAGTGCGCTGCCAAAGACGATGCCCAGCTGCAAATTATCAAACCACAGCACCACCACAAAAGCCACCACCAGTGCCCAGAGGATACCGTTGAGCATACTCAGAACCAGTTCTCTGAAGAGCAGATGCCGGGTATTGCTGCGCCCGATCTGGCCGAGTGCAATGCCGCGCGTCACCAGTGTCAGAGTCTGGTTACCCGCCACGCCGCCCATGCTGGCGACCACCGGCATGAGTATGGCCAAAGCGACCATTTTATCTATCGACTGCTCAAACAGTCCGATCACCCAGGCGGCAATGAAGGCGTTGACGAGATTAACGCCCAGCCAGATGGCGCGTCGACTCACACTGGGGATGAGGGGACCGAACATGTCGGTGGCCTTGGTGAGACCGGCCCGGCTCATCACCTCATGCTCCGCCTCTTTGCGCATGACATCGACCACGTCGTCGATGGTGATACGACCCAGTAGCCGCCCCGAATCGCTGATCACTGCCGCCGAGATCAGGTCGCGATCTTCGAACAGGCGAGCCACGTTGGTGGCGGGAGTCAGTACCGGAATAGAGGGAACACCTGTGGTCATGGCCTCGCTTACTAACATCTCTGAATCCAGTGAGACCACATCACTCAGCCGCAATATGCCCAGGTAGGTATAATCGTCATCAACCACCATGATGCTGTCCAGATGCTCGGGCAACTGACCTTCGCGGCCGCGCAGCCGTCGCAGATAACGCAGTACAGCCTTAAGATTAACGTCGGCGCGCACCGACGCGGCATCGAGATCCATCAGCCCGCCCGCAGTGTCATCCGGATAGGAACGAACCGCCTCATAACGATTGCGCTGATCCACATCCATGCCCTGCTTCATGGCATGCACTACCGATTTGGGCAGCGCCGCATCAAGGTCGGCCAACTCATCCATCTCCAGTGTATCGAGCGCGGCCAGCAGCTCCTCTTTGTCACTGGCTTCGATGAGATGTTTTCTGACCTGACCGTGTGCTTCCAGCAGCACTTCACCGCGGGTGGCATCGGGCAGTTCGTGCCACAGTTCCGGTCTTAGTTCGCGCGGCAGCGCTTCAAGAACATCGGCGATCTCCGCCGGATGTAAGCCCGTGATCAACTCGGTCACCGTCTGCCGGGCACCCTCTTCCAGTGCCTTGTGCAGCATCTCCTGATAGTTAGTCTGTTGTTCACTTTTCTGGGTTGGCATTAGCTGAATCCGGTTAAAACATCAGTTGCAAATTAGCGCGACATTGTATGCAATTGTTATCGCGCTTTCAGAGTTTTGTAATGTATGTGAAAAAACTTAAAACCTTTTTACCGCAGACAAATTTTTCTGGAAAAAATTTGAACAGCCGCAGGCTGGCCCGAAGGGTGGAGGGCAGGAAGCCCGAAATAGCCGCGGAGGCGCAGAGAAAAACTTATTTATTCGAATACAAATATTTAATAGTTCTGATATGCATGGCTGCACAAAAATGAACGACAGAGTCATACCTAAACCAACTTTGGTTTTCTCTGCGCCTCCGCGGTAAAAGCCTTTGCATTTAACATTTCAACCTCTGCGTTCTCTGCGACCTCTGCGGTAAAAGCTTTTGATCTAATATACTTCCAGCCTTTGCAACCTCTGCGGTGAAGACTTTTATTTATTCAACAAGCGCATCCGCCCACCAGCTACCGGCCGGCAACAGTCGCTCCAGCAGTTCGCGGTGTTCGCGGGCGAAGGCTTCGCCGCGTGCCTGGAGTGCCAGTGCCAACACGCAATGCAGATCCAGCGCTTCGCCACGAGCGCGGGTGTGTTGATAGTGCACGGCGTAATCGGGCGGCACGCGCAAATTCCAGTTTTCCGGGTCGACAATGCCGGGTCGGTTGTAGATCTCTTCGATCCCGAGAAGGTCGGCGAAGAACACCATCACCTGCTCTGCCGGGCTAGCGAAAATATCGGCCAGTTTGGCGTGTACCAGTTTGCGTGGATCATCAGCCAGCGCCTGCGCGAAAGATTCGCGTCGGGGTTCGGCCACCAGTCGGGCGGCCAGATAGTCGGCCTGTTTGCGCGCCTTTCCATCGGCCCGCCATTCCCGCGCCAGCCGCCAGATGGAGGGGGTATCGTGATTACCCACCATAATCCAGTCTTCGGGACGGGCGTTCTCGCTGCGGTAAACATCGTCGGGGTTATCCAGATCAGCCTTCTGCGTTACCCGAAAACGCCCCAGCCCCTGACGTTCGATCGCGCGGGCCAGCGGATACGGCATCGTGCTAAGCACTTCGCAGAGCACATCTTCATGCGAGCCGCCGTGCTTCTGCACAACATTAACTACGGTATCCATCAGCAGCGCATAACGGTCCACCTGCGCCGATTGCAGGACTCGCACCCGGTCATCGGCGTAGCGGGGCACATCAGTATTGATCTGATCGACGCGCGTAATGGCGTAGCGTGCCAGCTCGGGGTGATCGGGCAATTCGGGCGAGGAGAACAGCCGCGCGCCGTTCTGCACAGCGAAATAGGGATCGACAATGTCGTTGCGATAGACCCAGGGGCAGACCAGCCCGTGCGGGTGATCGATGCGCAGGCCGTCGTAACCATTCTGCATTTTGCTCACCCGCGCCGAGAGAAACTGTAGCGCCGGTCCGGCGGTAGCCTGTTCAGTCAGGTACTGATCGGGATCGAGCACGCCATACCCCCAGGGCTGGCCGAGCGGATTGGTGCGACTCGGGGGCGCGCCCATGCGATAGCGTTCCAGAAAGTAGCGACTGCGGCTCCAGTTGTCGCACGGCGACAGCCCCACCTGTAAGTCGCCGTAGAGCCGCAGCCCCCAGCTATTGACGGTGCTATGCAGCTCGCCGTGCTGGCGGTGCAGCAGGAACTGGCCCAGTTGATAGCGCTCGATGGCCCGCTGGTGACGCTGCATCAGCGCTGCCCGCCGCGCTTCGCACAGGGAATCCTGCTCGGGGCGTCTCGGGTAGAGATTGAGATCGGTGCACACGACATCTTCATTCACCGTCCAGTCAGGGTACTGCCGCCCGCCCTGCTCGGCCGCCAGCGCATGATAAAGCGCATCGGTCTGCAACCAGTCCTGATGCTTTTTGGCGAACGCCGAAAGCTCGGCGTCCAGCGCAATAGCGACCACATCGCCGTGTTTACGTTTGCGGGCAAAGTTCTGATAAATCTCATTCAGCGCCATGTGGCAGGCGTCAAAGGCGTAGGTATGATTGCTATACAGACCGTCACTGGCAGGGCATTCCTGCACCAGCCGGTCCAGCGTCTCCCGACTCAGCCAGCCGCCCTCGACGCCATTCTCTTCGTTGTTGCTCGCCAGCGCGTTTAGATCGAGATTGAGCAGATTGCGGGAAAACAGTGTGCCGTCATAGGGAGAAGGATTATTGCGCGGCGTCTGCCCCTGCGGCCCGAGCTGGATGCTGTCGAAGCCCAGACTGCGGGCGAATGCCAGAAAGGCCCTGCCGCCCTCATTACAGGGCGAACCCCGCCCGACATCGCTACCCGGCGCGGCCGGAAAACTGCTGTCATGAATGGCCAGCGCGATACGTCGCTTGCCCAATAGCTTTAAGGCCTCGACCACGGCGGCATCGGCCGGAGTGTGAGTGCTTGAGTGATTAGAGTGGTTCGAGTCGGCGCTATTCATGCTTTTTCTTCCCCCTGTAATATCGCCACCGGAAAGCGAGCCAGAATACTGCTCACCGGCAGACTCCACGAATTGATTTCGGCTGCATTTTTGGCCACGTTGCCATTGCCATTGCCGTTTACGGTCACGGTCTCGATCACGGCCTGCAAGAGCTGACCGGTGAAGCGGTTATACCATTGCGACGCCGGCATCTGGATGGCGGTGTCGCCCCAGATTTCCTCGTCCCACATGCCGGTATCCAGCAGCTCAGTTTCGGCGGTCAGCTGATAAAGCAGCCGGGGTACGACCACCACCGCCTGTTGCCCGCCATGGCTGCGAGCGAAAGCACAGACATGATCAGCATGAGTGCCGGTGACAGTGAGCGGCTGGTAGTCGCCGTCGGCAAACAGCGCCGGCTGCTCGCGGCGCAGTTGCAGGCACTGCCAGATCAGGTACAGCTTGGCCCGGCCATCAGACAGATTTTGCATCAACTCATCAGCCAGTTGCGCCATCGATGGGTTGGCCTCCAGGGTGTCGCGAAGCTGCGCCAGCAGCGCTGCGCGCCGGGCGTAATCGACCGGGCGGCGGTTATCCGGATCAACAAGACTGAAGTCCCACAGCTCGTTACCCTGATAGATATCGGGCACGCCGGGGGCAGTCAGTTTGAGCAGGGTCTGGGCCAGACTGTTATACAGACCGAGATGACTAAGCGGCTGCTGAAAGGCGATAAATTCAGTCAGAAACGGGTTCTTGTCTGATTCGTTGAGCACCGCTTCGACAAAGTCGGTGATTGCATTTTCGTAATCCGGATCTGAATTAATCCACGAGGTAAAGACTTTGGCCTCCTTCACCGCCTTAACCATATAGTCCTTGATGCGGTCACGAAAATCAGCCATTTCCATCGCATCCATGGACTCCAGCGGCCAGGCACCCAGCAGGGTCTGATAGAGCAGATATTCGTCGTTACTCGAGGGTGCCTGGTGGTTATCGAGCAGACGTTTCTTGCGGCGATTGAGCCGCGCCCATCGGCGTACCTGACTGCGCCATTCGGCAGGCATTTCTGAGAGCAGATTGATGCGCGCACGCACATCTTCACTGCGCTTACTGTCGTGGGTCGAACTGCTGAGCATGGCATGCGGCCAGTTCTGGTTACGTTCCAGAAGCTGATAATGAAACGCGGCCACCGAGACGCCGAAGCGCTCCGGCTCACCGCCCACTTCGTTGAGCGAAACCAGTCGGTTATAGCGATAGAAAGCGGTATCTTCCATGCCCTTGGCCATCACCGGCCCGGTGTATTGTTGAAACTTCATGGTGAAGACGATCACCTGTCGACGGTACTCTTCGTGTTGGCCTTCGGCGTTTTCGATCAACAGCACTTCACGGATAAAATCAAACACCGAGGCGTCGGCAGCATGGCTGCGTTTTTTGGCCACTTTCACCGCCCAGTCGATATAACGACGATCTTCCTCGGTAGTGCTTTCGGCAGAGACATAGGTTCGGTATACCGGAAAACAGGCCACAACTTCACTCAGGGCTTCACGCAGACTGTTGAGGGTAAAATCGCGCGTATGGCGATCCATCTCGGCAATGCGGCTGAGGTGCTGAGCCAGAACATTGAGCTCACTGGCCAGCGCCGCGCGCATGATCAACTTCTTGCTGTTGTATATAATCTCATCCAGCTTACTGTGTTTGCCGATAAATTCGCGGTAAAGGCGATCGAACTTCTCCTCACCCTTGCCATCGACAAACAGACCATTCACCAGATTGATAAACTCATAACCGGTGGTGCCGTGGACCGCCCAGTCGCTACGCAGTCGCTCATGGCCGGCGAGGATTTTTTCCACCAGCAGATAGAACGGTTTTTCCACCGGACCGGGCAACTCGCTCACCGGCAGCAACTCGCCCTGTTCCGACAAAGTCAGCGCCTCGGGCATGGCCACGCGGGCCTGCAGGCGACGAAAATAATCGATCGGATTATAGAGTCCGTCAGGATGGTCGATGCGCAAACCCTGTACCTTGTCCTCGGCGATCAGTTCCAGGGTGCGCTTGTGGGTGGCTTCGAAAACCCGTGCGTCTTCCATGCGCAATCCGGCCAGTTCATTAATATCGAAGAAACGTCGATAGTTGATCTCATCGGAAGCCACGCGCCAGTAGGCCAGACGCCAGGCCTGATTTTCCAGCAGCTCGTGCAGCATTTCGATGCCGCTGTCGCTGTTGAAGGTGCTGATGTTCTCATTGAGAAAGTGACAGATATCCACATCGCGGTAAAGACGGGCTAAAGCAGCCTTGTGTACCTCCTTGTCGCGGGCACGTTCCCTGATATCGGCGGCACCGGTTTTTGAGCGCGACGGCAGATGCTCAAAGGCGTTAATAAGGGACTGAAAAACCTGTAGGCGGGGATCATCGCTACCCAGACGCTCTTCCAGACGAATGATGTCGTGGCCAAGAATACGTGGATATTCGCCGGGATCGACTGGAAATTCATGTTCGTAATAATGGATGGAAAAACCGCCACGCTCTTCATCAAACTTCAGCACCAGTTCAGAGGTTTCCAGCAGACTGCCGTAATGGCCGCCCAGCACCGGCAGCAGCACCTTGCCGCGCAGGGCCGATTTCAGCGGGTTCCAGTCAATGTCGAAGAAGGCGGCATAGTTCGAAGCAGGACCGTTTTCCAGCACATCCAGCCACCAGGCGTTGTCGTTGCCCATCACCCCCATGTGGTTGGGCACCATGTCCAGCAGCAGCCCCATTTGATTTGCGTGCAGCGCTTCCGATAAGCGGTTAAAACCGGCATCACCGCCGAGTTCGGTATTGAGCGCGCCGTGGTTGATGATGTCGTAGCCATGCGGGCTGCCGGGTCGCGCTTGCAGACAGGGCGAGGCATAACAGTGGCTGATGCCCAGCAGCGCCAGATAGGGAATCAGTGCCGTCGCCTGATCGAAGCCGAAGTCGCGGTGCAGTTGCAGGCGATAGGTACTGCGGGGAATGTCGGCCTCGCCCGGTAAAATACGCAGCATCGGCGGTCTGACCGTGCTGCCGCGCTCTTCTCGCAAACCGGCCACTGCATTGATGATACGCGGATCCTCCTCCCACAACTCCAGATTCAGGGTCAGCTTGCGGCACCAGTTAGGATACTGATCGGTAGTGCCGGGAAAATTAACCTGCTCCACCTGCCCCAGAATATCCTCCATCTGCACCATCATCACCTGGGAGGGACTGCGCGAGAGGTAGCGATGAATCGCCTCAATCAGCACCGGCGTCATTGTCGGAGTCGCCACCGCCTGCACGCTCACGCCTTCGGGCAGCAGGTCTTCCCGTTCCAGTGCCATCAACAACTGAACACGATCACGGGCGCGATTGATCACCTGTTGCGCGCGCAGTTCAGCAGAGGGGTACAGATCGAGCTCCTGACGCAGCTCGATATCCCGGCCCTGCCAGTAGCCCGCCAGCGTGGGCAGATCATGGGTGGTTGCCGCCACCAGCGCCTGCGACGGCAATGCCGCGGGCGGCTGAAAATCGTTCGCGTCGGTCTTCTCGAAATAGAGCAACCGATAAGAGAGCACGCCGAGTGGATGCAAGGCCTGGCGAACCTCATCGGGCACGGTGCCCAGATCTTCACCGATGACCAGACACTGGTTGCGTCGGCTCTCCAGAGCCAGAATGCCCAGCATATCCTCCAAGGGATAATGCACGTAGCTGCCATCTGCAGGTGTTTCGCCTGGTGGCACCCAGAACAGTCGCATCAGCGCCATGACGTGATCGATGCGCAGGGCACCGGCGTTGTGCATGTTCTGCCGCAGCGTGGCGATGAACGGCGCATAAGCCTGCTCGCGTAGTGTTTTGGGCCGCCAGGGTGGCAATCCCCAGTCCTGACCTTTGAGATTGAAGTCATCCGGTGGCGAACCGATGCGGGCGTTTAGGGCGTAAAGATCCTGATTGTTCCAGGCTTCGGCACCACCGACATCGACGCTGACGGCCAGATCCTGATACAGACCGACCCCCAGACCCAGCTGATAGGCACAGCGACCGGCACTCTGTAATTGCAACGCAGCCTGCCACTGTAGGTATTCAAAGAACTCCACCTGCTCGGCCTGTTCGACCGCGAAGTCAGCCACCGCCTCAGACTGAGGCGAGCGATAAGCCTCGGGCCAGACAGGCCAGCCCCAGCACGCCGGATCATGCTTGTAAAACTCTCTCTGCAAGGCTTCATGGAGCGCATGCTGGTGCAGCGCCGCGCCCTGCTCTTCCTGAAAATGGCGAAATGCCGAGGCTCGCTCGCTGCCATTATTCAGATGCCGGCGTCGGAAATGCTGGTACAGAACGCTCAGAATCTCCGTCTTGATGTTGGCGACCTCGCCATAATCCACCATTTCGGCATGGCGCAGGGAGCGCAAACGGACCTGGAAAGATTCATCCTCGACGCGCTGACGGGCATCGTCGCATTCGCCAAAATCGGGCACCGCCTCGACATCCAGATACAGCGTGTTAAGAAACAACCGGCTGGAAGGACTGTAGGGACTGGCATGTGCAGGGTTATGAGGAAACAGCGCATGCAGCGGATTGACCCCCACCAGCGCGGCGCCAGCGCGGGCGGAAAATTCCAGTACCCGAGTCAGATCGGTAAAATCGCCGATGCCCCAGTTACGCGTGGAACGCAACGCGTAGAGCTGAATCGCCGGGCCCCAGATGCGCTGATCTTCTTCCAGCACCTGCGGCTGATAACAACGCTCGGGCGTCACAATCAGTGACATGCTCGCCAATGGGCGGTCAGGCAGTTTGACGTCATGGAGTTCGAGACGGTGATAGCCGGTCTGGATGCCGCCCGGCAGCACCAGCAGCCGGTGTTGCCAGGTTTCACCGGCCAGCATATTTTCTTCGCGTAGCGCCAGATCGGTCGGCGAGAACTCGCCGTTGTGACGCTGCCCCGACTCTTCCAGCACGGTCCAGCGCAGCCGTGGTTGCAGCTGTTTTTCGGCCACACCCATCACAATTTCGATGCGCTCATCGGTTTCGCTCACCACCTGCACCGGCGGCAACACCCGACACCACTGCGTAACTTCCACCTCAATCAAGGCCTGCTGCATGGATGCTTCGGTTTCAGCTTCCACTCCCATAGCGGCCAGCAAAGCATGCCGGGTTTTGGCCGAGGCGCTATGTGATTTACCCCAGATATCCTGATACTCAGGAGCGATGTGATAATGCGCGCACAGTTTTTCCAGCAGATCGCGTGTACTCATGACTGTGTCTCTAGCAGGAACCATGCCACCGACCACGGCGGCAGCCGGTGAGCCGCCAGACCTACCGCCAAACCCGAAGGTCTCGCGTACAGGGCTTCGCCGTCAGGAACCATTTCGGGCGTGACCGGCACGGGTGCTTCGCTCATATTAGCCAGCAGAATCAGCTCGGAACCATCACCCAGACGCCACTGCACCCGCAAACCACTGCTACCGATCAGGTGGAATTCGCCCGCCTCACCGCGCACTCCGGCTAGACGCGGAATGATCTTCTTATGGCGCAGGCGCAGCAGCTGGCGATAAAATTCCAGCCACTGCTCATGCTCTGAATCGAGCAGGCTGTCCCAGTCCAGTTTGCTGCGTCTGAAGCTGCTGAGGGCATTGGGGTCGGGGATGGTCTCGCGTATTTTGGCATCAGCAAAGCGCTCGAATCGCTCGAACTCCCGCCGCCGACCTTCGGTGACGGCTTCGGCCAGATCATCGCCAAAGTCACAGAAAAACTGAAACGGTTGTCTGGATGCAAACTCCTCGCCCATGAACAGCAGCGGCGGTGTTGGTGCCAGCAGCAGCACCGCCATGGCAGCTTTTAGCGGCTTTTCCTTCACCAGATGGCCGATACGCTCGCCGAAGGCCCGATTGCCCACCTGATCATGATTTTGCAGCAGGGAGACAAACGCCGTTGGCGGCAGCGCCCGACTGGGTTCGCCGCGCGCTTCGCCGTTGCGATAGGCCGAATCCTCACCCTGATAGGCAAAGCCTTCGGTCAGACAGCGCCCCAGATACCAGAGCGGTCGATCGGCGTAATCGGCATAGTAACCGTCCGCTTCACCGCTGAGCAAAAGATGCAGCACATGATGGATATCATCATTCCACTGCGCCACAAAACGCTCCGGCTGGCCCTGCGGGTCGCGGCGAAGATAGTGCGCGGCGTTATGGTCGTTTTCCAGAATCAGATGCACCGGTCGTTCCCGCCCCGGCCCCTGGCTGACCGCCAGCGCCAGCTCTTCCAGAATGTTGGGACTGGAGTCGTCGATGATGGCATGCACCGCATCCAGACGCAGGCCATCCAGATGGTACTCCTCCAGCCAGTAGAGCGCATTGTCGATGAAGAACCGGCGCACCGTCTCGCTATCCGGGCCGTCGAAGTTGATAGCCGCGCCCCAGGGGGTATGGTGACGCTCGGTGAAAAACTGCGGCGAGTAGGTATGCAGGTAGTTGCCCTCCGGCCCGAAGTGGTTATAAACCACATCAAGAAACACCATTAAGCCTTTGTTATGACAGGCCTGAATTAGCGCTTTCAACTCGTCCGGCGTGCCGTACGTGGCATCGGGTGCATACAGCAGCACGCCGTCGTAACCCCAGTTTTGGGTGCCGGGAAAAGCCGCCACCGGCATCAGTTCGATGGCGGTAACACCCAGCTCAAGCAGATAATCCAGACGCGCCTGAACGCCGGCAAAAGTGCCTTCGCTGGAAAAGGTGCCGACGTGCAGCTCGTAGATAACCGCCTCCTCCCACGCTCGCCCCTGCCAGTCGCCGTCGTCCCACTGCCAGGCTTTCGGGTCGATCACCTGACTGGGGCCATGCACGCTGGAACCATTAGAGCCGTCAGACTGAAACCGCGAGGCCGGATCAGGCACACGCAACTCACCATTGATGCGATATTGATAACAACTGCCGACTGTCGCCTGTTCACAGCTGAGCATGTACCAGCCTGATGGCTCGGCAACCATGGGCAATATTAACTCGCTGTCCGACTCTTCCAGACATAACTCTACCTGTTCAGCCGCGGGTGCCCACAGACGAAACTGCACCTGTCCGTCGTCAAGCAGCTCGGTACCAAACGGCATGGAGTGAGCGCGTCTCATGATTTCACCGGCGTCAGCAGCACCAGCGAGCGGCTCTGCAGGGGATAATCATTACCACTGTGCCAGGTTTGGCTTTCGGACGGCAGGGCGGCATCAATGGTATCGATCAACACCTTCCATATCCGGTCGTCGTTGATTTCCGGAATCTGGAAATCAACCTCCTCGTGATGGGCGTTGAGCAAGAGCAGAAAATCGTCATCACTGATGCGGTTTCCCTGCTCATCGTATTCATCGATGGCCGACCCTGCCAGATACATGCCCAGACAATGGGCGAAAGACAGCTTATTCCAGTGCTTTTCGCTCATTTCATGACCATTCGGATTTAACCAGATAATGTCCTTAACATCTTTGCCCTTGATGTTGTGCCCTTCAAAAAAGCGCCGTCGACGGAAGCTCGGATGGGCCTTGCGCAGCGCTGTCAGCTGTTGCACAAAATTCAGCAGTTCACGATCAGCTGCGTCCAGCTCCCAGTCAATCCAGCTGATCTCGTTATCCTGGCAATAGGCATTATTATTGCCCTGCTGGGTGCGCCCCATTTCATCTCCGGCCGCCAGCATGGGCACGCCCTGCGAAAGCATCAGGGTGGCCAGAAAATTTCGCTTCTGGCGCGCGCGCAGGGCAAGCACTTCGCTATCGTCGGTAGGGCCCTCTTCGCCGCAGTTCCAGCTCAGATTATTGACTTCGCCATCGCGGTTATCTTCATTATTGGCTTCATTGTGCTTCTCGTCATAACTGACCAGATCGTTCAGGGTAAAACCGTCATGCGCGGTGACGAAATTGATGCTGGCATAAGGTTTGCGACCGCCATGTTCATAGAGATCACTGGAACCGGTAAGCCGGTAGGCCAGCTCGCCGATCAGGTGTTTATCGCCTTTCCAGTAGGAACGCATGGCATCGCGATAGCGACCGTTCCATTCGGTCCAGCCCACCGGGAAATTACCCACCTGATAACCGCCCTCACCCAGATCCCAGGGCTCGGCGATGAGCTTGACCTGCGACAGCACCGGATCCTGATGAATGATGTCGAAAAAAGCGCCCAGCCGATCCACCTCATGCAGCTCGCGGGCCAGTGCCGAAGCCAGATCAAAACGGAAGCCGTCAACATGCATTTCCAGCACCCAGTATCGCAGGCTGTCCATGATCAGCTGAAGCACTCTGGGATGCATCATGTTGAGGGTATTGCCGGTGCCGGTGTAGTCCATGTAATGACGCAGATCATCGGGCATCAGCCGGTAGTAGGCGATGTTATCGATGCCACGAAAACACAGGGTCGGGCCCAGCTGACTGCCTTCCGCAGTATGGTTATAGACCACATCCAGAAGCACCTCGATACCGGCTTCGTGCATGGCTTTCACCATGGTCTTAAAATCAGCGGTCATGCCGTTGGAGGCGTAGCGGAAGTCCGGAGCAAAGAAACCGATGGAGTTATAGCCCCAGTAGTTATGCAAATTGTGCTCGACCAGATTACGATCATCAACAAAGGCATGGATGGGCATCAACTCCACCGCCGTGACGCCCAGCGCATGCAGATGCTCGATGACCGGGGCGGTGGTGAGCGCGGCGTAGCTGCCGCGCAACTCGGCAGGCACATCGGGGTGGTTTTGGGTAAAGCCTTTGACGTGCATCTCGTAGATGACGGTATCGTGCCAGGGGATGTTGAGCAGTTGATCATCGCCCCAGTCGAACCTCGGATCAATCACCCGGGATTTGGGCATTTTGTCGGCATTGTCCTGACGGTTGAAGGAGAGATCTTCACGCTTGTTGCCCACCTGATAGCCGAAATGGTCGTCGCTCCAGATCAGGTCGCCGTGAATCTCCTTGGCGTAAGGATCGAGCAGCAGCTTGTGGGCATTGAAGCGGTGCCCCTCGTCCGGCTCGTAAGGGCCGTGCACGCGGTAACCATAGAGCAGTCCGGGACGGGCATCGGGCAGGTAGCCGTGCCACACCTGATCAGTCTTTTCCTGTAGCTCGATGCGCTGAATCTCGTTCTTTCCTTCTTCATCGAACAGGCACAACTCCACCTTCTCGGCATGCTCTGAAAACAGCGCGAAGTTCACCCCATGCTCATCCCAGGTCGAACCCAGTGGATAGGGCCGCCCCGGCCAGATATGGGGAAAAGGCGGGCTGTTTTTTACACTGTTATTACTCGGCATAACCGGGCCCTCTGCCGCGGGAATCGCGAGCGTAATAATTCACCTCACCTGCCGGCACCACTACCAGACCCGAGAGGGTGACGTGATAACGACGCTGATCCTCCTCCAGGTCATAACCGATGGTGGCATCGGCTTCGATAATATTGTGCTGCTCGACAATGGTTCGGCGCAGGCGGGCGCCTTTGCAGATGCGAACATAATCCATGATGATGCAGTTTTCGATATCAGCACCCGGCTCCACCACCGTTTCACGCCGTAAAATCGAATTGCGGATATTGCATTCATTGACTACCGTCGCAGCACCGAGCAACACATTGTTGAGCTGACCCCCGAGTATTCGAGCGACCGGCCCCTGATAGTTGCTGGAGAAAATCGGCCATTGCGGATTGAAGGTATCAAAACGCGGCTCCAGCCCCAACACGTCTTGATGCGCCTCGTAATAAGCATCCAGATTACCGACATCGCGCCAGTAGGACTGCTCTTCGTAGGGCTTGATGCCGGGTATTTCATTGTTCGAAAAGTCATAAGCATAAAGACGATGGGTCTCCAGCAGTTTCGGCAGCACGTGATGACCGAAATCACTTTCACCGCGTTCATGCGCCGCTTTCAGGGCTTTGATCAGCACGTCCCCGTTAAACAGATAGTTGCCCATCGAGGCGTAAGCCTGGTCGGGGTGTGAAGGGATGGATTTCGGCTGTTGCGGTTTTTCCTGAAAGCCCAGAATGCGGTCGTTAGCGTCCACCTGAATGACGCCGAATTCCGAAGCCTGATTAACCGGCACCGGCAATGCCGCCACACTGATATCGGCGTGCCGTTGCAAGTGAAAATTCACCATCTGACGTATATCCATGCGGTAGATATGGTCCGCGCCGAAGACCGCGACGATGTCCGGGCGGTGCTGGGTGATCAGGTTGAGGTTCTGATAGACCGCATCGGCGGTGCCGGCAAACCAGGAGCTGCCCTCCTGCATCTGCGGGGGCACTACGGTCACAAACTGGTCCGGATGAAGATGCGAGACAGTCCAGGCTTTGCGGATATGCTCGATCAGTGACTGTGATTTGTACTGGACCAGCAGGTAAATTGCCTGAATTTCGGAGTTGAGCAGATTGCTCAATACGAAATCCACCATCCGGTAACGTGAGCCGAAGGGCACGGCCGGTTTACAGCTTTTAGCTGTCAGCGGTTGCAGGCGCTTGCCTTCACCACCCGCCATTACAAAGGCGATTATTCTGGCCGTATGCCTTCTTTCCATCATGTCTCCCCTTCGATAAATGTTGATGATTCCGGTAACACCGCCAGCAGTCCGGCAATGGGAATAGCCAGCCAGTCCGGACGGTGCGCCAGCTCGTAACGCACTTCGTACAGGGCTTTCTCTATGATAAACAGCTCGATCAGTTTCATTGCCCGCTCTTCATCCTGAGGCCAGGAGGGGCAATCAGCGATGTTCTCCCTATAGCCGGACAAAAAGGCCTCAGTGGCCACCGCCTGCCACTCCTGCAGATAAGACATCAGTTGCTCACGGTCTCCGGGGCGTTCTTCGGTGCAATCGCGCAATGCGCTGGCTCCGGCATAGCCGAATGAGCGCAACATGCCGGCGACATCACGCAGGGGTGAATGCTTGATACTGCGCTCACCGGGAGGCCGGGCCGGTTCGCCTTCAAAGTCGATGATGACGAAGTCGTTATCGGTGAGTAGCACCTGTGCCAGGTGATAATCGCCGTGGTAGCGGGTTTTGACTGCATCCAGCTCACTGGGGATTAGCGTAGTGATGTGATCCAGCAGCACCTGTTTCGCCTGCATTAGTTGCGCGACCCCGGTTTCAGCATTTTCAGGAATGGCCGACTGGTGCTGTGTCAGTTTGTTGAGGGTATTTTCAACATCCTCACGCACCCGCTCTCCCCAGGCGTGCAGCTCTTCAGGCTGGATGGGTTCGGGATCAAACGCCGCCTCGCCACTTTCCACCGCCAGCGCCCGGTGCAGTTCCGCGGTGCGCTGCCCCAGTGTGCGCATCAGCCAGCAGTAATCGCCATGACGCTCGCCCGGGTCGGGTGCGATCACCTGAGGTCGGGTCAGGCAGTCTTCAAAGAAGCGTTCCAGATAATCGACTGAATAGCTCCAGCCATCATACTGGTTGTGCACATAGGCCTGAAGCAGCGCCAGACTGCTCACGCTGCCATCGTTATTCTGGAATTCAATGGCACCGAGCACCGGTGAGATATTGGCAAAGGGCGAAACCTCGGTCAGGAAGCGTCCGATTTCCCATTCCGCATTGATCCCTGCCTGAAGCTGACGATAAATCTTCAAAATCAGTTGTTCGCCGTAGATGACGGTGCTGTTGGTGCCCTCAGCCCTGGGCCGTCGTAAGCCGGATAAGGCGGTTTCGCCCACCCGTTGCGAATGGGCGCTGGTGGCACGAAAACGCAGGATGCCGGTATCAAACTTAATCTCAAACTGCTCACCCATGGTCTTGACCATGAAACGCAGAAATTCCTCATCGGCGAGCGCGCCGTAGATGACCCCTACCCTTGCCTGCTGGCGAATCTTGGCCAGCGCGTAGGGCAGCAAGGGTCGCATGCGTTCTTCATCCAGCTCGCCCCAGGCAATGGCCAGCGGCAGAAAATAGTCCTGACTCAGGCCTGAGGCAAAATACACGCGTATCCACAGCAACAGCCAACCCTCTTTGCCGCCGGGCAGAATGTGCATACGGGTAATTTCAACCTGCTGCAAGGTCTCCGCCTTGGCTGCAAACCAGCGCTGGGTAGGTAAAAATTCGACCAGCACCTTGTTCACCAGCTGCTCATTCAGATTAGCCGCCATCACCGAGCGATGGCGCTCAACCTGCGCGGGAAAAAAGCTATTCCAGCCATCAAACAGCACCATCATAGGCAGCTCCAGTGGCGGCAGGGCCTCTTCATGCCACGCGGGAGCCTCCATTTCGCTGGTGAGACGGAACCAGTAAAAACCGTGGCCATGCAGGGTCAGTAGATAAGGCAGATCACCAATGGGTGGAAAGGCCGTGCGCCCCATCATCTCCACCGGCACCTGCCCCTTGAAGCGGGCCAGATCGAGTTCCACCGGCTGCGCGGAACGCGACAGGTTGGCCACGCACAGGATGGTGTCACTGTCACACTCGCGCACGTAAGCCAGTATTTTGCGGTTGCCGGGCGAGAGAAAGGTCAGCGTGCCGCGACCAAACGCAGGATGCGCCTTGCGCACGGCGATCATCCGTTTCATCCAGTTGAGCAACGAGGATGGTTCGCGGGTCTGTACCTCCACGTTCACCGCTTCGTAGCCGTAGACCGGGTCCATGATGGGCGGCAGGAACAGGTATTGCGGGTCGGAGCGGGAAAAACCGGCGTTGCGATCAGGACTCCATTGCATGGGGGTGCGCACGCCGTTGCGGTCACCGAGGAAGAAGTTGTCGCCCATGCCGATCTCGTCGCCGTAATAGATAATGGGCGAGCCGGGCATCGACATGAGCAGGCTGTTCATCAGCTTGATCACTTCCAGATCGTTATCCAGAAGCGGTGCCAGCCGCCGCCGAATGCCGACGTTGATGCGCATCCGCGGATCGGCGGCATAACGCTCATACATGTAATCGCGCTCACGGTCGGTGACCATCTCCAGAGTCAGCTCATCGTGGTTGCGCAGAAAAATCGCCCACTGACTGGTATCGGGAATGGCCGGGGTCTGTTGCATGATTTCGACGATGGGATAACGGTCCTCCTGCGCCACCGACATGTACATGCGCGGCATCAGCGGAAAGTGATAGGCCATGTGACATTCATCGCCCTGACCGAAATAGGCCTGAGCATCTTCCGGCCACTGGTTGGCCTCGGCCAGAAACACCCGGTCCTTATAATGCTCGTCCACCACCGCACGCATCTGCTTGAGGACGTCATGGGTTTCAGGCAGATTTTCATTATTAGTGCCTTCACGCACACACAGGTAAGGAATGGCATCCAGCCGCAGACCATCAACACCCAGATCAAGCCAGAAGCGCATGATCTTGATCATGGCTTTCACTACCTCGGGATTATTATGATTGAGGTCGGGCTGATGATGAAAAAACCGGTGCCAGTAATAGGCCTGCGCCTCGTCATCCCAGGTCCAGTTGGAAGTTTCGGTATCAGTAAAAATAATGCGGGTTTCGGGGAATTTCTTATTAGTCTGGCTCCAGATATAAAAATCACGCTTCTTGCTACCTTCGGGTGCCTTGCGCGCGGCCTGAAACCAGGGGTGCTGAGCGGAAGTGTGATTAATCACCAGTTCGGTGATCACACGCAAACCACGCTGATGCGCCTGTCGCATAAATTCGCGAAAATCCCTGCGCGTGCCGTAGTCAGAATAGATGTTGCGATAGTCAGAAATGTCGTAGCCGTCATCGCGCATTGGTGACGGGTAAAAGGGTAAAAGCCAGAGCGTGTTAACACCCAGATCCTGAATATAATCCAGCTTCTGCGTCAGCCCGCGAAAATCACCAATACCATCGTTATTGCTGTCAAAAAAAGCTTTGACATGTAACTGGTAGATGATCGCATCTTTATACCAGAGCGATTCGCCCTCCTCACCTACGTCATGCAAATTCATACCGTCCCCTTTGCAACCTGTCGTCGTCGAATATACGCCTGATTAAACAGGCTGATAATAAGTACGTTTAGCTTAATTATTGATATGCACACAAATCCCAACAAAGAATGCGGTAATACCTATGGCCAACAATCTCTGTATTTTTTATTGGCGTTACCCTGCTCACTCAGCACATTTACAAAAGATAATGACACTCTAACAAATTTAACTCAATCTTATTTTTGCAGGGGGAATCGTTTTAAAAAAATTAAACATAAATAAAATGGACATTAACAATATAAACACACACAGAAAATGGTACTAGCCCGATCAAACAACCGCGTAGAATCATAAAAAATAACCGCAGATAGAAATAGTTTTAGTTTTAACATTTAGAGCAAAGCATTCACCGCAGAGGCGCAGAGAACGCAGAGAACGCAGAGAAAAACCATAAATAAATGCAAAATAATATTATTTACTTATTAAGTATTCACAGTGTCTTGACTCACATTAAAATCATTAAAAAGAAGTTATTTAACTAAGATCATTTTTCTCTGCGTCCTCTGCGCCTCTGCGGTTAAAAAGCTTTTAAGGTTTTAAGATTTAATCAAAAAACAGTACATTCAGGAGTCACGCATGAACGAGCAGGTTTATATTACACCGGAGCGTTTCGATGCTGTTATTTTTGACATGGACGGTGTTGTCACCGATACCGCGGAGGCGCATGAGGCGGCATGGAAAAAGATGTTCGATGGTTATCTTAAAAAACGTGGCGAACGTGAAGGTAAAAACTACGCTCCATTAAAGCCTGAGGATTACCGCGAACATCTTGACGGTAAGCCGCGTTACGATGGGGTGCGCGATTTTCTTGCTTCGCGCGAGATCGCACTGAATTGGGGCGATCCGGATGACGATGCTAATGTGGAAACCATGTGCGGATTGGGTAACCGCAAGAACAGTTACTTTAATGAGTGGCTGCAAAACCACACGGTTCGAGCCTATCCGGATGCGCTGGGTTTCATCACTGCTGTGCGCAAGCTCGGCATAAAAACTGCGATTATTTCATCGAGCAAGAACTGTGAAACGGTGTTGAAAAGCGCCGGTACCAATGATCTTTTCGATGTCCGGGTGGATGGTGGTGACATGGCGCAACTGGGCCTGCCCGGCAAACCGGATCCGGCAATTTTTATTCAGGCGGCAGAGCGTCTGCAAGTTTCACCCGAACGCAGTGCCATGTTTGAAGATGCGCTTGCCGGGGTCGAGGCAGGTGCCAATGGAAGCTTCGCGCTGGTGGTCGGGGTGGATCGCAGTGAAGGCGGGCAGCACCATGAGTCTCTACGCGATCATGGTGCGGAGGTGGTGATCGCGGATCTTTGTCAGTTACTGCCGCCGGCGCATGCATCCAAAACTGCACGTCCGCTCGACAACGTACCTCTGATATGGCAACGTAAAGATGAGTTTGACGAACGCCTCAACGGATATCAGGTGGCGGTCTTTCTCGATTATGACGGTACGCTCACACCCATTGTCGATGATTACAAAAAAGCCCGACTTGATCAGCGTATGCGTGACTCCATCGCCGAGCTTGCTGAACTCTATCCGGTTGCAATTATCAGCGGACGCGATCTGGACGATGTTCGAAAACGGGTCGGTCTGGATTCGATATTTTATGCCGGCAGTCACGGCTTCGACATTGCAGGTCCTGAAGGTTTTCATAAAACATTACAACAGGGTCAGGCGTTTCTACCCGACCTCGATGCTGCCGAAAGTGAATTGCGTGAAGCCATAAAAAATATCACCGGCGCAGCAGTCGAACGTAAAAAATTTTCCATCGCGGTGCATTACCGCCAGGTCAGCGAAAACGATGTCGGCGCAGTCGAAAATGCAGTCGATACCGTTCTTTATATGCATGAACGGTTGCGTAAGTCAGGGGGCAAAAAAATATTTGAACTGCAACCGAAAATAGAGTGGGACAAGGGACACGCCGTACTCTGGCTGCTGGAGCAGCTGAATCTCGATCGGCCGGAAGTGTTGCCGCTTTACATCGGCGACGATGTTACCGATGAGGATGCTTTTAAGGTGTTACGCGAGCAGGATCGTGGCATCGGCGTGGTGGTTCGCGATGGCGAGACCCGCACCACTGCGGCCAACTATGCGTTGGATGAACCGGAGGATGTCCGACGCTTTCTTAAAATACTGATCAAACTAGGAGGCTGGCGGGTTTAGGGGGATTGAAGCGAAGGAGTGGGAGAGTGAGCACAAATCTTCCAAATTTTGAGGCGCATAGTTATTCTACGCAACGAAAAATTGGGGATATTTGGGCCGCTCTCCCGCTTCCGCAGCCAATTCATCCTGAATCCGACAGCCTCCTAAACAGAGGAGCCACGCATGAATAGCGCATGGTCACTGAATTACAACGGTTACAACCCCGAGCAGGAAGGTTTGCGCGAGACGCTGTGCGTGCTTGGTAACGGCTATTTTTGCAGTCGGGGGGCAGCGCCCGATGCTTCAGACAATGAGGTGCATTATCCGGGAACCTATCTCGCTGGCGGCTACAATCGACTTACCACCGCAATCAAAGGTCACGAGATTGAGAGTGAAGATCTGGTTAATCTGCCGAACTGGCTGGTGCTGGAAATAGCCATTGATAACACTAACTGGCTGCACCCGGATCAACTTGAGCTTCTTGATTACAGCCAGCAGCTGGATATCGCCAATGGTATGCTAATACGCACACTGCGTTTTCGTGATACTAACGGACGCACCACTCGCTGGCGAGAACGGCGGCTGGTGAGCATGGCCGATCAGCATCTGGCCGGACTTGAAATCGAGATCGAACCGGAAGACTGGTCAGGCGAACTCTACATACGTTCGGCGCTCGACGGTAGCGTCATTAACAATGGTGTCCCCCGCTATCGGGAACTCAATAGCAGACACCTCGAAACCATCAACAGTGGACAGTCAAATGACGAAACTATCTGGCTAATGAGCCGCACCGTCCAGTCGCGTATCGAAATTGCGGAGGCGGCACGGACACAGGTTTTCGTTCATGACGAACCTGCTGACGTACAACGGCGCACCGTGACACAACCGGATATCATCGAGCAGGAACTGCATCTGCATGTTGAAGCCCGCCAGAGTATACGTGTTGAAAAGATTGTCTCGCTCTACACTTCACTCGATCACGCGGTTAACGAACCCGAAGTGATGGCGCAACAGCGACTCAGCGAAGTCGGCAATTTCGAGAAACTTGCGGACAGTCATTGCCTGGCCTGGAAGCATCTCTGGGGAATGTTCGACCTGCGCCTTGATATTCAGGATGGCGATAACGATCAGCTCAAGCTGCGCCTGCATATTTTTCATCTGCTACAGACGGTGTCGCGTCACACCATCGACCGCGATGTCGGTGTACCGCCACGCGGCTGGCATGGCGAAGCGTATCGTGCCCATATTATGTGGGACGAGTTGTTCATCTTCCCGTTTCTCAATCTGCGTCACCCGGTGCTTACCCGGGCACTGTTGCGCTACCGTTATCGCCGATTGCCGGCAGCACGTCGGCTGGCCCATGAGGCCGGTTACAGTGGTGCCATGTTTCCCTGGCAAAGCGGCAGTACCGGGCGGGAAGAGAGTCAGAAATTACACCTCAATCCACAATCCGGTCGATGGATACCCGATAACAGCAACCGCCAGCGCCACATCAGCTCGGCTGTCGCCTACAACGTCTGGCACTACTATCAGGTCACCGACGACCACGAGTTTCTCTATGATTACGGCGTGGAAATGCTGATCGAAATTGCGCGCTTCTGGGCCAGCATCACCACTTATAACGAGCAGATTGATCGCTATGAAATTTGTGGCGTAATGGGCCCCGATGAATTTCACACCGCCTACCCCGACGCAGATCCGGAACAGGAAGGCGGCCTCAACAACAACGCCTACACCAATATTCTGGCAGCCTGGGTGTTATGTCGGGCGCGTGATGCACTGGATCTGCTACCACCGGATCATGAACGCGCGTTACGCGAGGAACTCGGCATCACCACGCAGGAAGTTGAAGAGTGGGATGTGATCAGTCGAAAATTGTATGTCCCTTTTCACGACGATGGCATCATCAGCCAGTTTGAAGGTTACGAAAAACTTGAAGAATTCGACTGGGAAGGTTATCGCGAAAAATATGGCGACATTCAGCGACTCGACCGGCTACTGGAAGCTGAGGGTGATACACCCAACCGTTACAAAGCCTCCAAACAGGCGGATGTTCTCATGCTGTTCTACCTGTTCTCGACCGATGACCTACAGCAGATTTTCGAACAGCTCGGCTACCCCTTTGATCGCGACACCATCCCAAAAAACATCGAGTATTACCTCCAGCGCACCTCCGACGGCTCCACGCTAAGCAAAATCGTACACTCATGGGTACTGGCCCGATCCGATCGCCCGCGCTCATGGCAACTGTTCCAGGGCGCACTCAACAGCGACATCAACGACATACAGGGCGGTACCACCCCCGAAGGCATACACCTCGGCGCCATGGCCGGCACCGTTGACCTCATGCAACGCGCCTACACCGGCATCGAAACCCGTGGCGGCGTACTCTACTTCAACCCCGCCCTGCCCGATCACCTGCAAAGATTGACTACACTGATCCGTTATCGCCGCCAGGAACTCGACCTGGAAATCACCCGCGACATACTGCGCATCAGCAGCCGACAACTCACCGCCTCCCCCATCATGATCGCCTACCGCGGACGCTTCCGCGAAGTCAGCCCCGGCTCTGTGTATGAATTCCATCTGATCAAACCGGAAGAACGGGAGCGCGGGTAAAACTAAAACATAGTTGGCAGTTGGCAGTTGGCAGTTGGCAGTAAAAGGCTAGGCTTTCTGGAAGAATTTGCAGACTTGTAGATTCGCAGATTTGCCCCCTCTCCCGCCGGGACGGAGAGGACCGGGGTGAGGGGCGGCCTAACTACACCACCATATTAATTAAGAACCACTACAAATCACTTACCATCGTTCCCACGCTCCAGCGTGGTAACGCAGCCCCAGGCGCTCCAGCGCCACGTGATTAAAAAGGAACGCGGATTTTAGTCATCCGTATCCATTTTCTTTAACTTCCCTTGAAGATAAAGGATAGCGTCCCCTTTATGTACAGGCACACTGCCGGACCATAGGTCACCGCGAGCATGACCCACACCGAATACGGATCGACGGTGCACCCTTGCATTAACTTGTCTTGTTGCAGTGTCATGAACACGGGGCATCAAGCTCGTGAAATATTGCCGCTATGCCGCCGGCTTCAGTTATGGCGATGAACGCCGCGCCCATGCAAGCCAGGTTGTAGCTCGCGGCTCTCCACCTCGTTCTCTTCCAGATAGTGGACAAAGGCCCGGCGTAGCTTCTCGCCCCAGCCAGCGCCCAGACGGCCCCCTGCCTGTTGCAGGGTAGCCTCGATTTGTTTGGTCGTCGCCTGCAACAGGTCGTAGGTAATGACCAACTCGTCCGCAGCGATGTCCACAGCGTACACCCCCATCATGGCGAGCAGCTGCTCGGTGACCTGCCGCGCCTCGGTGTCCGACAAAGGGGTTTCCAGGCGCAGGCGGCGGCGCTTGAGCACTTCCTGCCCTTCCTGCTTCGGTGCCGGCTCGCCCGGGACACCAATATATAAATGAGGGTTGGCCAGAAAACGCGCCTTACACTGCTGCGAACAGAAGGCGAAATCAATGCCCTGATAGTTGATTGCGTACTGGTCCGGTGGCACCAGCATCTGGCACACCGGGTCTTTCACTTTTTCACCTCCTGTTATCATTATCGCGTCCTCCTTCATTCATATGAGCTATCGTGCGATGCGTTCTACTGTTACCCCGCCGCTGTCGGAAGCCTTCGATCAGCCATCGGCTCCGGCAATCTCGACTGTGCTGGTCCTGTTATTTGACATCGTGACTCCAATTACTGTGCCAGGGTGCCTGATGCGGAATCCACGGCGATGGATTGCCATGACTGGCGCAATTACCGGTGGCAAAAACGCGGTCCAGTCCTTGAACCTGACCGAATTTATTGACATCAATTTATCCACCCGCGGTAACCGGAAGACAGGATTCCTGAACCAGCGTGGAACCGGTAATCGCCTGTGCAGCCGACGAAAGTTCTGGTTCAACAATACCTGCCGATGAACAGTACGCTTGGCGCAGCTGGGATACGAGCGGCGATTACACCACCTGTATCCCAACAGACCCGGATCAACGGCTCCGCATGCGCTCGCGTTCCTGCTGATGCTCCATCATCTGCTCCATCATCATCTGCATCATGTCCATGCGCTGCTGCATCATCTCGGGTGACATTCCCTTGCCGGCGCTTTTGCCCATCTTGCCACCCTGGCCTTCCTTACTCATCATCTTGCCGCTCTGGCCTTCCTTACCCATCATTATGCCGCCCTGGCCTTTCTTGCCCATCATGTCACCGCCCATCTGCTTCATCATCTGCTGGCGGCCACCCATCATCTCGTTCATCTGACCCATGGTCTCGCGCATCTCCTTCATGTGCTGTTGCATGAGATCCATGTGCTTGCCCTGGTCATCGGTTTTGCGGGCCTGCTCCATGGTGTGATTCATGTTCTGCATGCGCTCCTGCATGTTCATCATGCCACCGCCCTGTTGTGCAGCGGAGGCCGCCATGCTGGTTATCATAAGAATTCCGAACACTACTGTTTTATGTTTCATTATCAATTTCCTCTTGTTGTCATAAATGTGCTTCAATTATGCAGTTAGCATCGCTCCTCGGGAGATAGCCAACCACCGTAAAGTGCCTTTATATCTACTTACTCACCGGCCCCGGTCCGAGGGTCGGTCGACTGGTGCGCGGCTGCACGCTTTGTATCTGCAGCGCCGTCAATCCGTACTTCGAATAATGCCCGTGATCGTAATACAGGACGTCGATCACGATTCCATCATTGCCAAATACAAGGGTATATGTACGGTGCCACTCCTTTTTTCCGACGTCATAAAGCCAGCCAATCCTTCTGTTGGGAAGGGTGAACTCATCATTGGCCTTGCCGTGATGCGCGAAGGCCGCATCCTTGTTGATGACGCCCAGCGGATACATCGCCAGGACTTTCTCCGGACGTTCATCCAGTGAAAATTTCGGCGGCATCCGTATATGATTTTGTTGCGATGCCGACACAGACCACGCCAATGTCAACCCGATAATCAATACCGCGACTACCCTCTCTCTTATCATCATAAACACCTCCTCAGCTCTAAACTCTGTCTGTTTACACGCCGCCTTTACTATTTCATTCCTGAACGATCATGCCGTTGCAATTGCCACCTCACTCTCCGATCAGTCTTCAAGTTCGCGTCTCTTTTCCTGGTACTCCTCGCGATCGATTTCACCGCGCGCATAACGCTTTTCCAGGATCGATCGCGCACTGTCTTTCTGACGGCCGCCGCGCGGAGCATTACCCGCCATAATGGCTTTCACTGCGGCGACAATCACCACGATCACAAGCAACCAGAATATCCACATAAAACCGCCACCAAAAAACATGCTGCCACTGCCACCCATCATGTCAGCTCTCCTTGAAGTCGTGGATGTACACCAGCTCTTCCACCGGGAGCACGGCAATGATCCCTTCGCTCTCGAGTCCTTTGTGTACGGTTCGGGCGATCGCTCTCACCACCTCGTCCGCCTGGTCCGCCTCCGTGAATATCTCCACGCGAACGCAATCGGTCATGGTGTCCCTGGTATAGTAGTTTCGATACTCACCAAAACCATGTGTTTTGGACACCGTCATGCCGGGAACGCCAATCCCGATCAGCGCGTTCTCCACCTTGTCCAGATCCAGGCTGGGGAAGATCGCGGTCACTTTTCGAAAATTCATACCTGTTCCACCTCCGCTTCTAAAGAGACACGCGCCGCAAACGCAGTGCATTGGCAATTACCGACACCGAACTAAAGCTCATGGCCGCCGCCGCGATCATAGGCGAGAGCAAAATGCCGAAAAAGGGATACAGCACTCCAGCCGCCACCGGCACGCCCAGCGCGTTATAGATAAAGGCGAAGAACAGGTTCTGGCGGATGTTGCGCATGGTGGCGCGCGACAGACGCCGGGCGCGCACGATGCCGCGCAGATCACCCTTGACCAGGGTTACCCCGGCGCTCTCCATGGCGACATCCGTGCCGGTGCCCATGGCGATGCCCACCTGGGCCTGAGCCAGCGCCGGGGCGTCGTTGATGCCGTCGCCAGCCATGGCTACAATCCTGCCTTCGGCCTACAACTGTTTGACCACGGCAGCCTTCTGATCCGGCAGCACCTCGGCCTGTACCTGGTCGATGCCCAGCTTACCGGCCACCGCCTCGGCGGTCTTGCGGTTGTCGCCGGTGAGCATGACGATCTTGATGCCTTCCTCGTGCAGCAAACGAATCGCCTCCGGCGTGGAGGCCTTGATCGGATCGGCGACCCCGAGCAGCCCGGCCGCCCGGCCATCCACCGCGAGAAACATCACTGTCTGGCCCTCAGTCCGGCCGCTATCGGCCTGTGCTGACAGGTCGCTGGCATCAATACCGGCCTCTTCAAGCAGCTTGCTATTGCCCAGGGCCACCTCGTGGCCATCGACCCGACCGGTGACCCCCTTGCCGGTGACCGACTGGAATTCATCCGTGGCGTTGAGCTTGAGACCCTTCGCCTCGGCACCGCGCACGATGGCCGCGGCCAGCGGATGCTCGCTGGCACGTTCGAGACTCGCGGCCAGCCGCAGGAGTTCCTGCTCGTCAAATTCCCCGGCGGCGGTGACGCTGACCAGTTCCGGATGGCCCTCGGTGAGCGTACCTGTCTTGTCCACTACCAGGGTGTCTACCTTGCGCATTACTTCCAGCGCCTCGGCGTTCTTGAACAACACCCCCATGAGGGCACCGCGGCCGGTGCCGACCATGATGGACATGGGCGTGGCCAGACCCAGGGCGCAGGGGCAGGCAATAATCAGCACCGCCACGGCGCTGATCACAGCATACGCCAGACGCGGTTCCGGCCCCCAGAAGTTCCAGACGATAAAGGTAATCACAGCAATAATCACCACCGCCGGCACGAAATAGCCGGCGACGATGTCCGCCAGTTTCTGAATGGGAGCACGGGAGCGCTGCGCTTCCGCCACCATCTGGACGATCTGCGCCAGCAGGGTATCGGCACCCACCTTTTCCGCCTTCATCACCAGCCCGCCGGTACCGTTCACCGTCGCGCCGATGAGCCGTTCGCCGGCGCTCTTGTTCACCGGCATCGGTTCGCCGGTGACCATGGATTCATCCACGCTGCTGTCACCCTCCATCACCTCGCCGTCCACCGGGACTTTTTCACCGGGACGAATACGCAGCATGTCGCCGACCTGCACATGTTCGAGCGGTACGTCTTCTTCCGTGCCATCATCACGCACGATGCGCGCCGTCTTCGGCGCCAGCCCCAGCAACAGTTTGATCGCGGCATTGGTCTGACTGCGGGCGCGCAGCTCCAGCACCTGGCCCAGCAATACCAGCGCGGTGATCACCGCAGCTGCTTCGAAGTAGACCGGCACCACGCCCATTTCGTTGAACACCGAGCGGGGAAAGATGCCGGGCGCCACGGTCGCCACCACGCTGTAGGTCCAGGCCACCGCCACGCCCAGGCCGATCAGGGTGAACATGTTCAGGTTGCGAGTAATGATCGACTGCACGGCGCGCACGTAGAAGATCCAGCCACCCCATACCACCACCGGTGTCGCCAGGATCAATTCGAGCCACTGGCGCAGACCGGGGGCGATGATCTCCGCCATTTGCGCCGGCCAGAACTCCGCCGCCATGGCGCTGAAAAAGACCGGAATAGCCAGCGCGGCGCTAACCCGGAAACGCCGGCTCATGTCGCGCAGCTCGGCGTTCCCCTCTTCTTCTGCTGCGACCGTGCGCGGCTCCAGAGCCATGCCACATTTGGGACAGTTGCCCGGGTGATCCTGCACGATCTCCGGGTGCATGGGACAGGTGTATTCGGTCGTTGTTGCCGGGATCGGCGCACCCATGGGTTCCAGCGCCATACCGCACTTCGGGCAACTCCCGGGTCCCGGCTGTTGCACCTCCGGATGCATCGGGCAGGTATAGAGCGTCGACGTTGTCTCCGGCGCCGGCGCCGCTTTCGGCTCAATATACTGTTGCGGGCTGTGCTTGAACTTGTGCAGACAATGTTCACTACAGAACAGATATTCCCGCCCCTCATAAGTCATCCGGTTGTCGGTATCGTCCGATACCGCCATACCGCACACGGGATCCCGGGGGCTTACCGGTGCTTTCGATGCTGCATGCACTTGGTTCATATCATCTCCCCGTTGTCACTCCGCCACTATCGCCATCTGATGTCCTTCGCCACCCGGCAGATCAATAGTCGCGGTAACCTGCAGCGATTGCTGATCGATCACCCAGATCACCGGCTTGTTGCGGCTGGAGACGTACACCATGCCGGTGCCCGGGATGGTGTTCAGGTGGTAGGGGGCTGGCGCGAGAGACAGCGAACGTATCTGCCCGCTCGCGGTATTCACCGCAACCAGAGTTTCGGCCTTCTTGCTGGTGGCGAACAGGGTCTTGCCGTCGTCACCGATGTCCAGCCCGTGCACGTCCGGCCCGATCTGATAGGTCTTGACCACCTTCCCGCTGGCCACCGCAACTGCCGAGACGGTACCAACGCGCGGGTTGGTCACGTAAATGGTCTGCTCATCCGGCGCGAAGACCATGTGCTCGGGTGAGGGACCCGCATCCAGGGTACGCACGGATTTCCAGATCTTGAGGTCGATCTCGGTGAGAGTGCCGTTGCCGCTGTTGCTGACATAGGCGCGCTTGCCGTCGCGTGTCACCAGGGTGTAATTCGGCGCGGAACCCGTACTGATGCGTTGCACGATCTGATTGTTAGTCAGATCCAGCACGCTGACCTCGCCGCGCGTGGCGTGGGTGGAGATCACGTAACGGCCGTCCGGAGTGATCGCCTCGTGATGGGACCAGCCGGCCACCGGGATCGTCAACATGACATGACCGTGCTCCGGATGGATCAGGTACAGCTTGCTGGTCGGAGTGTCGGGCGAAGCGCCGGCTGGCGCTGGCGTCTCCGCCAGACTGCCGGCCACCAGGTACTCGCCGTCGGGTGTGGCGACAAGCCCGTGCGGATTCTCAACCCCCGTGTACTGGGCGGTAATTTGATGGGTCGCGGCATCGACGGCGATGACTCGATTGGCTGCGCCCAGGGGGATGTAGACCGTGGTGCCTGCCGACCCGATGAGCGGCCATCCCGCCAATACACTGATGAGCGCAATTTGAATGAATCTGAACATGGCTCCTCCTTCTTTAAAATACGCTTCAAACACTGGCGCTCAACATAAGCGCCGCGGCACATTAACAGCGTTACGTCGGCTTCATTAGCAGATCACGCAATTGTGTTTCCGTGGGCTGCCCGCGACACACCACCTGCCCATCCACCACCAGATTCGGTGAGTGCCGGATCTGATACCGGGACAGGAGATCGGGATTCTCCTCGACAAGCAGCACTTCATAAGCGATACCCAATTCATTCAGTTCGCGTTCCAGATTGGCGCGGTGACTGCATTGATGGGTCGCGACGATTTGCACTTTCATAATTGCCTCCTGATTGATCTTGATAACTCACTTACCGTACACCGAACGACTCCCGCAGATAGCGCAGAAGCTGCTCGATATCTTCTGGAGTCAGCGATGGATTTGTCGCCTTTCGGTGGCATGGCCTATGTCCTTTCTGTGATGAAACATTCGGGTGCACTGCCAATCAAAACACGCAATGACACTTTACAGTCCAGTGTTTCGATCGTGCTGCCTACATTACTGGTCCGGTTTATCTCATTGCCAGGTTGTAGGCGCTTGTGCACCAAACAGTCTACTTCGTAGGACAATAACAGAGCACCCCTTTCCGTAACGTGACGCAATCATTACAATATTGTAATGATTGCGTCATCTTCCAGTCAGCGGAACCGGTATAGTCTGATATTGAGTCCATTGAATCCATGGAACCATTACCGTGAGGATTGCAACACTAACGGTTTCACTCATCGCAGGGCTTAGAGGAGCTACCTATGAAAATCCTGGTTGTTGAGGACGAAGCCAAGATCAGCGAGTACCTTCGTCAGGGCCTGACCGAGGCCGGCTTCGTGGTGGA
>JAGXGK010000018.1 GCA_024636785.1 Gammaproteobacteria bacterium
ATTTCCCGATAGGCCTGCTGGCCGGGTAGCCAGACTTCCAGATCATAGGTTTTTGCAGCGGAGAAACCGATATCACCCGTGCATAGATTCATCACTCGATAAGGCAGCTTCAGTTTTTGCAATACCGCTTCCGCATGCCCGGTTAATTCTTCCAGCGCATCCCAGGCATTTTCCGGCTTGACCATTTGCACCATTTCAACTTTTTCGAATTGATGCTGGCGAATCATGCCGCGGGTATCCTTACCATAGGAGCCTGCTTCCGAGCGGAAACAGGGTGTGTGACTGGTGAGCTTGATGGGCAAATCCTGCGCGTCAATAATTTCATCGCGCACCAGATTGGTCACGGGCACTTCCGCAGTGGGAATCAGGTAGTAACCGGCTTCATCATCAACACAAAAAAGATCTTCTTCAAATTTGGGTAACTGGCCGGTGCCCCGCAAACTGTCGCGATTGACGATGTACGGCACATACACCTCTTCGTAACCGTGTTCATGGGTGTGCAGGTCGAGCATGAATTGCGTCAGTGCCCGGTGCAGTTTTGCCATGGCGCCGCGCATCACCACAAATCGCGTGCCGGTTAATTTGGTTGCAGTTTCAAAATCCAGTCCCTGGCCAGAACCCAGATCAACATGGTCTTTCACTGCAAAATCAAATGTCGCAGGTTCGCCCCAGCGACGAATTTCAACATTATCATTTTCGCTCCTGCCTGCTGGCACACTTTCGTGGGGAAGATTGGGCAAGGACCACAAAATAGCATCCATCTGTTGCTGGACATCGTCCAGCTCAACTTTTGCAAGATTCAGGGCCTCGCCCAGACCCGAGACTTCATCCAGCAGAGGCTGGATATCTTCACCGGCAGCCTTGGCTTTACCTATCATCTTGGATTTGCTGTTGCGCTCGTTCTGAAATTGCTCAGTGCGAATCTGGCAATCCTTGCGGTTCTTTTCCAATAGCTCAATCAGGGTCACATCAAGTTCATAACCGCGTTTTTTCAGCTGTTCCGCCACACCATGAGGGTCTGAGCGAATTAATTTTGGATCAAGCATTTTTTATAATTATCCGATTAAATAAGTAAACAACCAGACTAAGAGAGATCAGCCTGAAAAGTAATAACACGACACGATAAAGTCAGGTCAGACAGTGATTCCAGAGCCTGACGAACCTGTGACTCTTCATCAAAAAATTCGATGACAACGGGCATGTCAAAAGAGATGTCCAGCAGATGACTGGAATGGGTTTCACCCGACTCGCCAAAACCGGCGACACCGCGAAACATGGTCACGCCTTTTACTTTATGTTCATCGTGCAGACGCTCGAATATTTTCTGATGAACATGCCGACCTTCGGTGACATAAATGCGTGCAACGGTGACTTTCATAATTGTCGTCCTATGCTCACGCCGACCCAGACGGCGATTAAACAGACAATAACACTGAACACGATATTCGCCATAGCGCGCATGATATCGCCCTGCTCGAGCAGGTTCAGTGTCTCGAATGAGAATGTTGAAAAGGTGGTGAACGAACCCAGCACGCCAACCAGAATTGCCGCGCGCCACTCGGGACCGACATTAAAGCGCTCCAGCAAAACGATGCTCAGCACACCTATCAGCAGTGAGCCGGTCACATTCACAAACAGCGTGCCGTACGGAAAACCGCGCCCGAGCAGACTGTACACGCCCTGTGAGGCACCATAACGTAGCACCGCGCCCAGAGCGCCACCACCTGCAATGAATAGAAGCATTTTCATCGCAGGATCCTGTCGGACTTGAAGGAAACCGGCTGCATATTCGCCTGGCCGGCCCATATTTCACCGCTTTTTTGGGCAATAGAGCGACTATTACCCTGCAAAACCGGCAAAATCTGTCCTCGCCCAGCCAAATTTTCGCTTCGATTCTTCAAGTCAGACAGGCTCCTAGGAAAATTTCACCTCGATGCCATCGGCAACGCTTTTGTATTCCGCCAGCTCATGGAAATTCAGATAGCGATAGATCTCGGCGGAAGCGGCATTGATATGTTGCACGCCTTCCATGTACTCCTCCTGGCTGGGAATATGCCCCAGTTTCGCTGCCACCGCACTCAGCTCGGCGGAGCCAAGATAGACATCCGCATTATTGCCCAGGCGATTGGGGAAGTTACGCGTTGAGGTCGAAACCACGGTGGCGTTATCGGCAACCCGTGCCTGATTACCCATACATAAGGAGCAGCCCGGAATTTCAGTGCGCGCACCGGCCTTGCCGAAGATATTATAGATGCCCTCTTCCCTTAGCTGACGTTCGTCCATTCTTGTCGGCGGCACAATCCACATGCGGGTCGGTAATGAGGAGACACCTTCGAGCACTTTTCCTGCGGCGCGATAATGGCCGATGTTGGTCATGCATGAGCCGATAAAGACTTCGTCAACTTTTACCCCAGCAACTTCGGACAGGGTCTTCACATCATCAGGATCATTGGGGCAGGCCAGAATCGGCTCCTTGATTTCGTTCAGATCAATTTCAATTATTTCTGCATATTCAGCATCGGCATCCGGTTCGAGCAGCTGTGGATCAGACAGCCATGCTTCCATGGCCTGAATGCGGCGCGCGAGGGTGCGCTTATCTTCGTAACCATTGGCAATCATCCATTTCAGCAAAGTTACATTAGAGTTCAGATATTCAATGATGGGCGCTTTGCCCAGCCTAATGGTGCAGCCGTTGGCCGAGCGTTCTGCCGAGGCATCGGAGAGCTCGAAAGCCTGTTCCACTTTCAAATCGGGAAGACCTTCGATTTCCAGCACGCGACCATTGAAGATATTTTTCTTGCCTTTCTTCTCCACGGTTAGCAAGCCTTTCTGGATCGCTACATAGGGAATGGCATTAACCAGATCGCGCAGGGTCACGCCCGGCTGCATTTCACCCTTGAAGCGCACCAGTACTGATTCGGGCATGTCCAGAGGCATCACCCCCAGTGCGGCGGCAAAAGCGACCAGGCCGGAGCCCGCTGGAAAACTGATGCCCAGAGGGAAACGGGTGTGCGAGTCGCCGCCGGTGCCGACGGTATCCGGCAGTATCATCCGATTCAGCCAGGAGTGAATGATGCCGTCGCCGGGGCGCAGTGAGACACCGCCACGCGTCTGCATGAAATCGGGCAGTTCGTGCTGAAGATTGATATCCACCGGTTTGGGATAAGCGGCGGTATGGCAGAAACTCTGCATGACCAGATCCGCAGAAAAACCTAAACAGGCCAGCTCTTTCAGTTCATCGCGGGTCATCGCGCCAGTGGTGTCCTGTGAACCGACGGTAGTCATTTTCGGCTCGCAATAAGTGCCGGGGCGAACCCCTGCAACGCCACAGGCCTTGCCGACAACTTTCTGCGCGTGGGTGAAGCCCTTACCCGTATCTACGGCGGTTTCCGGCCTCAGGAAAACCTCAGAAGGGTCTTCACCCAGCAGGGTTCTGGCTCTATCGGTTAAGCCCCGGCCAATGATCAGCGGGATACGGCCATTGGCGCGCATCTCATCGGGCATGGTTGTGGGGCGCAAATTAAACTTGCAGATTTCTTCACCGGCCTCACTCAGAATGACACCGTCGTAAGGACGGATGCGAATCACATCGCCGGTTTGCATGTTGTCGATATCGCACTCAATCGGCAGAGCGCCTGAGTCTTCTGCGGTGTTGAAGAAAATGGGCGCAATCTTGTTACCCAGAATGACGCCGCCTTCATGCTTATTGGGTACAAAAGGAATTTCATTACCCATGTGCCAGAGCACCGAGTTAATCGCCGATTTTCTCGAAGAACCGGTACCGACTACGTCACCGACATAGGCCACCGGGTGTCCCTTTTGTTTTAAATCATTGATGGTGTCAATGGGGCTTTTGGGCTCATTGGCCATTTTGCTCAGCAACATGGATTTGGCGTGCAATGGAATATCAGGACGACTCCAGGCCTCGGTTGCGGGAGACAAATCATCGGTATTGGTCTCACCGGGCACCTTATAGACAGTCACGGTGATCTCTTCGGCCATTTTGGGCTGGGAAGTAAACCATTCAGCATCCGCCCAGGTGCGAATCACACGCGCGGCATATTCATTACCGGCCGCCATTTTGTCGGCAACGTCGTGGAAGGCATCGTAAATGAGCAGGGTATGCGACAGGGCAGTAGCGGCCGCATCAGCGGTGGTTTCAATATCCAGCAATTCAATCAGGGGCAGGATGTTATAACCACCCAGCATGGTGCCGAGCAGCTCAGTGGCTCTAACCGGGGAGATTAGTTCGCATTTAGTCTTGCCACCGGCGACATCGGCTAGAAACGCCGCTTTGACATAAGCTGCTTGATCAACGCCACAGGGGACACGATGAACCAGTAGATCCAGCAGGAAATCGGCTTCACCCGCAGGTGGATTTTTGATCAGTTCGATTAGTTCAGCCACTTGCTCCGCGTTCAGCGGCAAGGGCGGTAGGTCTTCTGATTGACGTTCTGCGACATGTTTGCGATAAAACTCAAGCACGTGTATTCCCCAGTATGCAAATAAAAAGGAGCGTAGTATAACTTCTGCCGCCGTCAGTCACAAAAAAAGCCCGCTATTGCGGGCTTTTTATTTTTAAAAGTCTGATTTAGTGTGCAAATTCAATAGATTCGGTTATTCAACCCTATAAAAAATGAAACAAATACGACTTCTGTGCAGCTAGACCTAGACCAGACCCTGGCTAATGGCTTCAGCCTGTTTACGTGCTAACACGAATCGACCGATGCTTTTGTCGCGCTGCATGGACAGCTCGGGTATACCGGGACGGTCTACGAATTGTGCCAGCGTGATACCGTCCAGAAAACGATACAAACGGTCACTCAGATCGGACCACAGTTCATGAGTCAGGCAACGCTCACCCTGCTGACAGTCAGCTTCACCCTTGCAATTGGTGACATCGACTTTTTCATCGACTGCACGAATAATCTGCGCAATAGTGATTTTGTTAGCAGGCTGAGCCAATCGGTAGCCACCACCTGGACCGCGAACACCTTTTACTAACCCTGCTTTACGCAGATTAGAAAACAGCTGCTCAAGGTAAGAAAGTGAAATGCCCTGACATTGTGAAATGTCGCCCAATGTAACCGGGCCCGCTTTATCGTGAATTGCCAGATCGAGCATTGCTGTGACGCTATAACGTCCTTTAGTAGATAATTTCATAATTTAACCCCCAAATAAAAATCCCGTAATACAAAAACTGTTTACGGCCATGATTGTATGAATTACCCATTAAAACAGTCAATAATAAGTTACATTACTTTACAAATGACAGGGGCAATCAGGTTTAATTCCCTAAAGACCTGATTTTATTGATGGGAAATAGGCCGTTACGGACAAATGGCGGCCTGCGCCAGCGCTCTGGTATAGCCCTGCTGAGGCTGATCCAGCACGTCGTTGACCAGACCCTGCTCAACGATTTTACCCTCTTTCATAACTATAACACGATGGGACATGGCCCGAATCACCCTTAAATCGTGGCTGATGAAGATATAGCTCAGACCGTGTTTTTGCTGCAAATTGGCCAGCAGACTCAGCACCTGCTTCTGCACCGAAACATCCAGCGCGCTGGTTGGCTCATCCAGCAACATCACCTCCGGCTCGAGAATGACCGCCCTGGCGATGGCGATGCGCTGACGCTGGCCACCTGAAAACTCGTGCGGATAGCGCCATAACACCTCTTTGCCCAGCCCCACATCCTCCAGTACCGTGTATATTCGAGCCATTCTCTGCGCCTGATCCAGCTCAGGAAAATGCAGTTTCAGGCCTTCGCTGATGATCTGTTCCACCGTCATGCGCGGCGACAGGGAGGAAAACGGATCCTGAAAAACCACCTGGAAGTGACGCCGCAGAGGCCTGATATCTTTTTCACGGAATCCGGATATTTTATCCTTGCCGAAATAGATATCCCCCGTGGAGCTGGTCAGGCGCAGCAAGGCCATGCCCAGGGTGGTTTTACCGGAACCGGATTCCCCGACGATGCCCAGCGTTTCGCCTTTGTGCAGCGTGAGACTGATATCGTCCACCGCCTTGACCACATCGACCTGACGCTTGAAGAAGCCCTTGTAAATGGGGAAATGACAGCGCACATTGACCGCATTCACTACCATTTCGGAGGATGGCTCGATCTCAACGATGCGCTGATCCGGCTCGCTCTGCAACAGATATTGGGTATATTCGTGCTGGGGCCGGCTGAAAATATCAGCGGTTTCGCCCTGCTCTACGATTTTCCCCTGCTGCATCACGCACACCCGCTGGGCGTAGCGTCTGACCAGATTCAGGTCATGAGTGATAAACAGTACCGACATGTCGAATTCTTCTTTCAGATCGACCAGCAGGTCAAGAATCTGCTTCTGAATGGTGACATCGAGAGCGGTGGTTGGCTCATCGGCAATCAGCAAGGCCGGTTTACAGGCTAGCGCCATCGCGATCATGACGCGCTGCCGCTGACCGCCGGAGAGGGCATGAGGGAAACTGTTGAGCTGGCGCTCGGGACTGCGAATACCGACTCTGTCCAGCAGCTCTGTGGCCCGCTGTCTGGCCTGGGCTTTGCTCAAACTGGTGTGCAGCAGCAGAACCTCCTCGATCTGTGCACCCACGGTGGATACCGGATTGAGCGAACTCATGGGCTCCTGAAATATCATGGAGATGTCACTGCCCCTGATCGCCTGCATGGCCTTATCTCTCAATCTCATCAGGTCCTTTGACTGGCCATTATGCTGATAGATAATTTTGCCGTCGGGATAGCGCACTCGCCTTTCGTCATGCAGCTTTAACAGCGAAAGCGCGGTCACCGATTTCCCGGAACCGGATTCACCAACAATGGCCAACGTTTCGCCCTGATTGATAGCAAAGCTGACATCGCGCACCGCTTCAATATCCCCGCCCTGGGTTTTGAAAGTGACGCTAAGATTTTCTACCTGAAGGAGCTTGTGCATGATATTAATTTTTTCGGGTGTCCATGGCTTCGCGTAGTGCCTCACCAATAAAGATCAGCAGCATCAAGGTTCCCACCAGCACCACAAAGGCGCCCAGTGACAACCACCAGGCTTCGATATTCTCCTTGCCCTGAGCCAGCAGTTCGCCAAGACTCGGAGTCGTCGGCGGCACTCCCAGCCCAAGAAAATCCAGGCTGGTCAGGGCCAGAATCGAACCGCTGATACGGAACGGTAAAAAAGTAATCACCGGGGTCAGACTATTGGGCAGCAAATGGTGCCGCATGATGGCAAAGTCACTCAAGCCCATGGCTTTGGCGGCGCGTACATAATCCATGTTCCTGCCGCGCAGAAACTCGGCGCGCACATAATCAGACAGACCCATCCAGCCAAACAGGGAGAGTAAAACCAAGAGCAACCAGATACTGGGCTGAAAAATCGAAGCGAAAATAATCAGCAGATATAGCTCCGGCATCGATGACCAGACTTCGATAAGCCGCTGCATAAACAGGTCGGTTTTGCCCGAAAAATAACCCTGTATGGCGCCCATGAAAATACCGATGACCACGCCCAGCGCGGTCAGGCCGAAAGCAAATAAAACCGATAACCTGAAGCCGTAAACCAGTCGGCTTAACACATCGCGACCACGATCGTCGGTGCCGATAAGATTATCCGACGAAGGCGGTGCGGGATTGGCTGCATCGCTGGTGAAATTGATGGTGTTATAGCTAAATCTAACTGGCGGGTCGATGACCCAGTTGTCACCCTGCGTGATCTTTTCACGCACATACTCGTCGGTGTAATCGGCCTCGGTTTCAAAATCTCCACCGAACGTAGTTTCAGGATAGGAAACCAGAACAGGGAAATAATAGTCGTCCTGATAATTGACCAGCAGCGGTTTGTCATTAAACAGAACTTCTGCAAACAGACTCAATATAAATAATATACTGAACACCCACAGGCTAACATAGCCACGTCGACTGCCCTTGAAACGCAACCATGAACGCTGCCCTGGAGTGATGTAGAAATCCTTCTTCATAGCCTCAACGATCCACCGACTCGAAATGAATGCGTGGGTCGATCAGTACATAACTGATATCAGCCAGCAGTTTCGCCACCAGCCCTATCAGGGTAAACAGAAAAAGCGAACCCAGCACCACCGGGTAATCACGCTTCAGCACCGACTCGTAAGACAGCAGCCCTAAACCATCCAGTGAAAAAATAGTTTCGATCAACAAGCTACCGGTAAAAAATGCACCGATAAACGCTGCGGGAAATCCGGTGACCAGCGGGATCATGGCATTGCGGAATACATGACGATACAGCACGGTGTTTTCCGACAGGCCTTTGGCGCGCGCGGTCAGCACATACTGTTTTCTGATCTCTTCGATAAAACTGTTTTTAGTCAGCATGGTCATCACCGCAAAGCTACCGATCACCGAGGCGATAATCGGCAGCACCATGTGCCAGAGATAATCGAGAATCTTGTCGCCCCAGGAGAGGGTTTCCCAGTTATCCGAGACCAGGCCGCGTAGCGGGAAGACATCGAAAAAACTGCCGCCGCCGAAAAAAACCAGCAGGGTAATGCCCAGAACAAAGCCGGGTATGGAGTAACCGATCAAAATTAAAGTGCTGCTGGCGACATCAAAAAAGCTGCCGTCACGCACTGCTTTGGCAATACCCAGAGGGATGCAGGTGAGGTATACGATAAAGAAGGTCCACACCCCCAGGCTGATCGAGACCGGAAGCTTGGAGGCCATCAGCTCGATCACCGAGCGGTTATGGAAATAACTGTCACCAAAATCAAAACGCATGTAATTGCCGAGCATGGTGGTAAAGCGTTCGTATACCGGTTTATCGAAACCATAAAGCTCGCGTATTTCCTTGATGTATTCCTCGTCCAGACCTGTGGCCCCACGGTACAGTCCCTGCGTTCCGCTACTGGCCTCGCCGCTGACGGCGTTGCCTTCCAGCTGACTGACCAGCTGTTCGACCGGACCACCGGGCACAAACTGAGTTACCGCGAAAGTAATCAGCATGACGCCGAACAGCGTCGGGATCATTAATAAGATGCGTTTAAGAATGTAGGCGAACATGGGCGTTTCAAAGTTCCCGCAAGGTTTTAGTTGCTGCCGGTTTTATCCACCACGTTTTAATCAGCCAGGTAATCGGGTCGTAATACAAAGGCAGGGTTTGCGGGTAAGCGAACTTGTTGCGATAGGCAATGCGGTGCTTGTCGATATACCAGTTAGGCACCAGATATTCGCCAAACAGCAGCACACGATCCAGCACCCGTGAGGCAATGATTAATTGCCGGCGATCTTCTGCATTAATAACGCGCTCGATCAAAGCGTCAACCACCGGGTCGGCAATGCCCGGCAAGTTACTGGTGCCCGTCGTATCGGCGGACTGGGAGTGAAAGCGATGTTTCAGTTCATTTCCCGGCGACACCGAAG
Organism: Gammaproteobacteria bacterium; assembly: GCA_024636785.1. Taxonomy (GTDB): domain Bacteria; phylum Pseudomonadota; class Gammaproteobacteria; order SZUA-229; family SZUA-229; genus LH-M37. The sequence goes on from JAGXGK010000018.1 coordinate 9,392, forward strand.
CCGGAAAACTGGTGACTACCATGTCAAAATCATAGGTATCGATTCTTCGCTTATAGAGGGATGAATCCACCGTGCGGTAACTCATTTCGATACCCAGTTTTTTGAGGTTGCGTGCGTAGGGGGCGAGTATGCGATCGAAGCCCTTTTGCACCAGCAGCACATCTATATTAAAAACAACGCCCTTGTCATTTTTCAGTACACCATCCTGCACAGACCATCCCGCCTGCTCCAATAAATCACGCGCCTGTTTTAAATTCTCCCGAAGCGCACCTTTTTCCTCAGTCGAAGACGGCTGCCATTCCCGGGTAAAAACATCTTCCGGTAACTGCTCGCGAAAGTTATCCAGCAGGGCCAGCTCCTCACCTTCAGGCAGACCGCTGGCGGCCAGTTCGCTGTTACTGAAATAGCTGTCACAACGCACATACTGATTATAAAAAAGGTGATCATTAGCCCAGGCAAAATCATAAGCCAGTGACAGCGCCCGGCGCACCCGGACATCCCTGAAACGATCCCGCCGGGTGTTAATGGCAAAACCCTGCATGCCGGCATTATTACTGTGCTTGAGTTCTTTTTTTATAATTTCGCCCGAGTCATATTTGGGGCCGACGTGGGAGCGTGCCCAGCGCTTAGAGTAATTTTCAAAAAAGAAATCAAACTCACCGGCCTTGAAGGCTTCGAGCGCGATGGCCGAATCTTTATAATATTTATAAGTGACGCGACCAAAGTTGTACATGCCTTTGCGCACCGGCAGATCAGCCGCCCAGTAATCCGGATTGCGTTTGTAGCGTATGTACTTGCCGCGTTCGTACTGATCGACAATATAAGGGCCACTACTGATAGGTCGTACATCATCGGTCTGCGCGAAATCCTGTCCACCCAGCCAGTCGCTGGAAAAAACCGGAACCTCGCCCACGATCATATGCAGCTCGCGATTTTTACGTTTGAAATTGAAACGCACGGTCAGTTCATCGACCACACTGACTGACTCTACATCCTCGTAGTAAATACGAAACTGGGGATGCGCAGCTTTGCTCATCAGAGTGTCAAAAGAAAACTTTACATCGGTTGCATTTATCGGGCTGTCATTAGAAAAACGCGCTTTCGGGTTGATGTAAAAAGTGACAGACAAACCATCTTCGGCGAGCACAAAATCATCGGCAATTAAGCCATAGGCGCTGAAAGGTTCGTCCAGACTTTTCTCCAGCAGCGACTCAAAAACCAGCTGATTCAGGCCATCCGCCGAAAGTCCTTTGAGCAAAAATGGATTCAGGCTATCGAATGTACCTAGGCCTGATAGCACCAGTTCACCGCCCTTCTCGGCATCTGGATTGACATAATCAAAGTGGCTGAAATCCGCCTGATATTTAGGTTCATAACCCATGCCCATGGCAGGCACAGCCAGTGCCGCCGTTGAACAAATCAGGCAGCAGGGAATGACTAGAATTTTAAACAATTGTTGAAGTACGCGATGACGCATAATTTTTATGGTTGCTTTTAGCTGTAAAATCCGCCTAACATTGAGGCTTCACAGTTTACAGTACTTTTTTTCACGGAGTTAGTCTTATGGGTTTTATGAGTGGAAAGCGCGTTCTCATTTTTGGCGTTGCCAGCAATCGCTCCATTGCCTGGGGCATAGCCAAAGCCATGCATCGTGAAGGTGCAGAGCTGGCCTTTGCCTATATGGGCGATCGTCTGCGTGAACGGGTAGAAAAGCTTGCGGGAGAATGCGATTCAGACATCATTATTCCCTGTGACGTGGAAAACGATGATGATATCGAAGCCGTTTTTGAACATCTTGATGACTACTGGGAATCGCTGGATGTCATTATCCACTCGGTGGCTTTTGCGCCCAAGGAGATGCTCGAAGGCGACTATCTGGATAACCTGACGCGCGACGGCTTTAATCAGGCCCATGACATCAGCTCCTACAGCCTGGCCGCCATCGCCAAAGCCGGTCGCCACATGATGCAGAACCGCGAAGATGCCGCTATCCTGACACTCAGTTATCTGGGTGCGGTACGGGCCTTCCCCGGCTACAACGTCATGGGCCTGGCCAAGGCCAGTCTGGAAGCCAATGTCCGCTATCTGGCGCACTCGCTGGGCGGTGAGGGCATCCGCGTCAATGCCATATCAGCAGGCCCGATCAAAACACTGGCGGCCAAAGGCATCTCCGGTTTCGCCACTATTTTGAAGCATGTTGAACAGAGCGCACCACTGCACAGAAACGTCACCATCGATGAGGTCGGTAACTGCGCCGCCTTTCTCTGCTCCAGTCTGGCGAGCGGCATTACCGGTGAGATAACCTATGTTGACGCCGGTTATCATACTGCCGGCCTCATGGGCGATCTTGAGGAAAGCTAGTTCGTTTGGTGTCTCTGACTGGAAGAGTCAGGAGGCTGTCGGTTTTAGGATGAATTGGCTGCGGAAGTAGTGGGAGAGCTAACCGTTTTTTTCCTGTAGCACACCGTCCTCGCCTTCAAGGCGTGCGATGGTGACCGCTGCACAGGAGTCGCTAAATACATTGACCGAGGTGCGGCACATGTCCAGCACCCGATCGACCACCAGTATCAGCCCTATTGCCTCCAGCGGCAGCCCTACAGCGCCCAGGATGATGGTAATTGCTACAAGGCTGGCCGAAGGGATACCGGCCACGCCGATGGAGGTCAGCAGGGCGATCAGTACAATTAAAAACTGGATTTCCAGACTCAGCTGCAGGCCGTAGGCCTGAGCGATAAACATGGCGGCCACACATTCGTACAGCGCCGTTCCGTCCATATTGACCGTCGCCCCTAACGGCAGGGTAAAACCGCTCACCCGATTGGAGACGCCTGCGCGTTGCTCCACGCAATCCAGCGTTATCGGCAGGGTTGCTGAGGATGAGCTGGTGGAAAACGCAGTCAGGATCGCGGGCATCATTGCCTTAAAGTGCAGCACCGGGCTTACTTTGGCCACAAATTTCAGCACCAGTGGCAGATAAACAAATATGTGCAACGCCAGCGCCATAATAACGGTAGCGAAAAATAGCGCTAACGGGCCAAATGCCTCGGTGCCCGATTGCATGATCACTTTAGCAACCAGTGCAAAGACCCCGATGGGCGCGAATTTCATCACCAGATTGGTGATCTGGATCATGATGCTGAGCAGTCCCTGCCAGAAATCTTTTTGCACACTGCCGTGGGAATCTTTCAGCTGAGAGAGGAAATAACCAAATAACAGGCTGAAGAAAATCAGCCCGAGCATCTGCCCTTCGGCAGCCGCTGAAACCACATTCGCCGGCACCATCCGCAAAAATACTTCCGCGATGTCGCCCATGCCGGTGCCTTCAACATTCTCCATGACGGCTTCTATATCCGCAGTCATGGTCAGAATTTCCAGCGCAGGGCGTCCATCAACAATGCCCGGTTGCAGAACATTTACCAGCAGCAGGCCGATCAGAATAGCGACCAGACTGCTCGACATATAAAAAAGGAGTGTTTTTGTACCCAGACGCCCAAGTGTATTGGGCTTGAGCTCCATCATGCCGGTAATGATTGAGGCAACCACCAGCGGCACAATCAGCATTTTCAGCGCATTGAGAAAAAGTGTACCGAAAAAGCTGAGCACTGAAAGCAGCGTTATGCCCAGAAATCCGGTTTCAGGGGAGGTGACCAGGCCGACAATAACCGCCAGCAACAGTGCCGCAAAAATCTGCCAGTGCAGGGGTAAACGGGTGACTGCTTTAATCATGGCGCAACCCCCGAACGTCCTGGCTTACTGAATGATTTTTGGATTAACCTGCAAATCCGCCTTATCCCTCATGGCCTGAAGAACCGTGTTGAACTCCATGGTTGACAGGTCCTGTAAAACCTTGGTTTTGATCGCATCAATTTGAGCCTGACTGATATCATCGGGTGTACGAACTTCTTCCAGGACAACTAGCGCAACATCACCGGAATACATGGCCACGTCATTGGCGACCACCTTACCGGCTTCAGGTGCGGCCATGCTAAATGCTGCCTCCAGCACTGCGGGGTCGGCTTTTTCGGTATCGTCCCGCGTCAGCATCTCTGAGGTTTCCAGTGTGATTCCCTGTGCGACGACGTCTTTAACCGTCACCTCACCGGCATTGATCAGGGCTTTAGCTTCGCCCGCAGCTGCCAGCGTTTTTTCATGCGCCTTTCTCAGGCGAACATTACGCTCAATGGCAGAGCGCACGCTTGCCAGTGGTAACAGACTTGCCGGCTCACGATCCATCACCCGCAGTACTACAATATGCTCTGGCGAGATTTCTATTACATCGCTGTTCGATTTATTATCCAGTACCAGTTTGGAAAAGGCCGCTGCGCGAACCTCTTCATGAGACGCGATACCGGTACCACTATCGCGGGTAAAATATTCACTGGTTTTAGGCTGCACATCCAGCGCATCGACTACCGCCTGCAGAGATTCCGGGTTTTCGTAAGCCGTCGCTGCCATGATCTCACTCAGTTCATAGAACCTGCTGCTGACTATGTTCTGTTTGAACATTTTTTCCAGCTCGGCTCTCTTCTCTTCCAGAGACGCGACCGGCTCACTTTGCACCTCTTCCAGCTTGATCAGATGCAGGCCATATTCCGACTCTACAATCTCACTGACCTCGCCCACCTCCAGAGCATACAGTGCGTCTTCAAAAGGCTTGACCATCTGACCGGGTTCAATCCAGCCCAGATCACCGCCCTGTTTGGCAGAACCAACATCCTGAGAATAGTTGCGTGCCAGATCTTCGAAGCGCGCACCTTCTTCCAGCTGTTGTTTCATGTCGAGCAACTGCTCACGAACCGCTGCCTTATCGGTGTCTGCTTTCAGCAGAATATGCCGGGCCTTGCGCTGCTCCTTCTGTGAAATGGAGGCAACATAATCGTTGTACATACGCGTAATCGCCTGTTCATCGATTTCGATCTCGCTGGCCAGCACTTCACTCTTCAATTCGACATATTCCACACTGACTTTTTCAGGCAGCATATATCGATTCGAGTTTTGCTCATAAGCTGTTCTGATTTCATCTTCCGCGACTTCAACATCAGCAGCAAAATGATCGAGACTAAATACCAATGTACTGATTTTACGCTGCTGGTGTTCAAGCGCTGCTAACCGACGAGCTTCGTTATCAGTAATAAAACTGGTATTAGTCACCGCATCGATAACCTGTGAAATCTGCATGTCGCTTCTTAGCTGGGACTCCATTTGCGAAATCGACATACCTCTGGACTGGAGTACCTGATCAATATAAGCCCGATCAAACTTGCCGTCCCGGGTAAAAATATTTTTGATATTTTCCGATAACTGTTGATCTGAAACAGTGTAGCCGGCGCTGCCCGCCATCTCTTCCAGCAATTTTCGGTTGATCAGCTGATCCAGTACCTGCTGTTTTAATACGGCTTCTTCAAAAGGAAGCTTGCCGCCGAATTGCTGCTGCAGCTTCTGACGTTGCGTAGAAAGATTATAGTCAAACTCACGCTTTGAAATTTCCGTGTCGTTGATTTTGGCGACGTACTGTTCACTACCGTTACCGACATAAGAGTTAATGCCCCAGAAAGCAAAAGGGAGGGCAATAATCACTACAACAACAATACCTAACCAACCCTTTATTCGATCATTAATAGCTTGCAGCATGAAACTGATCCTGTGTATAAAATATAACTGTATGAAATCAATAGAGCGCTACGAGGCTGCTCTGTATGTATTATTTGTAACCTGAATCCGTGGTTTAAACGTAGATGCATGGTCTAAGATAATGGTTTCACAGGGATTTCAAAAAATCTTAGCTTACCCATAGGTTAAGCGGGCATTTTTTGATCCGCTGTGGAGCCAGGAGCTTGTGCCAGGCGCCGCGGTTAAGCCACGGATTCAGGTGTAAGATAAACGCTACTCAAGTTAGGCCTGTTCACTCAAGCTTTAGCAGGTTCACTTTAAAATTGAAAATGGCGGACCGGACGAGACTCGAACTCGCGACCTCCGGCGTGACAGGCCGGCATTCTAACCAGCTGAACTACCGGTCCTCGATTGGTGGGTGGTGAGGGGATCGAACCCCCGACATTCGCCTTGTAAGGGCGACGCTCTACCAGCTGAGCTAACCACCCCGCCAAAAAGTAAGGATTTAGTTCACTGCTTCTTTAAGGGCCTTTCCAGGTTTAAATGCGGGCACTTTTGCTGCTTTTATTTGAATCTCTGCACCTGTCTGTGGATTACGACCTGTACGAGCAGAACGTTCACGAACCAGGAAAGAGCCAAAACCGACGAGACTTACCTGATCACCTTTTTTCAAGGCGTTCGTAATAACATCGATCACTGCATCAAATGCACGTGCTGAATCGGTTTTAGACAGATCAGCTGCTTCTGCAACTGCATCAATTAATTCTGATTTATTCATTGTTATTTCCTATATTTTTAAAATGATTTGCTGTTGTTTATAATTTATGTATTAGAGCTTTTTATATTTTATGCTCTTTAGTTCTGTATGACAGCTGGCACTGAAATACATAAGCCCTGCATTTTATACCAGTCAGCGACAAGCTCTGTCAATGAATAATGCAGTAAAAATGCGGGTTTCGCTGGTTTATACTCAATTATCCGAGATAAACTGGCGAAATAACCCGCATTATACTGACATCAATGGTGATGCAAGGGGTCTCCGGACTTTTTGTCTTTTGTCCCGGATTTTCTGCTACCTCCTGGTTTTGCCTCAAGGGGTGTTGGCACTTCCTCCAACGCAATCTCAAGTACTTCATCAATCCAGCGCACTGGTTTAACATCCAGTTTAGACAAAATATTTTTTGGTATTTCAACTAAATCTTTTTCATTGTCATGCGGAATAATTACAGTGGTAATACCCGCGCGATGAGCAGCCAGAAGCTTCTCTTTAAGACCGCCGATCGGCAGCACTTCTCCACGTAGTGTAATCTCACCTGTCATTGCCACATTGGCTTTAACCGGTATATCCGTTAATGACGATGCCAGTGCGGTACACATGCCTACCCCTGCACTCGGACCATCTTTGGGTGTCGCACCTTCCGGTACATGGACATGGATATCTTTTTCTTCCTGAAAGTTTTTGGTCAGACCCAGAGAAGCCGAGCGGCTACGAATCACTGTCATCGCGGCCTGAATAGATTCCTGCATCACATCACCCAGCTGTCCGGTGTACGATAACTTGCCTTTGCCCGGCATTACCGCCGATTCAATCGTCAGCAACTCACCGCCCACTTCCGTCCAGGCCAGACCGTTAACCTGCCCCACCTGATTATGCTCTTCAGCCACACCGTAACGGAAACGCTTAACACCGAGAAACTTGTCGATATTTCTTGAAGTAACTGTAACAGGTTTGCTGTCCGTTTTAAGCACCATCTGCTTAACAACTTTACGACAGATTTTGGCAATTTCACGCTGCATGTTACGCACACCGGCTTCACGTGTGTAAAGCCGCACAATATCTCTTAATGCAGATTCACTCACATGCAATTCATTTTCGTGCAGACCATTTTCATTCATCTGCTTGGGCAAGAGATATTTGGTAGCAATAACCACTTTCTCCTCTTCGGTATAACCCGGCAGGCGAATGACTTCCATACGATCGAGCAGCGCAGCAGGAATATTTATGCTGTTTGCCGTCGCTACGAATAACACATCGGAGAGATCGAAGTCGACTTCCAGATAATGGTCGGAGAAGGTGTGATTTTGTTCAGGATCAAGCACTTCCAGCAATGCTGAAGCAGGGTCGCCACGGAAATCCGCTGCCATCTTGTCAATTTCATCGAGCAGGAACAATGGATTACGTGTACCCACTTTGCTCAGATTCTGGATAACTTTGCCGGGCAGCGAACCGATATAAGTCCGGCGATGACCTCGAATTTCTGATTCATCTCGCACACCACCCAGCGCCATACGGGTAAATTTACGATTAGTCGCCCGCGCAATGGACTGGCCCAGCGAAGTTTTACCCACGCCAGGAGGCCCTACTAAACACAGAATCGGCCCCTTGAGTTTCTTCACACGCTGCTGCACAGCCAGATACTCAAGTATACGTTCTTTAACTTTTTCCAGCCCGTAGTGATCATCGTTCAGCACTTTTTCAGCACCGGCTAGATCACGTCGAATCTTCGATTTTTTCTTCCATGGGCACTCGACCATAAACTCGATGTAATTCCTCACCACCGTAGCTTCCGCAGACATCGGAGACATCATTTTTAACTTATTGAGTTCGCCGGTCGCTTTTTTATAAGCCTCTTTGCTCATACCCGCTTCTTCGATGCGCTTTTCAAGCTCTTCAACTTCATTAGGCACATCTTCCATCTCGCCTAGCTCTTTCTGGATGGCTTTCATCTGCTCATTCAAATAATATTCGCGCTGGCTTTTTTCCATCGACTGCTTAACGCGACCACGAATACGCTTTTCAATTTGCAGCAGATCAATCTCAGCATCAATCAGGCTCATTAAATATTCGAGCCGTGAGCGCACGCTGGCAACCTCGAGTATCTTCTGTTTCTCTTCCAGCTTCAGCGACATGTGTGCCGCAATGGTATCCGCTAATCTTGAAGGTTCATCAATGCCGGCCAGTGAAGTGAGAATTTCAGCAGGAACTTTCTTGTTGAGTTTTACGTACTGGTCAAAGACATTCAAAATGGACCGCGACAGTATTTCGATTTCTCGCTCGTCCTCACCGGTGGCTTCCTCCAGCTCTGTATAGTTGGCTACGAAAAAGTCGTCACGTTCATGCATATTTTCAACGCGGGCACGCTGTATGCCTTCAACCAGCACCTTGATGGTGCCGTCAGGTAATTTAAGCAATTGCAGGATGGTTGCCAATGTCCCGATTTCGTGGACATCGCCTACGCCCGGCTCGTCAATATCCGCGCTTTTCTGCGCGACTAATAGAATCTTTTTGTTGTCCTGCATCGCGGCATCGAGCGCATGAATGGATTTTTCGCGCCCGACAAACAACGGGATGACCATATGTGGATAGACTACGACATCCCGCAAAGGCAAAACCGGTACTTCTGTAACCACGTTTAAACTGGTTGTATCTTTTTCACTTGAACTGGCCATGAGTGCCTCTGTATATAATGGATTCTTTCATATCAAGTGGGGACGCTCCGGTGTTTTTTCAAGTGCCGGAATCATTACACCGACAGAAATACACCGATAGAACGGATTGACAAGCGGAGGTTACTCTTGCGAGATTCGCTTGTTTTCGCCACCTTTGTAGACAAGCATAGGCTGACTGTCACCGAGGATGACAGAAGCATCGACCACTACTTTAGTTACATCACTCTGCGAAGGCAGCTCATACATGGTATCAAGCAGCACATTCTCCAGAATAGTGCGCAGGCCACGAGCACCTGTTTTTCGCTCCATGGCTTTTTTGGCAATCGCATGCAGGGCATCATTGCGCAGCTCAAGCTCGGCACCTTCCATTTCAAACATCTTGGAATACTGCTTGGCCAGGGCGTTTTTGGGCTGGGTGAGAATCGTCACCAGCGCATCCTCATCCAGTTCGTTAAGCGTAGCCACAACCGGCAAACGCCCTACAAACTCAGGGATCAGACCATACTGGATCAAGTCATCGGCCTCAAGATCACTCAGCACATCACTCAACTGAATATCCTTGTCTTTGGAACGCATTTCCGCGCTAAAACCGATTCCGCCTTTCTCGGAACGATGGCGAATAATCTTGTCCAGGCCTGAAAATGCACCACCACAGATGAAAAGAATATTTCCAGTATTAACCTGCAGAAATTCCTGCTGAGGATGTTTGCGGCCGCCCTGAGGTGGCACTGATGCAGTGGTGCCTTCAATCAATTTCAGCAGCGCCTGCTGCACACCTTCGCCTGAAACATCGCGGGTAATAGAAGGATTGTCTGATTTGCGGGAAATCTTGTCGATCTCATCAATATAGACAATACCGGTTTGTGCCTTCTCGACATCATAATCACATTTCTGCAGCAACTTCTGGATGATGTTTTCAACATCCTCACCCACATAACCGGCTTCGGTCAGGGTTGTGGCATCAGCAATTGTGAATGGCACATCAAGCAAGCGCGCCAGTGTTTCCGCCAGTAGCGTTTTACCCGAGCCGGTTGGGCCCAGCAGGAGAATATTGCTTTTGGAGAGCTCGATTTCGTCCTTCTTATGCTTAACTTCCAGACGCTTGTAATGGTTATACACCGCCACCGACAGGACCTTCTTGGCACGTTCCTGACCAATCACATAATCGTCAAGACGGTCGTGAATCTCGTGAGGGGTGGGTAATTTGCGAATGGCCGATGAAGTCTCTTCTTCCAGTTCTTCAAGGATGATGTCATTACACAGGGCAACACATTCATCGCAGACATACACGGAAGGACCGGCAATCAACTTCTTTACTTCGTGCTGGCTTTTGCCGCAAAAAGAACAGTAAAGTAGTTTTTCAGAATCGCTACCCGAATGGGTTGTATCATCGTTCATCTAGTTCTCAAACCTCAGGCTTTGCCTCTTAGTCTATTTATGCCCTGCTTCACCACTTATGCCCTGCTTCACCACAAGAAAAATCGCAAGACTTTTGCGGGTACTTATCGCAAACAATAGCTCATAATCCTTATTTCAACAGAAAGTCAGGCAGGAAAAAACCTTTTTCTATCGGGAATTCAGCTATCACTAACGCAGATCTCGCGTAGAACTTAAGGCCGTTTACTCAGAACCTCATCAATCAGACCATAATCCCGAGCCTGTTCCGCGCTCATGAAATTATCCCGATCCGTGTCTTTATCTATGGTTTCGATTGACTGGCCGGTGTGGAATGCCAGCAGATCATTCAACTGGCCGCGAATTTTAAGAATTTCACGGGCATGAATATCAATGTCCGATGCCTGCCCCTGATATCCGCCCAGAGGCTGGTGAATCATGACTCTGGCGTAAGGCAACCCATAACGCTTGCCTCTGGCCCCGGCAGCGAGCAGAAAAGCACCCATGCTGGCAGCCTGACCGATACACAAGGTACTGATTTCAGGCTTGATAAACTGCATGGTGTCATAAATAGCCATGCCCGCCGTTACCGAACCGCCGGGAGAGTTGATATAAATGGAGATATCTTTCTCGGGATTTTCCGATTCCAGAAACAATAGTTGAGCAACAATCAGATTGGCCATATGGTCTTCAATAGGACCGACAATAAAAATCACCCGTTCTTTCAGCAGGCGCGAATAAATATCATAAGAGCGTTCACCGCGTGATGTCTGCTCCACCACCATCGGAATAAGCCCTAACGATTGTGTTTCCAGCGCACCACCATCGTGACTATAGAAATTGGGGAATTTTTTCATGCCATATACCTGCTAAGTCGTTGATGTGGGCTTCATTATTTCGTCGAATGAACTTTTAACAGTTGAAATCTTAGCCTGGTCAACCACCCAGTCGACAATCATGTCTTCGACAACCATGGACTCAACGCCCTGCAATAACTGCGGATTGCTCTTGTAATAATTCACAAATTCATCAGGCTGCTCGTAATCTTTCGCCATTGTCTCGATGCGCTCATCAACCCTGGCACGATCAACCTTCAATTCCGAAGCCTTAACCAGATCACTCAGAATCATACCCAGTTTCACGCGACGCTCCGCTTCACTGGCCAACGCCTCCGCTGAAGGCTCACCAGTTTGCTGGGCACTGGCCTGTTTTTTCAGGGCTTCAGCCTCTTCCTGCACAATCGCTTTTGGCACCTCGATCGGATTGGCTTCCAGCAACTTATCCATGACTTTCGTTTTCAGATCAAGACTGATGCGGTTACTCAGTTCGCGCTGCATGTTATTTCTAACATCTACGCGCAGTGTTTCCATGCCGCCCTCCTCAACACCAAATTCTTTGGCAAAGGCATCATCAAACACCGGCAGTTCAGACGCTTCAACCTTGGATACGCTAACGGCAAATTCAGCCGGCTTACCCGCCAGCTCGCTCGCAGAATAATCTTCCGGGAAGGTAATCTTTACCGTGGCTTCGGCATCTTTAGCCAGGCCGACAAACTGCTCCTCAAAACCGGGTATCATGCTACCTGAGCCTAATACCAGCGGTACATTTTCAGCTGAACCACCTTCAAACAGCTCGCCGTCAATACTGCCCTTGAAACTGACGGTAACACGGTCACCCTCTTTAGAGGGTCGATCTACTTCAGCCCAGATGGCCTTCTGTTTGCGTAGCGTTTCCAGCAAATTATCAACATCCTTATCCTCGATCTCAGCCGACAATTTCTCAATGTTTAATTCACTGACCGGTGCCAGCTCAATTTCGGGATAAACTTCAAAGGTAGCTACATATTCAAGAGGTTGGCCCAATTCGAAGCTAATTGGTTCAATTGAAGGGGCGCTGGCAGGGCGCAGGTTTTCCTGAGTGACCGCATCACGAAAAGTATTCTGCATGACTTCGCCGGCGACTTCCTGGAACACCTGAGTGGAATAACGCTGCTTAACCACACTAAAAGGCACTTTGCCGGGGCGAAAACCATCAACCTTGACTCGACTCTGCATTGATTTAAGTCGGCTCTCAACTTGAGCATCGACGGTTTCTGCAGGCACCTGAACCTTTAGTTTACGTTCAAGACCTTCCCCTGTTTCAACTGAAACTTGCATAGATACCTCAGTGTATATACTTGATTTTTATAAAGAAATAGTAATTTGGTGCGAGGGGGGAGACTCGAACTCCCACGTCAAAGACACTGGTACCTAAAACCAGCGCGTCTACCAATTCCGCCACTCTCGCATGTTGGGAGCGAATCATAGCAAAAAAAAGCGCGTAATACGGCTTTATTCAGCAGAAATCGAACAACTTTCTGAATATCTTAATGAATAGCAATCAAACATCAAAGTCTGTAACCAGCAGCGCCTATACAATTGAACATGAACCCTTGCCGGGTATAATTTAAATCTGAATCCGTGGTTTAAACGTGGATGCATGGTGCAAGATATTGGTTTCACAGAGGTTTCAAAAAATCTTAGCGTCACCCTTAGATTAAGCGGGCATTTTTTGATCCACTGTGCAATCAAGAGTTTGTGCCAGGCGCCGTGGTTAAGCCACGGATTCAGGTTAAATGGTGGGTCGTCAGGGATTCGAACCCTGGACCAAGAGATTAAGAGTCTC
>JAGXGK010000002.1 GCA_024636785.1 Gammaproteobacteria bacterium
CTGCCATAGGCCTTATAGAGATACATGCCGATACCACCTGCCGATGGGAAGGCGTTGGACATTTTCACGTAGGAGTATGCGCTGAACGAAACAATCAATGCAGTCGGAAGAAACGCCAAGGGGAACAGCACCCCGGTCATCACTGCCATCTGACCGGTCAACGCGAATATCCGGCCCGCCTCGTTCCCGCTTGAGTCCTAACCCGGCGTTACTTCTGTTACAGCCCCGTCACGGCTGAACATGGTTTTCCGATTAAACCAGACCACCAACACGGCGACTCCCACGAACAGGTAATTGTCGAGGGGTTGCGCGTCTGGCCAGAGTGGATTGATCAACTGGAAATGCAATAGCGCTGGTAGCAGGATGCTGCCGCGTGACTTATTGAACATCGGCGTTACGATAATGCTGATCGCCACAGTACCAATAACGAAAGGCGTGAATGCCCAGGCACTTTGCGGCGTTCCGCTGAGCAGGAAGGCAGGCAGATGCCAGATGCTCCAGATGACTCCCAGAATCAGACCGGCCCAGAAGGGAGCAAATCTGCGCTGCAAGAGTGGCAGCGCAAGACCGCGCCAGCCGAACTCTTCGATAGGACCTTTGATCGCCATCATGAATGCTGCCAACAGATACGCAGATATTGAGGAAAATGGATGTGCAGGCGTGAGCCGCAGGCCTTGCAAAACGGCAGCCGCGTAGAACACCAGCGGTATACCAAAGAGGAGCAATGCATACCAGCCAAATGAGGTACGCCACATCAACAGCCGTGCAAGAAACCGTTGCAATCCAGAATATCCTTCGGTATAGAGGACAACAATGAGCGCCGCGATGGCAGGTGCATAGACAGCCAGATAAAACAATGGATGACTGCCGGATAGCTCTCCGAATAACCGGGTCATGAGCACGTTGAAGAAGCTGTAGAGTGCAAGAATTCCCCAGCTAATGGTGAATACAATGAGCAGAAATGGGATAAGTGCGCGCTGGGTCATTCAGGCTCCACTGCAAGTCGATCATTTCGAACCGGGAATTCGCCATTGATAGTCAGCCAAAGCGGTTCGTCGGCAAAGGGCGCGTCTTGCGGAAGGCCGCGCTGCGCATGAATATGCAGATGCGGTTCAGAGCTGTTGCCCGAATTTCCTATCTCACCGATCAAGTCGCCGGTTTTAACGGCATCTCCGTGCCTGACATGAATGCTTCTGTTGCGAAGATGCGCCATAATTACATAAAAGTCCATGCAATTAATCGCCACGTAATTCCCGGCCATATTCGCTCGATCCATTTGCGGCACCTGCATATCAGGCAGACCGTTCACCACTTTTACAATCACTCCTGTACACGGGGCGAGTACCGGTGTGCCAAAACTGACATAACGAGCTGGATCAGTCGGTCGCCAGCCATCGACATGAAAACCTGAGGGCGAAATCTTAAAAATATCCATTGCCCTGCTTTGTCCTTTCCAATGACGGAATCGAGCAACCGAAGCATCGAGCGTGTGTAAATGTGCATTGATCAATTCCGTCGAACCACCATGTGCAATCAGGTACTTGCCGGAGCTGAAGGGGGGTGCAATATCAACAACATCTATAGGAGGCAGTCTTCTGCCTTCTAGCGCCAACAGACTGAGATAACCCCCTGCCAAGCCGAGACCCATGGCAAGCACAATCAGCATCGTATTAAACTGACTCGCCGACCAAAACACGGCTGTACTGACATGCCCCTTCGAAACATGCCAGACAAACAATACGATAAAGACAAAGCCATAGACATAAGGCACCCAAAACGGAGGCATCGCCCATAGTGAGGCAAGTCCGAGGCCCAGCAGAATTAACCCCAATGAAAGAGTTTGCAACACGTAGGACAGAATGCCCCGAGCAGGAAAGAATGCCAGCCAGATCAGTAGCAGGATGGGTAGTAGTACCTGAGTCGTCACAACAGTAAGGTTCATCGTTCAGCTCTCTTGTTTCGCCATAGCGAGCAATGTATAAGCGAAATAATTGGGGTCAAAGTAAAATTAACAACTCCTTATGTCTTCTAACAGCTCAGCACTCACATGTGTTTAATTTTTCTCTGACCACAATTATTTCTAATCTTTAGGCGCAGCACTTTCTGCGCTGTTGGTTCAAGCACGTTCCCAATTAATAGAAAGTATTGTGATCTGCCCCCGGTTTTCATTGCACGCTAGCGCGCTCTTGCTGCCTGCAAGACCAGCACGCTAAAGCACAGCAACACCCCCTGAGCCATTGCCAGATAAAGCAGGCTCGTCGCTACCATTGGCATTAAGAAGCCGGCGACTACTGCGTTAAAGGCCATTTGCGCAAAGCCCTGCGCTGCCGCCGCCATGCCACGGTTATGCGGGAAGCAGTCCAGCGCCTGTACGCTCAGCACCGGCATGATCAGGGCGATGCCAAAGGCGTACAGCACCAGTGGTGCGACCACGCTGAGTACCCGAGGCTCCAGCCACAGGGCATCAAGAAAATTGGCAGTGAATGCAACGCCCAGTACGCCGAAGCCCAGTTTCAGAATTTGCCGGGGTGGCCAGCCGTGGGCAATACGCCCGGATAGCCAGGAGCCAGACATCAGCCCGGCCACTGTGGGAATGAAAAACACGCCGAAGTCACTCTCGGACAGCCCCAGGTGGTCGTAGATCAGGGCCGGTGAGCTGGTGATATAAAGGAACAGCCCGCCAAAACTAAGCGACAGGGTTGCCACCAGGGCGAGAAAACGTCCATGCCGCAGCACGCGCAGATAGTTCCCGCCGACGATGAGCGGATGGATGGATTGCCTTGCCGCCAATGGATGCGTCTCCGGCAGCCAGCGAAACACCAGGACAACGGCAAACAGCCCGAACAGCATCAGAAACTGGAACACGGATCGCCAGCCGAACACGGATTCCAGCCAGCCGCCAATCACCGGTGCCAGCGCCGGTGCCGCGGCAAACACCAGCATGACATGAGACATCGCCCGTTGCGCCATCGCTCCTTCATAGACATCGCGCACCACAGCGCGACCGATGACCATGCCGCCGCAGGCAAACGCCCCCTGTAATGCCCGCCAGAACATTAGCATTGAAAAACTCTCGGTCTGCGCACAGCCCAGCGAGGCCAGAACAAACAGTATGAGGGAAGTCAGCAGCGTGCGCCGTCTCCCAAAGCGATCAGACAGCGGCCCCCAGACCAGCGTGGCCCCGGCAAAGGCGATCAGGTAGATACTCAGAGTTTGGGCCAGCGCAGGCAGTCCAACCCCCAGCCCCTGCGCAATGGCGGGAAAAGATGGCAGGTAGGTGTCGATACTGAAGGGGCCGATCATCGACATTAAACCGATCACCGGCACCAGGCCCTTTGGCGGTGTTGAATCACTAACGTGCAATGCTGATTCCTGATGAAACGAGGCCGCAGCCATGTGGGAAAAACATTGTGCCCTGACATCTATTTTTTAAAACATCAAACAGGTGTCAGAGCACAATTGATTCTAATATACATCATATTACCATCGGTCCCACGCTGGAGCGTGAGAACGATATAACCTTCTGCCAGAGAGATTTCTACTCGCTGTTCTTCAAACCTGAAAACCGCCCCCCGGCATACCTGGAATGACATACGATACACGCTTCCACCATCTGCCCAAACAGTGCCCTCTCCTGAGCCTGGTCCTCTGCTCGGGCCGCTACGGCAAGATCGGCGCTGAGTTTGTGAAAGGCCCTATCCTGCTGCACAAAGGCCGACGGTACGGCTGCCATGAGGGCCTTGCGGTCTTCCGGGGTCATTTTCTGTTTGAGGATAAAGCTGTTGTGGATGCCTTCGGCCTTTTCCGCCACGAGCTCGTGCTGGCCTTTGACGATTCCTTCCAGAATAGTCTGGCTGGCAGTGAGGACCGCCTGCATTTCCTGAATGAGCAGAGTGCGGACGTTAGGTGGGAGCTTGTCGCCCACATTAACGGGCGCGGCCTCCTGGGCCGCCGCGATTCCGACGAAAGCCATCAGGCAGGCAGCGATAAATTGTTGGATGATGTTCATAAAATGTTCTCCTCTTTTGCGGGTGATTCAAACTCAAGTTTCTACAGCGTTAAAACCCGTCGCCATGACGGGGGTCAACGTTAAATATGTAGAGCAATATGTAGGGTCAGATGAAACTTTATTTACCATCGTTCCCACGCTCCAGCGTGGTAACGCAGCCCCAGGCGATCCAGCGCCACGGTATTAAAAAGAATTGTATAGGTCAAACCCTCCTCAGTAAATCGATCATTTCGAACCAGAAACCTGCCATTGATAGTCAGCCAAAGTGGTTCGCCAGCAAAGGGCGCATTTTTTGGAATGCCCCGAGCAGGAAAGAATGCCAGCCAGATCAGTAGCAGAATGGGTAGTAGTACCTGAGTCGTCACAACAGTAAGGTTCATCGTTCAGTTGAACCACAAACAGTAATAGAGCAAATAATTTATACTATAACCAAAATATTACTTGACCCATGCGGTGCAATGCACTGCGTTTATTGCACCCTACCGTGCTGTTCATCTCAGGGCGTGGGGAAATCAATATCCATGACATTAACGATAAAAAAGGGGAAATAATTCTCCGTATCAAAAAAATTACCCGCCTCGACATGGGTTGGTAACCGGAAGCCACTGAAATCCCGATACTCAGACAGATAACCCCCGAAAGGTTGTAGACGATGGACTTTATCCGGGTTGGCATTACTCCATCGGAGAAAACTGACCTTCGTAGGTCTGCCGTCAGCAGCTACCGTAACATCGACTCGCTGGGATAGACCTTTATGGCTAATTACAACACGCGCTGTATTTTCATTCACGGATACCCATTGCACCCCCGGACCGGGCAGGAGAGCTGCCGGTGTCCAGAAAACCGCCTCGGCGGCATAGCGGCCAAAAGCAGAATGACTATGGTCTGAAGAACCTCCAAGACGCGCCACAGGTATCAGTCCCATTAACCAGAATCGAGTCCAGCTTTCGGAGTCAGAACCCGATAGATGCATCAAATCCTTTTCTGCATACATTTTCCAGATAAAGCCGGTTGGCAATGCCAGGATTTGTTCAGCCCGCATATTCATATAGTCGGGTTCGGCTTTAGTGCCATGCCCAAACCTTCCAGCCATGGAAATTTTAGCAACGGTATAAAGAGGTGTTCCGGGTTGAATGGTGTACTGAAAATATCGACGCGCAGGCGCTGGTAAATCACTGACCATAGACTGATTAAACCGTGCCGGATAGACAGGCTGTGTTGATATTAAACGCGCCATTGCAGCCCGATCAGAACGGTGATCAGACAAACGCAAAAAATATAATCCTGCGACAATCAGGCTTATCGAAAGAACAATTAATAAAAATATCTTTTTCATCTATTTTTTACAAAAACAGAATCTAATGATGCTCTGCTTGAAAAACTGTTTCAAACATTTTTTCACCTATAACACCAAAAAGAATCGTTAGCGTTTATATGCGAACCTGCCAACTATCTTTTAACTATCCCTCTCAGCTTCAACTTGCGCCACTACTTGTTTCACAGCGAGAAAACTGTCGGGGGTGACTGAGATTGAGTAGATGCCGTGCTCGACCAGAAAACGGGCGAATTCGGGGTGGTCGCTGGGAGCCTGGCCACAGATGCCAACGTGGGTGTCGCTCTTTTTAGCTTTTTCGAGCAGTTGGGCGATGGCGGTGGTGACCGCTTCGTCCTGTTCGTTGAAGAGGTCGCTGAGTACGGCGCTGTCGCGGTCGATTCCGAGTACCAGCTGGGTAAGGTCGTTGGAGCCAATGGAGAATCCATCGAAGCGATCGGCGAACTGTTCGGCAAGAAAGACGTTGGCTGGTATTTCGGCCATGACGTATACCTCAAGGCCGTGCTGGCCTCGCACCAGGCCATTGGCGGCCAGTTCTTTCAGCACTTTGTCGGCCTCTTCGATGCTTCTGCAGAAGGGGATCATGATGATGATATTGTCGAGGCCGATCTGTTCGCGAGCCATGCGTACTGCGCGGCATTCCAGGGCGAAGCCTTCGCGGTAGCCTTCGCTGTAGTAGCGGCTGGCTCCGCGCCAGCCGAGCATGGGGTTTTCTTCACCCGGTTCGAAGTCACTGCCGCCAATCAGCTGGGCGTATTCGTTGGTCTTGAAATCGCTCATGCGCACGATTACCGGTTTGGGGTATTGCGCTGCGGCGATGCGAGCCATGCCGCGCGCCAGAGTTTCGACGAAGTAGTCTGATTTGTTTTCGTAGGCGGAGGTCAGTTCGGCGATCTGGCGACGTGCCTGTTTGTCTTTCAGGTTTTGATAATGCACCAGTGCCATGGGATGGATTTTGATGATGTTGTTGATGATGAATTCCATCCGCGCCAGTCCGACGCCGTCACTCGGCAGTTGCCACCAGCGAAAAGCGGCAGCGGGGTTGCCAATATTAACCATGATGCGGGTTTGCGTTTCCGGAATGTCGTCCAGACTCATGGCCTGCATTTCAAACTCGAGAATGCCGTCGTAAACGTAACCGGTATCGCCTTCGGCGCAGGAGACGGTCACTTCCCTGCCGTTTTTCAATTCCCGGGTCGCGTTCTCTGCGCCGACAATAGCGGTGAGGCCCAGTTCGCGACTGACAATGGCCGCGTGGCTGGTGCGCCCACCGTGGTCGGTGACAATGGCGGCGGCTTTTTTCATGATCGGCACCCAGTCCGGATCGGTCATACGGGTCACCAGTACTGCACCCTCTTCAAAGCGGTCGATCTGGGCGGGGCTTTCCAGACGGCAGACTTTGCCGGTGGCGATGGAGTCGCCCACGGATAGCCCGGTGACGAGACGCTGCCCCTTCTCTTTCAGATGATAGCTTTTCAGCGTGCCCGCCTCCTTGCGCGACTGAACCGTTTCCGGGCGTGCCTGCACTATATAGAGCTTGCCGGTCTCGCCGTCCTTGGCCCATTCCATGTCCATGGGCTGACCGTAATGCTCTTCGATAGCACTGGCCCAGTGTGCCAGCTGTATAACTTCATCATCGTCCAGCACAAATCTGGAACGCTCTTTTTTGGTGGTGTTGACCAGTTTGGAGGTGGCATCGCTGCCGCGGGCATAGACCATTTTCTGATCCTTCGCGCCCAGCGTTTTTTCGATAATCGGTTGCAGCGAATCATTGTCCAGCAGTGATTTGAAGACATGGTACTGATCGGGTTCGACCATGCCCTGCACCACAGTTTCACCCAGTCCCCAGGCGCAGCTGATTAGCACGCTGTGCGGAAAGCCGGTTTCAGTATCGATGGAGAACATCACCCCGGAACCGGCCTTGTCTGCGCGTACCATCTCCTGCACGCCAATAGAGAGCGCGACCTGCATGTGATCGAAGCCGTGGTTATTGCGATAGACGATGGCCCGGTCGGTGAACAGCGAGGCAAAGCAGTGTTTGCAGGCGTTGAGCAATGCTTTGTCGCCGTGAATGTTAAGAAAGGTTTCCAGCTGCCCGGCGAAGCTGGCTTCCGGCAGGTCTTCGGCGGTCGCACTGCTACGCACTGCCACGCTGGTCACCTTGTGACCGCTGTGCTCGGCCATTTCGTGATAGGAGCGCGTGATCGCCTCGGCCAGAGATGCGGGAATCTCCGCGTCAAGAATCATCTTGCGTACTGCCTTGCCGACTGTAGCCAGATTTTTACCCTGCTTATCCAGCTCTTTAAGCTTTTTAGTCATGCGTGGCTTCAGCTCGTTGGCTTCGAGAAACGCCCAATAAGCATCGGCGGTGGTGGCGAATCCGCCCGGTACACGAATGCCGGATTCTTCCAGCTTGCTGACCATCTCTCCCAGTGATGAATTCTTGCCGCCGACGATGGCAGTGTCTTCGCGCCCCAGATCTTTAAACCAGCGAACCAGTGATGTCTCACTCATTATTTCATGCTCTCCATTAAATTGTTCCTGAATCTCTGGTTAAGCCAGGATTCAGATAGTTATTACCCGCTTTGCACCATGATAAAGCCTCATGATTTTTTACGCCATTCATCACCTTTTTTTTCATAGTCCTGCTTCACTGCCGACCAGGCGATTTTGTGCGTGGTTTCCTCGCGCCCGGCATTGCCCCTGCGTTCGTCAGGATCCTTGTATTTATCCCAGGCATTATTGAATGCGGCCATGTATATTTCCTGAGCATGTTTTGGCAGTGCATTTTTAACTGGATCGGGAAGCTCTGAGATTTTATTGTATGGCATGCCAGTTTCTCACTAAATAATAACTGCTTGATGAATGCTGCTGGCGGCTGTAGTCATGGCTTATGACATTGCCGGCATTAACCCTGAGTTTGTTTAAACTGTCGATTAACTACTGGCATCCTGACTAGTAACTGAAATTGCGTTCTCGAACAGGCATTATTCGGATTAACGTTTAAACTTTGATGCCGCTGATTTGAAGCCTTCACCGACATCATGAATCGCCGCCTCGACGCCCTGCTTCAGCTCTTTCCAGGCATCTTCGCCAGCTGAACCGAGTTCGTCGAGCTTTACCTTCGCCGCCGCCTGCTTTGCCTGTAGCTCAACAATTTTCTAATTGTATTCAATCTTCATCTCGGCGTTCGCCTGCTCTGCTTTCGCTTTTAATTTATCGATTTCCGCCCGCCATTCGGCAAGTTTGGCGCGCTGTTTTTCTTCATAGGCCTTTTTGTCACTCATGATGTTTCTCCCTTGTTTGACTGTTGTCTGGATCAGGTTTAGCGGCATGTTGCTGATGATTCGGTTATCTGAAATCAGATGCAACAGCACCTGTTCATGCTTTCATCGCTTTGCCGTAGTGGCTATATAACTCGACTTCATAATCGTGACTGATCAGTTCAGAGGGATCGTAAGCCGGCGCGGAGTTTATAGTTTCACGATCAAGCTCAACCACAATTTCACTCATTGCCCAGTCGATACTTTTTACCCAGGCAACTGCGACCAGTACTTTCTTGCCCGGTATCCATTTATGCGTATCAATGACGAGGTAATTGATCTGCCAGGTGTGATCATCAACGATAAAATCATCGACATTACCCAGCTCGCCATCACTTGCATGAATAGCATAACCGCGCACCTCCTTGCTATAACGCAGATGCGGATCTTCGGGTTCATCAGGTTTTTCAGGCGACATCGGCGGCGGCGCCACCGGGCCGGCAAGTGGCGGTTCCAGCCACCAGTAAGACTCCCAGCCATAATGCTGGTAATACTCCATCTCATAATGACGCGACACCGTTTTTTTAGAATCCATCTCCGGACTTTGCTCGACCTGTTTACGCGTAAGATCGAGCAGGATTTGTTTATTCTCTCCGTCCACCTTATTAATGTGCACAGGCGAAACCAACACCTCGCGCCCAATCAGCCAGTTACCGGTGTGCACGACAAGGTAACGCACCACCCAGCTTTTATCGTCGAAATAGACCTCTTTGAACTGGCCGATTTCACCGTCACGCGCCTGTAGCGCAAAGTGATTTAAATCCTTGAGTTTACGTAACTGTCGCATCGCCAATCCCCGTTAATAAAAAATATTCCAGACATTAATGATCACATTTATAAGCTTAAATTCAAACGTAAGAGAAGTGAGGTAATAGGACGTGTCGATTATTATCTTGTCGACATATCCATGAACCTGCCGGTGGCGTTGGGCGGATGGATAACTGCATGGGCACGGGACTGTGGCTTTCCGCCGTGAAATATAAGGCCCGATCTACCCTGTTTACACCATACATCCCTGTATTTTGCCCTGTGAGCCGGTTGTAAAATGCGGTTCAATTTTGTTCCAACAAAATTAGTCCGCTCTGGAAACTTCTAGTAGAATCGCTGCATGAAATCCACCCCTGCTCCTGATAATAATATGGCTGAAAACGCGACCCGCCCTGTAGAAAAACCGGTAACCCATACGCCGATGATGCAGCAGTATCTGCGCCTTAAGGCGGATCATCCCGACACGCTGATGTTTTACCGGATGGGCGATTTTTACGAGATGTTCTTCGACGATGCCCGCAAGGCGGCGAAGTTGCTGGATATTACGCTGACCGCGCGCGGCCATTCCGGCGGTGCGCCGATTCCGATGTGCGGCATTCCCTATCACGCGGCGGATAATTATCTGGCGCGACTGATCAATCAGGGTGAATCGGTGGCGATTTGCGAGCAGACCAGCGATCCGGCGACCAGCAAGGGGCCGGTGGAGCGCGAGGTGTTGCGCATCGTCACGCCGGGCACGGTAACTGAGGAGTCGCTGCTGAATGAGCGCAGGGATAATCTGCTGGTGGCGGTGCATCATTTTAATAACCGCTATGGCGTGGCGGCGCTGGACGTCAGCGCCGGGCGTTTTCATGTGCTGGAGCTGTATTCGCTGGAGCATCTTTATGCCGAGCTGGAGCGGCTGAACCCGGCAGAGTTGCTGTTCTCCGAGGATGCGCAGTATCTCAATAACCTGAACCAGCAGCTCAACCGCAAGATTGCCAGCCGGGCGCAACCGCCCTGGTGGTTCGACGCCGATTCGGCGCAACGTGTACTCAACGAGCAGTTCGGCACCCGCGATCTGAGCGGTTTTGGCTGTGACGGGCTGGATGCGGCCGTGATGGCGGCGGGCTGCCTGATGCAGTATGTGCGCAATACCCAGCGCGCGGCGCTGCCGCATATTACCGGCCTGCACGTGGAGAGCACCGACAATTCGGTGATTCTGGACGCGGCCAGCCGACGCAATCTGGAGATTGAATTTAACCTCTCCGGCGGCACCGATAACACGTTGTCGTCGGTGATCGACCGCACCACCACGGCCATGGGCAGCCGCTGTTTGCGCCGCTGGCTGCACAACCCGCTGCGCGATACCGAAATACTCAAACAGCGTCACCAGTCGCTCGGCGAGCTGATGCAATCGGGGCTGTTCAGCGATTTGCAGCAACAGCTGCACGCCATCGGTGATGTAGAGCGTATTATGAGCCGGGTGGCGCTGGGTTCGGCGCGCCCGCGCGACCTCGACACGCTGCGGCTGTCGCTGCAAACCCTGCCCGAGTTGCAGCGCACGCTCGGCGAGTGTCACGCGCCGCTGCTGCAACGGCTGGCCACCGAGATCAGCGAACACCCTGAGGTGGTGGCGCTGCTGTCGGCGGCGATCATCGAAAACCCGCCGGTACTGATTCGCGATGGCGGGGTTATCGCCGAAGGTTTTAATGCCGAGCTCGATGAGCTGCGTTCGCTCAGTAAAAACGCCGATGATTTTCTGGCCCGACTCGAAATCCGCGAACGCGAAAACACCGGCATCAAAACCCTCAAGGTCGGTTACAACCGGGTGCACGGTTTCTTCATCGAAATCAGCCGGCTGCATTCCAATGAGGTGCCCGACACCTACACCCGCCGGCAGACGCTGAAAACCACCGAGCGCTTTATCACCGCCGAGCTGAAAGAGTACGAAGACAAGGTGCTGAGCGCACGCGAGCGTTCGCTCTCGCTGGAAAAATCCATTTATGAAACGGTACTCGCCTCGCTACAGGCGCAGCTCGAACCGTTGCAGCTATGCGCCCGCTCGCTGGCGCAAATCGATACCCTGGCCTGTCTCGCCGAACGCGCCGAAACGCTGGATTACTGCTGCCCGGAACTGATGGAATCGCCGGGCATTCATATTCAGGGCGGGCGCCACGCGGTGGTCGAGCGCGTGCTCGATTCAAGCTTCATCGCCAACGATACCCGGCTCAGCGACAGCAAGCGCATGAACATCATCACCGGCCCCAATATGGGCGGTAAATCGACCTACATGCGCCAGACCGCGCTGATTGTGCTGCTGGCCTGCATCGGCAGTTATGTGCCGGCGAAGAAGGCGATGATCGGCCCGATTGATCGCATTTTCACCCGCATCGGCGCGTCCGATGATCTGGCTAGCGGGCGCTCGACCTTCATGGTGGAGATGACCGAAGCGGCCAATATTCTTAACAACGCCACCGCCAGCAGTCTGGTGCTGATGGATGAAATTGGCCGCGGCACCAGCACCTTTGACGGCCTCTCGCTGGCCTGGGCGTGCGCGCATCATCTGGCCAGCAGGAACAGATCCTACACACTGTTCGCAACGCATTATTTTGAACTCACCGCCCTGCCCGACGAACTCGCAGGTATCGCCAATGTGCATATCGATGCGGTCGAGCACGGTGAGAAAATTGTGTTTCTGCACAGCGTGAAACCCGGCCCTGCAAACCAGAGTTACGGTTTACAGGTGGCGCAACTGGCCGGGGTACCTGCCGAAGTGATCAGCCAGGCGCGCAAGAAGCTGGTGGAGCTGGAACAGAACAGCATCGAAGCGCGCGCCGACAGCGGCCAGTTTGAAATGTTCAGCAGCCGCCCGCACCCGGTGATTGAACGCTTGCAGGATATGGATGTGGACAGGCTCAGCCCGCGCGAGGCGCTGGACCTGCTCTACCAGCTTAAAAAAGATTCGAAAAAATAAAAATGGCGCAAGCGTTTTTGCATGCTAATGTAAACGCATTGCTCCGCGGAAAAAAATTATGCAGTTCAACACAATAGGCATTATCACCAAGACTCACACCGAGCTGGTCAGCGATACGCTGACGCACCTGCTGGATTATTTAAGCTCGAAAAAATGTGAAGTTTTACTGGATGAAAGCGTCGAGGATATCGAACACCGCCACAATTACCGCGTCGTCTCTCGCAAAGAACTGGGCGCACGTTGCGACCTGGCCATTACCGTCGGCGGTGATGGTACGATTCTGAATGCTGCCCGTTCACTCGCCGATAAAAACGTGCCCTTAGTGGGCATCAACATTGGCCGCCTCGGTTTTCTCGCCGATGTTTCCCCCGATGAAATCGATACTGAACTCGACGCCATTTTATCGGGGCAACACATCAAGGAGAAACGCTTTCTGCTCGAAGCCAGGGTGATGCGAAACAACAACGTTATATTTTCCGCCGATGCGCTCAACGATGTCGTGGTGCATGTGCGCGATGTGGTGCGGATGATTGAATTCGAAACCCATATCAACAATCAATTTGTCAGCCACCAGCGTGCCGATGGTTTAATCGTTTCCACACCCACTGGCTCAACCGCTTATGCCCTCTCCAGCGGTGGCCCGATTTTGCAGTCAAATCTCGACGCCATTACGCTGGTGCCGATCTGCCCGCACACCCTGAGCAGTCGCCCGCTGGTTATTGATTCCAGCTCGGAAGTGGATATATTGATCAGCGAAACCAAACAGGCCAACGCGCAAGTGACCTGTGACGGCCAGACCTCGTTTAATGTTGATATCGGCGATCACATCATCATTAATCGCAAGCCACACATGATCACACTACTGCATCCGCAGGGGCACAGTAATTTTGATATTCTGCGCCTGAAACTTCACTGGAACGAACGAACTTAACGCTACTGATATGCTTTTACACCTAACGATTCGCAACTTCGCCATCATCGATGCGCTGGAACTTGATTTCGAAACCGGCCTGACTGCACTCACCGGTGAGACCGGTGCGGGCAAATCAATTCTGTTAGGCGCACTTGGTATGGTGCTGGGTGATCGCGCCGATAACGACAGCATTAAACAGGATGCCGACCACGCTGAGATCGTCGCCGAATTCGACATTCAGAATAATGAAGCGGTCCGCTCCTGGCTGGTCGAGCAGGCATTAAATGCCGATGATGAATGTCTGTTACGCCGTCGCGTTTCCAAAGATGGACGTTCCCGCGCCTACATCAATGGCACACCGGTTAATCTGCAACTGATTCGTGAACTGGGTGAGATGCTGATTGACATTCACGGCCAGCATGAACACCAGTCTTTGATGAAGCCGGTGGCACAGCGCCGCTTACTCGATGACTATGCCAACCATTCAAATTTAATCGAAGCGGTCAGCAATGCCTACGTGCAACTTAAACTGGTGCATGAGCAGTTGCAGCATCTTGAGCAGGCCGGCAGCGACAGAAATAATCGTCTCGATCTGTTACGTTTTCTCACGCAGGAACTCGACGCGCTGGCGCTGGAAAACAATGAATACGAAAAGCTCAACGAACAGCACTCCCGCCTCGCCCATGCCGAAAAATTAACCACGACCGTACAGCAGTCACTGGAAGAACTTTATGGCAATGATGATTCCAATATTCAGTCGAATGTTGCCCGCGTCATCGCCTCGCTTCAGGACATTGCTGAAGTCGATGGCAGGCTGAATCCGGTCGTTGATATGCTACAGGATGCATTGGTGCAGATTGATGAAAGTGTTTCACAGTTACGCGCTTACGGCGATGACATCGAACTCAACCCGGCGGAACTTGAGGTGATTGAACAGCGACTCCAGGTGATTCTGGATCTTGCGCGCAAGCATCGCGTCGAGCCGGGTGCACTCGGTGAAATGCATCAACAGCTGGTCAATGAATTGAGTGAGCTTGATCATGCCGATGAAAGACTGGAAGAGCTGCGCAATGAATATAAAACATTGGAGCAGACTTACCGCAACGCGGCTCAGTCACTGAGCAATAGCCGCAGTAAAGCCGCAAAAAAACTGGACAAGGCCATTACCAAAGCCATGCAGACGCTGGGCATGAGTGGCGGCAAGTTCATCATTGAAATAACCCGGAGCGATAACGAAAAACGCAGCGCGCATGGCATTGATCGAATCGACTTTACCGTGACCGCGAATACGGGACAGCCCTGCAAAACATTATCCCGGGTTGCCTCCGGTGGTGAGCTGGCGCGAATCAGTCTCGCTATTCAGATGATTACCGCCGCACAGACTCGCATCCCGACGTTGATTTTCGATGAAGTGGACAGTGGCGTGGGAGGACGAATTGCGGAAATTGTGGGCCAGCACTTACGTATTCTGGGTAACAGCAGTCAGGTGGTGTGCATCACTCATCTGCCACAGGTGGCGTCTCAGGCGCATCAGCACCTGCGCGTTCACAAGCAGAGCGATAAAAAGCAGACCCGCACCGGCGTAGACACACTCAGCCGACAACAGCGTATCGAAGAGATTGCGCGCATGCTGAGTGGCATTGATATCACTCAGCAATCACTGGCACATGCAGAAGAGATGATCACCCGCGCGGAAGGGTAAGCTGCCGCAGTCAACAATTACTGACTGCAACCTTAAGCAAGACCGCATCCGAACAGTCACAAAAAAAGGAATCCCCAGGGAGACTCCTTTAATTAGATGGGTGTGACGTCCTCAGCCTGAAATCCTTTGTCACCTTTAGTGACAGTGAATTCGACTTTTTGTCCATCTTCAAGAGAGCGGTAACCTTCTCCGCGAATCTGATTGAAGTGTACAAAAACATCTTCACCATCCTGTCTTTCAATAAATCCAAATCCTTTGGAATTGTTAAACCATTTAACCGTACCCGTTTCACGTTCTGACATTACAGCTCAGCCTTTTCTTATTTACACGAGTCGCCATTCTATATCAGCATTTATCAAGAACACAATGATATATTTAATACAAAATCAAATAAGAATATTAGTAAATAGTAAGACTGTATTGAGAAATATCACGCACAAAAAAAGCGCGTTAAATTAATAAGCGCGCTTTTTCAAACTAGATTTGATCTGAAAGTTTTAAAGATAAAGCATTCACCGCAGAGGTCGCAGAGAACACAGAGGAAAACCTTGTTTTTATAAAAACATATTCAGTATTTATATTGTGCAAAAATAAACACTAAAAATAACAATAGAGTCACACATAAACCAATTATTGGTTTCCTCTGCGTTCTCCGCGACCTCTGCGGTGAAAACGCTTTTGCCCTATAAACAGGTTAGTAACGAATTAGTGCAGAACCCCAGGTAAACCCACCGCCGAAAGCTTCCAGCAGTAAAGTCTCGCCGCGTTTTATGCGGCCATCACGCACTGCGGTATCCAGCGCCAGCGGCACTGATGCGGCTGAGGTATTGCCGTGTTTGTTCACTGTCATGACTACGCGATCGGTAGACATTTTGAGCTTTTTGGCGGTGGCATTAATGATGCGATTATTGGCCTGATGCGGTACTAACCAGTCGATGTCTGATTTATCCATGTTGTTGTGCGCCAGAGTTTCATCGACAATGCGTCCTAGCGTATTGACCGCCATTTTGAACACTTCATTGCCGCGCATGGTGATGCCGCCCACGCCGTCCAGCAGTTGCCGTGCGCCGTTGGAAACGCCGTATGGCACGCTTAATAAGCTTTCATACTGCCCATCGGCATGCAGATGGGTCGAAATGATGCCCGGCTCTTCACCGGCTTCCAGCACCACCGCACCGGCGCCGTCACCAAAGAGCACGCAGGTACCTCGGTCGGTCCAGTCGACAATGCGCGAAAGTGTTTCCGCGCCGACGACGAGAGCGCATTTATGGGTGCCGGCCTTGAAGAAGGCGTCGGCGATGCCCAGGGCATAAATAAAACCGGTACACACCGCCTGCACGTCGAAGGCGGCACAGCCGTGAATATCCAGACGCTGCTGCAACAGGCACGCGGTGCTGGGGAAAACCCGATCCGGCGTAGTGGTGGCGACAATAATCAGATCGATATCATCCCTGGTCTTACCGGCCGCTTCCATGGCATTGATCGCAGCCTGTTCAGCCAGATCGACGGTAAATTCGTCATCTGCCGCGATGTGACGTTCTTCTATGCCGGTACGCTCACGAATCCATTCATCGGTGGTGTCGACGAATTTTTCTATGTCTTTATTGGTGAGAATTTTTTTTGGTAAAAAGCTACCTGTACCTGCAATTCTTGCGTAACTCAAAGTGATTTCTCCAGCAAAGATTCCATTCTCGCGCGTATATGTTGGGGGACTGTTTTTTCTACTTCCAGCACGGCAATTTTAATCGCATTGGCAAAACCAAAGACATCGGCACCGCCGTGGCTCTTGATTACGATGCTGCTCAAACCCAGCATGCTGGCGCCATTGTAGGCGCGCGGATCAATACGGCTGCGAAAAGCTTTGAGTACCGGCATGGCGATCATCGCGGCCAGTTTGCTGTAAATATTGCGGGTGAATTCCTGTTTCATAAAGTGGCTGATCATCTTGGCCACGCCTTCAGAGGTCTTCAGCGAAACATTGCCGACGAAACCGTCACAGACAATGACATCGACATTGCCGTTGTAAATATCATCGCCTTCAACGAACCCGATGTAGTTGATCGGCGCATCAGCCAACAGCGCATCGGCCTCTTTCACCAGGGCATTGCCCTTCATCGCTTCAGAACCGATATTCAGCAGACCTACGCGTGGCCGATCGACATTATCGACCGCCTCGGCCAGCACCGAACCCATGATGGCAAACTGATACAGATTTTCACCACTGCAATCGACATTCGCACCCAGATCGAGCATGTGAGTATGACCGGTCATTGAGGGGATAGTTGTGCTGATGGCGGGTCGATCGATGCCCGGCAGGGTTTTGAGCACAAACTTGGCGGTGCCCATCAGCGCACCGGTGTTGCCGGCACTGACTACCGCCTGAGCGCGCCCTTCATGAACCATATTAATGGCCACGCGCATGGAAGAGTCTTTTTTCTTGCGAATCGCCAGCGCCGGTTCATCGTGCATCTCGACGATCTGAGAGGCATGCTGAATCTCAATGCGCCCGGCATAAGCACCGGCCAGGTCGATATTCAGCTGACCGGCCATTGCGCTTAAAACCGCCTCATCACCGACCAGAATGATGCCGACATTATCCTGTTTTTCGAGCACGCGAACAGCCGCAGGCAGGATGACTTCGGGACCGAAGTCGCCACCCATGGCATCAATCGCAATTATTACCTGATCTGGCATCAACGAAAGCTATGTCGCTCAACCGCCGTCAGCGACTGAAAGCGACCAGACTTAATCTAGTCTTCTAAAGCGCTACCCGTATCGACTACCTTACGGCCTTTGTAGAAGCCGTCAGCGGTCACGTGGTGACGCAAATGGGTTTCCCCTGAAGTTGGATCCACAGACAAGGTCTTACCCGTCAGTGAATCGTGTGAACGGCGCATACCGCGTTTTGAACGTGTCTTTCTGCTTTTTTGAACGGCCACGGAATATCTCCTGTTAAAAACCTGTAAAACTGTTATAAAATTCAATCACTACCGAGAAATTACCATGTAATTCAACGCGTTAGAAAATTGAGCTAATCTCTTTTCAAAACTTTCAATACCGCGAATGGACTCGATTTTTCTTTCTCCACTCGCAGCTCTTCTGCCTGCTGCTGAAGAAACTCGGAACATTCTTCCTGATGCGTGACTGCAATCGGTATCGACAGCAACAACTCATCTTCAAGAACCTCAATCAACGACTGCTCGTCGCCTTCCAGCAAATAGGGCTCGGCATCCGGCGGTAGCCTGTCTTCGTATTTTTCACTGGTCAGCAGGCCGAATTTAAATTCGCCGGATACCGGAAACTCCATCGGTTGCAGACAACGCTGGCAAACCAAATCCAGCGTGGCTTCAACGTGGCCCTGCATGCGCAGATAGCCGGTATTCGAGCTAAAATTCAATTTGGCGAATAACTCGCCGGAATTGTCATGCAAAAACTCAGACAGCCGCTCCAGCCGATTCAGCGGCAAAGTCCCTTCCAGCGTCACATTTCGCTCGGCTTGCTTTAAAAAATTGGCGGTTTCCGGCAATGGCTTCGACATAATCGGCGCATTTTAAAGCAAAACCGCATTTCTGTATATATTCCATACAATTCAATAAGTTCTGAGCTGTGGGCCAACGAAACATTGGCATTACCTAAAATATCAAACACATAGCGCGCAATCTGGGGGGAATTCCGCCCATTTGATATGTGAATCGTATAAAATCTCATGTTTTTACGCACTAAATTAAGAGAGATATGAAGCTTATTCTCGGATCAACCTCGCCTTTTCGCAAACAGTTGCTGGAACGCCTGCACCTTGAATTCAGCTGCGCCGCCCCCGATATCGACGAAACCCCGCTGGCGGGTGAAAGCATCGAAAATATGGTCATGCGTCTGGCCAAACTCAAGGCCGAGGCGGTTGCCGGGCAGATAAAAGCCCGGGGCGAAGATGCGCTCATCATCGGCTCAGACCAGAGCGCCGTGCTCAATGGTCGGCCGCTGAGCAAGCCGGGCAACTTCGACAATGCGGTTAAACAGCTCACCGAGGCTTCCGGACAGCGCATTGTTTTCCAGACCGGGCTGTGCCTGCTCAATACCCGCACCGGCAGAAAACAGACCCTGTGCGAACCCTACACCGTTGTCTTCAAAAAACTCTCAGCACAGACGATAGAGCGCTATCTGAAAATTGAAGAGCCCTACAACTGTGCGGGCAGCTTCAAATCGGAAGGTCTGGGCATCGCCCTGTTTGAAAAAATGCAAGGCGATGACCCGAACTCGCTGATTGGCCTGCCCCTCATCCGGCTCATTAAAATGCTGGAGAATGAGGCGATAGAAATTCCGCCGGCAATATAATCCAGCTGCATGATGAAGAACCCCCTGATCCCCGACATCCTCGCGCTACTGCACGAGCATACTGCGGGGATTAGTGAATACCTGATCATCAAATCACTGGATGACCACATCGGTTTTGAAGACCTCGGCGACGATTACCAGCTCGCCCTGTTTCAAAAACACTTCATGGTGATGAACGCGCTTTACCAGTTACAGCAGCGACTGGCAGAGGAGCATCTTCTGCTCGAGATTTCACCACTCCACATCCAGCTGACAACACTTCCCGCCGGCACCAGCGAGACCCAACTGACCGAGTCGGTGAATGCGAAACTTGGTGAATACTATCTCGACTGGTCAAACTTCAACAACACCAGCAACGAGGATGTAGAAGCGCTGCTGGAAAACTTCTGGAAGCTGTACATTAGTGCCGATGACCGCCTGGAGGCTCTGAGGGTTTTGGAACTGGACGCCGAAGCCTGCGAAGCGAGCATCAACCGCCGCTATCGCGAACTCGCCGCCATTCACCACCCCGACAAAGGCGGCGACCCGGCCGTTTTCATCCGCATTCGACAGGCCTACGAAACACTCACACCCGGCAAATAATTGCTGAATATAAAAACTGAGATAAAGACATTAAGTCCACAGATAAACACAGATAAGAACAAACCTTTTGTCCGCAAAAAACGCGAAAATAGCAAAAAAATAATTGTATGAAAACAAGATATTTCTCTGCGCCTCAGTGCCTCTGCGGTAAATTTTTTGTTTAAATTTTAAGTGTTTTTATCTGCGTTTATCCGCGTTCATCTGTGGACACTTATTTTTCGCTATTTAAACTGCAAACTTATAACAACACGCGCTCAATACCACCATCCTTGATTTTAGCTAGCATTTTTTCCTGCCAGTCTTCGCCCAGATTGTTCTTGCACAGTTCCACCACAATGTAATCGGTGTCGAGGCCGGTATCGTCCTGATAACGTGACAGACCCTGCTGGCAGGCGGGACAGGAGGTGAGCATTTTCACCTTGCCTTTGGGGCTGGTAGTGGGCATTCCAGTCAGCTCCACCAGGCCCTTTTTCAGCTCTTCCCGTTTTCGGAAACGCAGCTGCTCGGCAATGTCGGGGCGCGCCGTTCCCAGTGTGCCTGACTCGCCGCAACAGCGATCAGAATTCAGCACACTCCGGTTCATCAGACTGTCCGTGACTTTAATCGGGTCATAGGTTTTCATCGGCGTGTGACAGGGGTCGTGATATAAATACTGCATGCCGTTATCGCCTTCCATCTTCACGCCCTGCTCCATCAGATATTCGTGAATATCCAGCAATCGACAGCCCGGGAATATTTTCTCGAACTCATATTTCAGCAGTTGATCCATACAGGTACCGCAACTGACCAGCACGGTTTTGATATCCAGATAATTCAGGGTGTTGGCAATGCGATGAAACAGTACGCGATTTTCGGTGCTGATGGCCTGCCCCTTTTCGGTATCACCGCCTGCGGTTTGCGGATAACCGCAACAGAGATAGCCGGGCGGCAATACAGTTTTGGCACCGGTTTCATACAGCATCGACAGAGTCGCCAGACCAATCTGGCTGAACAGCCGCTCCGAGCCGCAACCGGGAAAATAAAACACGGCATCAGAATCGTTCGTGGTTTTTTCGGCATCGCGAACAATCACCACTTGCGAGGCATCCTCTGCGCCCAGCAAAGCGCGCATAGGTTTGGCCGGCACTCTTGAGCGCATCGGCTTACGCACCAGATTAACAATCTGCACGGTCGCACCAGAGTGTCCGGTGGTAGAAGGAGGGATGCGATTTCTACGCCCCAGCAATCCTGTTTTCTTCGCCAGCACATGAGCAAAATTAATCGCCCTGAAACCGGCCTGCGCCATGGCTAAACGCAGCAGCTTGACCATCATCGGATCTTTGACATTGAGAAACTGCATCGCCGCCCAGCTGCCGATATTGAAGCGTTTCTGCTTGCGATCTTTCAGTATCTTGCGCATGCGAATCGAGACGTCGCCAAAGTCGATATCGACCGGACAGGGGTTAAAACATTTGTGACACACCGTGCAGTGATCAGCGACATCATTGAGATCATCAAAATGGCGAATCGAAATCCCCCGCCGGGTCTGTTCCTCATAAAGAAACGCTTCGATAATCAGACCCGATGCCAGGATTTTATTGCGCGGCGAATAGAGCAGATTGGCGCGCGGAATATGGGTCATGCAAACCGGTTTGCATTTGCCGCAGCGCAGGCAGTGCTTGATGTCATCGTTGAGCAGACCCAGCTCGCTCTGCTCCAGAATCAGCGCTTCCTGTTGCACCAGCGCCAGCGAAGGCGTGTAGGCATTTTCAAGGCCGGAGCCCGGCATGAGCTTGCCCTTATTAAAGTGACCGTGTGGATCAATCGCCTCTTTATACTTGACGAATGCCGCCAGCTTTTCCGGCTCCAGGTACTGAATTTTTGTCAGGCCGATGCCGTGCTCGCCGGAAATAACGCCGCCCAGATTCTGAGCCAGATTCATCACCTTGCCCACCAGCCGGTCCGCCTCATGCAGCATGCGGTAGTTATCGGAGTGCACCGGAATATTGGTGTGAATGTTGCCGTCACCGGCGTGCATGTGCATGGCAATAAACAGTCGATTATTTTTAATCGCCATATGCCTTGCGCGCAGAGCATCGCGCAGCGGTTCCATATCCTGGCCACGAAAAATCTCGAACATCCGCTGCTTGATTTCCTGCCGATAGGAGACCAGCACGTCACGACGTAACAGCAGATTCAGTATCGTATCCCCGTCACGAATGGCGGCCTGCTCTGTTTCGCTCAACAGCGAGCTATGCTCCACTGCCGGCTCATCCATGCACTCCGCCAGTTTTGACCAGCGCGCATCAACGCCTTGCAGATGCCCACGCGCCAGATCCAGCTTGGCGTGAAAAATGGCGCGCTGCTCTTCGCTGTCTTCATATTCTTTTTTGAAGCCCTTACCTGAAAAATCACTGGCCAGATACTCAAGCAGCGACTCCACGCTTTCGAGCTTATTGGCGATGGACTGCTCGATATTGATGCGCTCGATGCCAGCGTAATATTCATTAAGCCGATGCAGAGGAATCACCACATCTTCATTCACCTTGAAGGCGTTGGTATGCGCAGAGATAGCAGCGGTGCGCGCGCGGTCGAGCCAGAAATGGCGACGCGCCTCAGGGCTGACGGCGACAAAACCTTCGGCACCACGCCGATTGGCCAGAGCGATAATCTCCGACACCGCCTGAGTCACATCATCTTCATTATCACTGGCGAGATCAGCAATCAGCACCATTCTAGGCCGTTCCCGACCCGGACTCTTGGTGGTATAACGCACCGCTTTCACGTAGCGCTCATCGAGATGTTCCAGCCCCGCCAGCACCACCCCTTCGGCTCTGGTGACATGCTCAACGATCTCGGCGATACCCGGTATGGAGTGCGACAGATCGGCGCCGAAAAATTCCAGGCAGACGGTACGTATATGCGCCGGCATGCGGTGCAGAATAAAACACGCCGAGGTTATGATGCCGTCGCAACCCTCTTTCTGAATGCCGGGCAGACCGGAAAGAAACTTGTCGGTGACATCCTTGCCCAGACCCACTTTGCGAAATACCGAACCGGCGATGCGCAACATTTCAGGCTCACCAATCAGTGTCTGGCCATCGGGCTTATACCGGCTGATGCGAAACACCACCTCTTCCTGCTCGTGCACCTTGCCAAGATTATGATCACAACGCTCAACTTCCAGCCATTCGGCATCCGGCGTCACCATGCGCCACGACACCAGATTATCCAGCGTGGTGCCCCACAGCACCGCCTTTTTACCGCCAGCATTCATGGCGACATTACCGCCAATGCAGGAGGCATCCTGCGAAGTCGGATCAACCGCAAAAACCAGCCCCTGCGTCTCCGCCAGATCGGAAACCCGACGCGTCACCACACCCGCCCCGCATCGAACCGTGGGCACGGCCTGATCCACACCCGGCAAAGGCCGGGTTTCAATGTCACCCAGAGTCTCCAGTTTTTCCGTATTAATGACCGCCGAGCGCGCATCCAGCGGCACCGCGCCGCCGGTATAACCGGTGCCACCGCCGCGCGGGATAATCGTCAGTCCCAGCCCGATGCAGGCCTGCACAAGGCTCAAAACCTCCTCTTCCGTATCCGGTGAGATCACCACAAACGGCGATTCCACGCGCCAGTCGGTAGCATCGGTGGCATGCGAAACCCGCGCCAGACCGCCGAAATCGACGTTATCCTTACGGGTAATCGACTTGAAGCGCCGGCGTACTTTTTCCCTTAATTTTTTATCCGCCTCAAACTGATCAGAAAACCGGTTGACCGCCCCGGTAGCCTCACGATGCAAATCCAGCGCCTTCTCATTACCACCCGCGCGCATCTTAATTTGACCCAGACGATGGTGCATGGCCTCAATCAGGGCCTTACGCCGCCCGGCATCCTCCAGCAGATCCTCCTGCAGATAGGGATTGCGCGATACCACCCACATATCCCCCAGCACCTCCAGCAGCATCCGCGCCGAAATACCGGTGTTACGCTCACCCCGAAGCTCCTCGATCAACTGCCAGATCGGCTCGCCCAGAAAACGAATGACAATCTCACGATCGGAAAAGGAAGTGTAGTTATAGGGAATTTCGCGGATACGCTCTAGCATAGATAAAGTCTTGGTAAATTCTTGATTAGTTTTTAAGGGGGTACATTATAACTGTCTAAAAACAAAAATGAGGCAACCGCATGCGGCTAACCTGTTTTGATATCGCCGCATTTTATCTCATTCCGGCGTGTTAAATACCCGCCATATTGGCATGACAAATTATTCCGCCCTGTCGGCGAGACCGGCGCTAAGTGTGGGAACGATGATGATATTTATATGCCCCGTCATACCGGCGCAGGCCGGTATCCATCTCTAACGAACACGATGCTGACCCAGAATAACGCTGCTCTATAAGAACTTAGCTGCCTTATAATCCATCGTTCCCACGCTCCAGTGTGGAAACAATGGCGAGCCTGATTAACTACGCGGGACTGGCCCGAGTGCTTCAACCAATGTCACAAGCTCTTCGGTAATATCAATCAGCTCTTTTAATAGCTGGCTGGATATTTCCAGATGGCCTTCATACTCAGCAAGATTACGTACTTTATGGCATTGATCAAGTACCCGCCATTTAACATCCTTAAGCCCAAGCGTCTGCTTTAAACATTGGAAGACCAAATAACGATTATCAGAACGATAACCATGCCAACGCATTGCCGCTAAAGAAATCGCATGTGCAGCGCCGTATATCAACGAAAAACGCCCTTCATCAGAAAGCCCGGCTACCCTGCCATCCTGTAGTCGACGCCTGGCGGAAGCCACCATGCCATCAAATTCATTTTGATCAGGCGGCTCCCGTTTGAGCTTGTTGATCTTTACCAGATTATCCAGCTTTTCCAATGTCATCTTCACATCCCTTTATCATTATCTTTGGCTGCTCCATCACGCGTGTAATAAAACTATTATCAGCACTCAATTTAGCATTAAATTCATTCCGGCCATAAATAGTAGGATTGACCTCACGTTGCAATGAGGCCTCAACCGGCATCAGCGCCTCCATAACATCGCTATAACTCAAGCCCTCACCCACCAGCATCAGATCAAGATCGCTTGATTCTGTAGCCGTACCTTTTGCGATAGAGCCATAAATGAAAGCCGTCTCGATATGATTATCGAGCACACTAAGCGCCAACCTGATTTCATCAGCAACACCAAACGTCTTTTTAACAATAGCAACCAGCTCTTCAAATACGGGACTCGCACGGTTAGCCTGATAATAGCTTTGATTCCCCTCACGGCTCGCCGTAAGCAGGCCAGCAGCGAGTAGACGGCCAAGCTCCCGGCTGACCGTGCCACGTCCCATAGCCACCTGACGCATAATTTCATTGGTATAAAAACGCGTATCCGGCTTACCAAATAAAAGCCCTAAAACCTTCTGCTGTGTTTTGGTGAATAAGGCATCACCGATAGAAACTGCTGTCATACTTGCCATCCATATAGACCCATAATGGGGACTTTCATCCCCTATTTGGGTACTATAATACCCTTTGTGAGGCTTGACAAGCATTGGAACGGGCAGACCATAGTCTACAAGGAGGAATCCTTTAATTAAGAGCTTCCATCGTTCCCACGCTCCAGCGTGGGAACGCATCCCCGGACGCTCCAGCGTCCCGATCAAGCCCAGCCATTAACCTCAATCAAACCAGCCTCGCCCATATAATTCCTCGCACTGG
The DNA here is from genome assembly GCA_024636785.1 of Gammaproteobacteria bacterium. Taxonomy (GTDB): domain Bacteria; phylum Pseudomonadota; class Gammaproteobacteria; order SZUA-229; family SZUA-229; genus LH-M37. The sequence continues at coordinate 25,619 of JAGXGK010000002.1, forward strand.
AATAACGCCAATGCTCCGGCTTATCCACATAACCGCGTTTTACAGGGTTGTTATGAATATAATCCAGCTTCTCGCGCATCATATCCTCGCTAAATATCAGCTCTGCATGTGAACCTTCCTGCCAGAATTGATATTGCCGATCATGCTTGTGCGCCTTGCAGGAAAAACGTAAACGCTCAAGCAAGCGACTGGCATGCTGCTCTTCCAGATAACACAACAAGTTTTTCGCAGTAAACGATTTAAAACTACTCACGCATTTATCCAGTCGGGGAGCCTGTGCAACAAAGTGAAGATGATTTTCCATAATAACGTAACCATAAAGCTCAAAAGCTTCATGCTGTTGCAGATGCTGCCAACTACTGAGAACAATATCAACGCAGGCCGGACGCATAAACACCGGCAACCACTCCATCACCGTGCAAGTGAGAAAATGCGGTTTATCGGCTTCTGTGATGACATAGCGGCTGCGACTCATTATTTATTTCCTTTTAATAATGTGAATAACGTGGCGCTGGAGCGCCTGGGGATGCATTCCCACGCTGGAGCGTGGGAACGATGGCATATAGGGAAATTAATTCAGGCTGGCATCATTAATCAGGTTGTTTATTGCAGAGGTTTTTTCTAGCTCCAGCACAATGGCTTCGTCCAGCTCTATTTCATCGGTCTCGAGATAGGGCAATATCTGCGAAACCACCTGCATAAGCATTTGCATGCCCTGTTGTTCAGCGGGGTCGGACGAGGCCTGATAATTGGCCTTCAGGTCCTGCAGGTGCTGCTTCATCTGCTGAACACGAGTGCTGAGATCCAGCGCTCGATACGCCTCTTTATAGGAAATATGAAGCTCGCGGGAACCGTCAGATTCCATAATCTTTAAATCAAATGGTCCGTCAATTAACATACGCCGCCTCGGGTAGATGCCTGTTAGTGAATGAAAAGCCAATGATAAGGTCAATCGTAGATAGTGACAACTTCTGGCCGGATTAAACGTAGATTGTACATGGCTTCCTCAGTACGAATGGGGTTATCTTCTGGTAAAACATCAGGGGGATTAGTATCGTTCCACGCTCCAGCGAGTAAGTATCGTTCCCACGCTCCAGCGTGGGAATGCATCCCCGGACGCTCCAGCGTCCCGATTAACCTCTTTTAATTACGCGGCGCTGGAGCGCCTGAGGCTGCGTTTAGAGTATCGTTCCCACGCTCCAGCGTGGGAATGCAGCTCCGGACGCTCCAGCGTCCCGATCAACCCCTTTTAATAACGTGGCGCTGGAGCGCCTGAGGATACGTTACCACGCCGGAGCGTGGGAACGATGATACATAGCGGTAGTATCGTTGCAGCCCCGGATGCTCCAGCGTCCCGATCAAATATTTCTTAATTTTTCCTACTGGCATATTTCACCAATGGGCCAATCGTAAGCCCCTGCACAATAATCGAAAACGCCACCACGATATAAGTCACAGTAAGCAAAATATTGCGCACCTCACCGTGTGGCAGCGACAGAGCTAATGCCACAGAAATACCACCACGCAAACCACCCCAGGTCAGTATCGACACAGCCATCGGGCTAAATTCGCGGTAGTGACGCATGATACTGACAGACCCCCAAACAGCAACCAGCCTGGCGAGTAGAATTAACGGTATCATCAACAAACCAGCCCATAGATAAGCCTGCTGATAGCTGAGCACTAATACCTCCATACCAATCAATACAAATAAAACCGCGTTTAAAACTTCATCCACCAACACCCAAAAGTTATCCAGATGTTCACGGGTTTTATCAGACATCGCAAACGAGCGCCCGTGATTACCGACCAATAAACCAGCAACTACAATCGCAATCGGTGCTGAAATATGCAACCATTCCGCCAGGGCATAGCCCCCCATCGTTATCGCCAGCGTGATGAGAACCTCCACCGTATAGTCGTCTACCTGCTTCAGCATCCAGTAAGCAAGGGCTCCAATGCCAAGCCCAAAAATCACACCGCCGATAACTTCCTTAGCAAAGAAACTAACAGTCGATAATACCGTAACATCGCCCTCACCCATTGCAACTTGCAACAGCAACAGAAACAAAACAACAGCCACGCCATCATTAAATAATGATTCGCCTGAGATCTTGGCTTCTAACGATTCAGGTGCTCCCGCCTGTTTAAGAATACCCAGCACAGCGATAGGATCAGTAGGCGCAATTAAGGCACCAAATAAAAGACAATAGATCAACTGTACCTCAATGCCTAATAAGCCAAAGACCCAATAAGCCATATAGCCAATCATAAAGGTAGCGCTCAACACACCAGCTGTCGCCAGAATAGTAATCACCCAGCGTTGTTTAGCAAGATCATCCAGGTTGACATGTAGCGCACCCGCAAACAGCAATAAACTCAACATACCATGCAACAAAGTCTCATCAAAAACGACCGACGCTAGCAAAACGGCGACATCTTCCTTCAGGCCAAACGACAACGGCCCAAGCAATAACAGCGCCAACGAAGCGAGCATAGCAATCAGCATCAAACCGATAGACGTGGGTAATTTGAGGAAACGGTAATTAATAAAACTGAAAACAGCAGACAGAGTAATTAAAATGGAAAGTATGTGGAATAGTTTCATAAGTGAGATTAGTTTACTTAAGTAAGTAGTATCGTTCCCACGCTCCAGCGTGGAAATGCAGCCCCGGACACTCCAGCGTCCCGATCAACCCCTTTTAATAACGTGGCGCTAAAGCGCCTGGAGATGCGTTTAGTATCGTTAGAAATAGAGCATCGTTCCCACGCTCCAGCGTGGGAATGCAGCTCCGGACGCTCCAGCGTCCCGATCAACCGCTTTTAATAACGTGGCGCTGGAGCGCCTGAGGATACGTTTAGAGTATCGTTCCCACGCTCCAGCGTGGGAATGCATCCCCGGACGCTCCAGCGTCCCGATCAACCCCTTTTAATAACGCGGCGCTGGAGCGCCCGGGGAATGCGTTACCACGCCGGAGCGTGGGAACGATGGTAATGCGGTTTATCGACTTCTCTCATCTACCGAATAAATTCTTCAGCTTTTCCTTAACTTTATCTTTCTCTTCTTCTAACTCACTTTTAGTTTTATCCTGAAGCCTGGCTTTTTCTTCATCGATTCTTCGCTGCGCTTTATCTTTTAGCTTATTCAACTCTGCATCAATAATATCGTTTTTAACAATCTCACTGGCACGGTCGGTTAAACGTTTTAGTATTTCACTGGCAATCTCGGTAGCGGTTGCGCCTTTGCTGCCACCGAGATTGTTCATCTCAAAACTCGGCAACTTAAGCTCATATTCCTTATCCTTCAGTGCCGCGACCCTGGCCTGTATAGTGCCATCGTTAAATGTAATCCGGCGTATTATTAAAAGCGGTTCTTTCGCGCTGCCGCCAGCAGGTTCCTGAGATTTTTTATCCCCTGTCTTGCCTGGCAAACTCGCAGTCAGGTTTCTCTTCAATTCATTCAGGTTGGTTTTATTATCTTCATTAATTTCGACGAATACCTGCGGAGCCAATACGGTAATTTCATTAATGATATAAGGCTCTTCCTGCAAAGACTGCAGATCGATACCGACGCGAATTTCTCCCAGTGAAAATGCATTTGGAAGATCATAACCAGCGGGATTACCAACAGTCAGGCCGGTAATACTGGCAGTTCCGCCAGTCAGATCCGTTTTGACACTATCAACAAGGACAGATGTTTGTGTCGCTTCGCTGCCATATTTTTCAATAGCCGCCTCAATCAGGGCATCAAGGTTAGTCAATAGATAATAAACACTGCCAGCTATACCAATAACGATTAACAGAACTAAGCCAGGAATAACTTTTTTCATAAGACAGCCCTAAAATTTGATGATTTGAATTGCGATACTGTAACAGCTTCGATGAATCAGATTAGTATCGTTCCCACGCTCCAGCGTCCCGATTAACTCTTTTAATAACGTGGCGCTGGAGCGCCTGGGGGATACGTTACCACGCCGGAGCGTGGGAACGATGGTAAATATTCGTTTTTATTCAATGGGTTGGGTGGGTCCGACCCGGATCGTAATTTAATAAAGATGATGTCTTTGGAATATGTTTTCTAACTTTTGGCCAACTATCATACTCACGAGCAAATCTTCCGAACACAACTGATGGTGATATTTCTAGCGACTCTGCAAGCAATCTCATTTCTTTTAATGAGGACTCATCATTTATTAACCACTCTTCACTTGGTATCAAAGCCTCTCTAGCCATATCATTAGCTTCTTCTTCCTTTATATCATCTGTTTCCATATGAAGGTCATCAATAAACCACTGATAATTTCCATCAAGATGTAATGCGATATGAGCTAATTCGTGCATCAAAGTAAACCAGAAATCGTCCAGACGATCATATCTCAATGTCAATGCGACCACAGGATTCCCTTTCTGGTTTATGCACACCGCTCCATCTAAGTATGTTTTATCTAAATGTGGTTCAAACACCAAATGAATACCATGCTTAAACAAATATTCGCGCGCTAATAATGGGCCTTGATCAGACCATGAAGTTTTAGCTAATCGCCTCATAAAGTTTAAATCAATAACACCTTTTTTATACTCAGAAATAGCTTTCTGAAAACAAGTCTCTTTAAGCACCTTAACTTGCCAGGCTTTCAGTGCATACTCATCTGCTATTTTATTATTATTTACTAAATGCGCTGATGTTCTCATCATAGCAGGTTGGATGTCTTCACAACCAGGTACGCTTTTTAGAAATCCTCTCATTAAGTCTTCTGCATAGTTCTTTAACTGTGTTGCTGAATAAGCTATGTCGCCAAAATAACCTTTCTTTTGCATATCTCTTAAAGGAAATACTTGCCAGTCCATATCAAGTTCTATTCCCTCTTCAATTTCTTTTGCAATTTCTGGTTCTTGTATCAAAATATCTGCGGGTATACCTAAGCCTTTATTAAGCTTACGAATCATATTAATGCTCAATGGTCTTTTGCCATTGAGCACCTCTGATACTTTTGAAGCTGAGCCGAAATATTCAACCATGTCTTTTCTAGCCAGGCCCTGTTGATCCATACGAAACTTAATTGCTTCTATGGGTTCAGGCTTATCTATCGGAAAGTTTTCGTGTTCGTACTGCGCAATCAGAACAGATAGCACTTCGAGCTCATTTTCATCATCAGAGCCAGATGCTGGATCCAGATCCATTAATGCCATTAAACGAGCCATTGCATTCTCATGCTCTAAATCAGACTTGATCACTTTTAGAGTAGCCATATCCATCTCCTTAAAACGTCTTTTTGTTGTACTCTTTATGGGTTCCTACCCATTCAATAGCAACGATTCCATTCTGGTAACGCACCTTAACTACTAGCCGATAGTGATTACCCTTTATATTAAAAATCACACGATTATCCGCCAGAAAGTCAGCCGAACCGTATCTATCTTTAATATCCTGCGGTGTTTTCCAAACCGCTCTCTCTGCTTCAGCATACCAACTATCCAACGCGGACTTAGCCTGATTATGCTTCTTATAGAACTTCGATAATTCGTCACTTCCTATGACTTTCATAATACCTCTTAGTTCCCTTTTTGGGAATTATAGCCCATTCTTCCCATAATGGGAATATTTTATTCAAATAAGATTAACGCATAGAAGCTAATACTATATAAAGCAGCGGTTAAGTCATAACCACTTGATTTTGTTGAAATAACTCCATATAGAAGCAAGCTATTTTTCCATTCTCAACAAATCAAACACGATACGCGCGAAATTAGCCGATTTAGTCGGGTCAGATAAATTGTTCTCAGACCCAGGTTGTTACCTGTTCTTAACGAAAAACCTCACCCGATTCACGCAACCCCATCTCGAATCCGTGATGATAGGCTTTATGCCACTCCATCACCTGCTCACCATGATATAAATCTTCGGCATCCAGTTTCAGGTGGTTAATCTTATCCGTATAGCCCCGCGCGTTTAAAAAACTTGCAATACCGTTTGCATATCCCCGGTTAAACCAGAGCTGAGCATCTGATGGGTTTTCGGAATAATTTTCAGACTCCTCATACAACTGCTCAACCAGTCCCGCTAATTTATCAATAACACTCATATTGTATAACTCATTGATTCATCTTGTGTAAAAGCATGCTGTTCACCAGATCGTAAAAAAATGAAAGAAGCTCGTAGAAACCATGTTAATTTTTTAAAGCACTTTTAATTTTACTCTGACCTCAGTTTTGATATTTTTAAAAGTTTCTAGTACCTTTGCACTTAGGGTACATAGAACAACCAAAAAAATGATTACCTGCGTTTGCATCTTGCTTAGCTAAGCGAGGCACCATATCGCTACCACAAACAGGGCAGCTTTCGCTCAGGCTACTAGATGAGTAATGTTTTTCGTATTGAACGCCTTGAATAAGCTCTGAAAGTACATTGCCATCAATTAAATAAATTGCTTTATCTTTAACGAAGGCTTTAGCATCTTCAGTAAATTCACCCGAGCAAACAATATTTACCTCATCGGCATCTTCATCAACAAGCACACCATATAACTCACGTACGGTTTTGACACCCACTTTTTGAGTCTTCCAATGCTTACATTGAACCAGAATCTTCTGATCATTTTTTGTTAGCACTAAATCAACTCCGCCATCTGGGCCAAAGGGTGTTTCTTTAACCTTAAAGCCTCGCTGACGAAATGCTTCACCTACCATCATTTCAAACTCACGCCAGCTCATTGAATCAATAGCCGTTTTACCCTCACGGTTTGAAGCGCGTTTAAGTAAATTTGAACGCTTGAACTGTTGAATTGCAGAAGTACCTGCGCCTAGTATAAAAGCGAATGGAAGTAAGTACTGGGCACCCGTAGCTAATGCTTTAATTATAGAACCTGAAACAATTGCTCCAACATTAGCAGCACCACTTGTACTTGCAGTTACCACTTCCTGAGAATTATAGATTGATAATGTCGTATAGATGATAACTGCGAGGCTAAGCCCAGCCCACCATGGAAGTTGAGAGCTAATTTCTATAATGTCATTTAAAATATTTTTCTTTCTTCTTGGCATGTTATTTCCATATTGTAGGTTTATTATCCTAAAGTGCTCTGACTCATTAATGTCATCATTGGTTCGCATATATCAAAGCATCATTAAATCGTTTTACATTCTAATTCAAAGATCTATTTACCATCGCAACAGCGTTTTAATGGTCAATTAAGGGGTAGAGCCCTTTAAAAGATTTATTATTTCATCTTAAAGGGCTCTGCCCCCTTAAACCTTAATTTTTTAAACTTACCCATTCAACACTTCACTCAACGAAGTCACTACATCATAATCCACACCTATTGCCTCATAGTGTTTTTGACCACAGGCAATCTTATCGCGCTCTTTATCACGTAGCTCAGCAAGGTTTCTTGTACTTTTTGTTTCTCTAACCAGATAAAGTTTTTCTTCGTTTTCAGTGACTAGTGCCCAGTCAGGGTTATAGGGTCCGACAGGTGTATCAACTTTGTACTGGGGTGGAAGCTTGCAATAGAACTTTACTCTCTCATCATTATCACATGACCTGGCAAATTCTTTTTCCACATCGGAGTCATATTCAACATAATCATATAAAGTTTTATCCAGGTTCTGAACTTCATACAGATTACTAAGATATCTAGCAATACCTCTTTCAGCCTCTTCTTCTATTTGATGCATCTCATAGACAGAACCAGCAATCTTTTCATACTGAATACCCTTAACAGTAACGCTGTGAAGTTCTCTTTGAATACAATCACTCACCTGGTTTATAAATACCTGAGGATTAAGAATAAAATCGTCTAATCGCCCAGACTCTTTCAAAATGCGCACAAGTGTATGTCGCGTCAGTTCAGTACTATTCTGCAAATAGGCCAGCAAGTCAGGTAAATCAATATGACTATTAATTTCACGAACACCACCAGAAATCTGTTGCCCTTCAATTCCAGCCTTGCTCATGCTCTGGCTATATAGCTCAGTGGTAATTCGCGTTTTATAAATATGCGGCATATCGCTAATAGCCTGCGCAGTAATCCTTGTTAATCTGTCAGTATCAAAGCTGACGCGATAACGTGTGCGCTGGCTGATTCGTTGCCACAACTCCATAAACATAGGGTCAAGCGTAACATTCTTGCGTAGCGTCAATGATCGTCTGTCACGCGCATTAACCACGCGATGACTGAATACATATTTATTTAACTCATCAACAATCTGTGATCGAATATGCGTCCACTCTTCTGGCAACTGAAGCGTGAAATGTTGATTTTTTGGATCGAACTTATCCATGATTTTGCCATCATCATTAATATAATTTTCACTGACTAAAGCATCGTAAATCTGTTTTGATGCTTCCTGTCCTAATGGCACGTATTCTTCCTCTTCAGGTTTAGCCAGTTTGGAAAATACGGCGAAATCAACTATGCCGAATTTAATACCGTAATCATCTTCAAACTCATTTTGCAGCTGTCGCGCAAAATCATCATACGATTCATTGGCAATTACTGTCAGACGATTTACCGTTGCATCATGCACACGCTCACCATGCTGGTTAACCGGTAGCCGTAATCCACGACCTATCTCCTGCCGCTTTTTATCCTGTGATCTGGTTTCATTCAAGGTGCAAATCTGAAACACATTAGGATTATCCCAACCCTCTTTTAACGCACTGTGCGAGAAAATAAAACGCAGCGGCTCCACCTGTGAAAGCAACTGCTCTTTATTTCTCATGATTTTTGCAAAGGTATCTTCATCATCCTTAGTTCGACCCGTTGTATCCTTGTCCCTGCCCTGCTTATCCCGAGAGAAATAACCATCATGCACTTCATTTACATCAAAATTCAGCACGTCTCTATATAAAGGTTTATTGCGAACTTCTTCATAAGCCTGCTCGAACCATTCGCCGATCTTGCCTAGTGAAGTTGTGCCATCATCGTTATAAATACGATAATTAGCCACCTTATCGATAAAGAACAATGAAAGCACCTTAATCCCCTTGCCTCGTACAGCCAGCTCTTTTTTCAGATGCTGTTCGACAGTTTCAAAAACCTGAGCACGCATTAAATCATCACCTAAACCGCCAAGGTCTTCGCCCAGCCTTACAATCTGGCCATTGCTAAATTCAACGTGCTCGATACCCGGTTCACAACTCACATTAGCGATAATCCAGCCATGTTGATATTCCTGTCGTTCTTTCGACTTCACAAACAAATCATCGCCGTGTTTAACGGTCAGCGTTTTCTTTTTTGGCCCACCATTTTCATCCACATTAATCTGCAGTTTTGCTTTAATACCATTCTTATTATCCACACCTTTCAAGCAGACAAAAGTCGTATTAAAGCTTTGGTCTTCTACCAGACTGGCGACCTCGATTCGCTTAACCAAACGCATGTCATAAGCATCAATAGGATTAAGCACATAAAGCAGGTTATAAGGATTTTTATGAGTTGCAGAATAACGCAGCGTACAGAGTGGATTCATGCTCTCCAGTGCCTTTGCACGTTTAGTTTGCTCTTTGCGTGTATCACCCTCTACTGACTGAGGCTCATCAATAATAAGTATCGGCTGGGCTGCACAAATAAAATCAATCGGGCGACAACCGGAGAGCCGGTCATTTTCCTGATGCATAATCGCCGTGGCTTTATCAAAGGCCTGAACATTCACCACCATAATCTGAATTTTATTAGTAGTAGCAAACTGGCGCACCTGCCCCAGCTTTTTAGAATCGTAAACAAAGGCATCAAACGGCACCTGATCATAAAATTCTTTAAAATGCTCGCGCATTATCTGAACACTCTTCTGCACACCTTCACGAATCGCCACGCTCGGCACAACAATAATAAACTTGGTAAAACCGTATTTTTTATTCAGCTCAAAAATAGTACGCAAATAAACATAAGTTTTACCCGTACCTGTTTCCATCTCTACTGAAAAGTGGCGACCCTGCAATGCTTCCTGTTTGGCTACATTATTGGCCACTTGTACTTTATGCAGATTTTCAAGTAGCAATTCGTCAGTCAAAACCAGTTGATTGGCGACCGCCGCAATATTATTAAATGCTTCATCAGCCAGAGCCAACTGGCTACCACCTGCCTGCTGGCCTAAAGTGACTGAATAGGTTTCGTTAGCCAGCGGCTGGCCTTCAAACAGATTAACCACCGAAGCAATGGCTTTATGCTGATAATCCAGATTGCCGTCGAATTTAAACTTCAGGGTAGTCACATTCATTTCTCTGTCTTCTTTTTTGATTGGCTTTTGTTAGCGACCAGATGTGACTCCAGCTTTTCCAGTGTCTCAATATCTTCCCGTTCCACCTGCGCCGCCTCATCATGCAAGCGTTGCTGCTGAAATTTATCGTACTCCGACTCTGCCAGTTCTTTGGCGATTTGATGCGAGACCCGCCCGGCATGATCAAGAATATCGCGATCATTCAAACTTAAAAAACCATCCAGCTTTTTAAACCAGTCCTGCATATTCATCGGAATACGGCGCATCGCCTGGCCTTCAGCAAAAATCAGATACTGCTCGACCAGATTATTCAGGGTTTTTAACTCGTCTTCTGTCAGATAATTTTTAGCCGTAGCCACATCCTGTTTACGCACCTTGCTGCCACGCCAGTTGGTCAGCCCCATATTTTCTTTATCGCTATCCGCCCGCTGGTGAATAATCTCCGCCGCGGTATGCCCGGTAATCGCCCAATGCATCTTGTTCTGTACGGTTTTGAAAAAATCGATGCTAATTTCCTGCGTCGGGTCATAATCGACACTGGTGGCATAAATATCGGTAATTTTTCGATAAAAGCGTTTCTCGGATGTGCGGATATCCTGAATGCGCCGCAGCAGCTCATCGAAATAATCAAAAGGCTGATCGGGGTTCTTCAGACGCTCATCATCCATAACAAAACCCTTGACCACAAACTCCTTCAACTGACGCGTTGCCCACTGACGAAAACGCGTTGCAGTATGTGATTTCACTCGATAACCGACTGAAATAATCGCATCCAAATTGTAATGCTTCAGGCTGCGACGCACCTCACGCGACCCTTCCTGACGAACTACTAAGAAATCCTTAGTAGTTGCTAACTGCTCTAACTCCTTCTCCTCAAAGATATTTTTCAGGTGCATGCCAATATTTTCCGGTGTTGTCTGAAACAGATCCGCCATCAACTTCTGCGATAACCACACCGTCTCACCAGACAACCGTACTTCCAGCCGGGTCTCACCCAACTCGGATTGATAAATAAGAAACTCCCCGAATTTAGCCTCACTCACGCCTAAACCACCTTAAAGACCATTTCGGCCTCAGCATTCTGCGCACGGGATTTGAAAGTCTGCACCGCATTCGCCTTAAGCTGGTCATTACCGTTAAAACCTTTATCCAGACAGATAAACTGCATTGGCTCAAGTTCCGCCACCGCATCAATCAACTCAGCCGTCAGTTCATCTTCAAGACAAATTAGCAAAGCACCCTCGTCGATAGAAAACACCGACTTGCCCGCCAGATCATGTGTGTCAATTTTAGACGTTGGCACAAACCCCGCCTTGAGCAACAGCTCATAAAGAATTTCTTCCTGCGTGGCATAAGGATCGATGTGATCAGTATGCAACTCCAGTTGTTCGCCAAGTTGTTCGGCGTTTATTTCAGCGGAGGGGGCTTGCCATTGTTTGAAGTTTGACTTGTCTAGTTTTAGGACTTTAAAGCCCAGGTCTGAATCGGCTTTTCCTTGCAGATCTAGTTGGGTTTCGTTTTGTTCTCGGATTTTTTTTGCGGCGCGGCGAATGCGTTCTTTGCCGATGTCTGCGATGGTGCTTAAATTTTTCAACTCCGTTACAGTCTTTGTGTCGATAGGCTCAGGAAGTTGAACCATTATAAACTTGCTTCTTGCACCGGCAGAAAAATTATATTCAAGAACAGAGTGCGCTGTTGATGCTGACCCCGCAAAGAAATCTAGCACTATCCCATCCTCATCTGTTCCTTGTTGAATTAAAAGCTTCAACAATGAAACAGGTTTAGGAAAATCAAATATGTTTTCACCCAATAACTCTCTGACTTCTCTCGTCCCATTAGTGGTATATCCAACAATTTCATTTTTTAGAACTGTAGAGAAACCAGTGACATTACTTTTTAAATCATTAATAAATTTTTTCTCTCTTGGTCTACCTTCTGGTCGGGCTGGAAACAAAACTCTTCCTTCTTCAATCATTTTTTCCACAACACTTCTACTCTTCGACCATCCTCTGTTAGGGTTAGGTGGATAGGAAATATTGCTACTAGGATCTACAATATCGTAATGAAGATTTGGTCGCTGTTCTTTATTAGCAAGTCCAGAAAGATCAATACTTGCCCAATCTCCACGTGAATCATTATCTGGATTTTTATACTTAGTAACATCAATTGAAACACCTTTTAGTTTCAATTGATTACTTCTTTGATAGGCAATTACATACTCGTGATCAGCCGAAACATTGTTTTGATTCCTATTATCTGCATTATGTCTTCTTTTCCAAATAAATTGTCCTAGCAAATTCTCCTCCCCAAATATCTCATCACACATCCTTCTCAAATTCTCTACTTCATTATCATCAATAGAGATAAATATAACCCCATCCTCCTTCAACAAATTCCTTGCCAAATACAACCTCGGATACATCATATTCAACCACTTAGTATGAAAGCGTCCTTCGGTAGCAGTATTAGTAGCGAACTTCTTGCCTTCATCATCCACTAACCCTGCATAGGCCAAATAGGTTTCCAGATTCTCTGAATATTTGTCGGGGTAGATGAATTCTTTACCGGTGTTGTACGGCGGGTCGATGTAGATCATCTTCACTTTGCCGTAGTAACTTTTTTGCAGCAGTTTGAGTACTTCTAAATTATCGCCCTCGATGAACAGGTTTTCTGTGTTGTCGAAATCAACCGATTCTTCGCGGCAGGGTTTGAGCGTTGCGCGGCTGGGTTGTTGTATTAGTTTCATGCAATCGCGTTTGCCCGGCCATTCCATGCCATAGCGTTCGCGCTTGCCGTTATAAACATCACTAAACGAACCTAACTCTGCTTTGAGTTTTTCAAAGTCGATGGTCTCAATTACTTCGCCGTCTTTATTAGTGGTTTCGGTAAAGACGGCGGGAAAGAGTTGTTTTAACTCCTGCTTGCGCTGTTCGCTGATGTCCAGCGATTCACCTGTCATTTCGATGTTCAATTCTTTTTCACTCATTCTTTAAAATCTCTTTCGGGATAAACCCTTTTAATTCTAATTATTGTAGATTGGTGTTCGCTACATATCAGTAAAATAATCACTGTCCAGATGTTTTACTTCGTATATTTCTTTGCGTGTTACGCCAAGATTGTGTTCAATCATCAGCTGTGCCAGTTGCTTGCCATCAAGTAGCACTACTTTTATATCCAGATTATTCACTGCTTCTCTTGCACCTATGGAATAGTCGGAGGTGGTGATGAACACGCCTTTGCGGGCACGATTGCGAGTGAGACTACCGATGAATTTGTCAATTTCAGGTCGGTGTACGATGTTTTGCCAGCGTTTGGCCTGTAGGTAGATGGTGTCCAGACCTAAACGGTCTTCTTTTATGATGCCGTCGATGCCGTCGTCACTAGTAGCTTGTGTTGCCTGCCCTGCTTCTTTGCGGGAACCGCCATAACCGATGGCCAGCATAAGATCAACGACCAGTTGCTCAAAAAAGACGGGGCTGGCTTTGCGTATATTTTCAAGAATTTCATCGGCCAGTGTTTGGTTTAATTGCTGCCATGCCTGGTCTATTTGTTCGTCCGGGGTGATATCACCTTGAGTATTTACGTTTTCAGCTATTTGAGTCTCTGGTGTATTTGGCGCTGTAAACTCCCGAAAGCTTTCGTATTGCCTGAGAAATGCGGCATTAATTTTATCGGGATTGGTGGCCAGAACTTCTCGACCTATGTTGCTGATCTGAAAATAAGCCCGGCGTGGTATTTCCAGCAGACCTGCCTTAGCCAGATAGGTTTTCGCCCAACCAACGCGGTTATCGAAAATCGGCTGCTTACCACTGGGCAGTAACTCTCTGCGTTCTTCAGCAGTAAGTTGAAACTGTGTTGCCAGCGTATTTATCGCTTCACGATAGGCGTGTTCATGACCATCACTTGCTAGTGTCAGCAATGGGAGCATAAGAGACTGATAATCTGGTATGGCCATATTATGTTTGCTTCAATATTGGTTGGGCTTGTCTGATGTATGAAAATCTCAATTGATTTTTATAATTCCGTGGTGATATCTGGCGACGGCTGATTGTTATTCTTATAAGCCATAAATCCCTTTTCCCTTTTATTATTTGCCCCGTATTAAACCACATTAGAGCGGTTTTTTGGCGTTTAAGGCTGTACAAAAGCTGTAGGAATAGCTCTGCTGTATAATACTTAGATTTTCAAGCACTGGATTTACGTTCCAGCTCGCCGCTCACAGGTTATTTTTTATGCCCCAGGTCGTTATTACTGCTTTGTATCACTTTGTTATTCTTGAGAACTTCAGGGAATTACGTTCGCCTTTGTTAGATCTCATGCGGGAGAATAACATTAAGGGCACGCTTTTACTGGCTCGTGAGGGTATTAATGGCACGGTGGCGGGCAGTCAGGAATCTATCGATTTTTTGTTGAACTGGCTGACTGCGGATACTCGCCTGGCCGGGCTTCGGCATAAGGAGTCGTACGATGATGTTATGCCCTTTTATCGCACCCGGGTTAAGTTGAAAAATGAGATTGTCACTATGGGTGTTGAGGGTATTGACCCCAACCATGTTGTGGGTACTTACGTGACACCCGAGGACTGGAATGCGTTGATTTCAGACCCGGATGTGACTGTGATTGATACCCGCAATGCTTATGAGACGTCTATTGGCACTTTTAAAAATGCCCTTGACCCTGCGACTGAGTCTTTTCGTGACTTTCCTGCTTATGTTAAGCAGCATCTTTCACCCGGCAAGCATAAGAAGGTGGCGATGTTTTGCACCGGGGGTATTCGTTGTGAAAAATCGACGGCTTTTTTGAAAGAACAGGGTTTCGATGAGGTGTATCACCTGCAGGGTGGCATTTTAAAGTATCTGGAAACGGTGCCGGTAGATGAGTCTTTATGGGAGGGTGAGTGTTTTGTCTTTGATAACCGGGTGAGCGTTAATCACGCGCTGGAGAAAGGCAGTTACGAGCAATGTAATGCCTGCCGTTTGCCCATTACTGAAGATGATAAGAAGAGTGATAAATTTATTCAGGGTGTCAGTTGCCCGCATTGCTTCGATAAAACCACCGAGGCGCAGCGCCAGCGTTTCATGCAACGGGAGAAGCAGGTTCAGTTAGCTAAAATGCGTGGCGAGGAACATATTGGCTCTGCGGCTGTAGAGGCCAGCCAGAAGAATAAAGCGCTTAAGTTAAAGAAGCGCCAGGCGCAGAAGCATCGATAATGAGAAAAAAACCTTTTTACCGCAGAGGCGCTGAGAAATATAAGGTTTTATCGTTCCCATGCTCTGGCGTGGGAATGCAGGTGTGGACGCTCCGGCGTCCCGATTAGTTATTTTTAATACGTGGCGCTGGAGCGCCTGGGGATGCGTTACCACGCTGGAGCGTGGGAACGATGGTACTGCCTACTGCCTGCTAATAAAGTAAGTTTTTCTCTGCGCCTCAGCGCCTCTGCGGTGAATGCCTTTTTCTAATTATTTATCGTTCCCATGCTCCGGCGTGGGAATGCAGGTGTGGACGCTCCAGCGTCCCGATTAATTCCTTTTAATACGTGGCGCTGGAGCGCCTGAGGATGCGTTACCACGCTGGAGCGTGGGAACGATGGTATTTTTTCGAACTGGGTTCTCATCCAGTTCCTAGCTTTCCTCTATATTCTTTGGAATGGGTAAACTCCCATTCCAAAGAATATGGCGGAGAGCGAGGGATTCGAACCCCCGGAGCCTTTCGACTCAACGGTTTTCAAGACCGCCGCTTTCGACCACTCAGCCAGCTCTCCAGATAATCTTAAATGTTACGGTATGCCTGTATTGTCCTTTACTGCCGTCTCAAGCGGCGGTTCCCGTCGCGTTACTAAATATGTCCTATATTTAGCCTTCATCACGCCCGCATCGCTACGTTTGGGAGGGCGTATCTTACTGCATTCTGAGCGGGTTTCAATGAATACAAGCCGACTTTTCATTTTATTAACCATAAAGGCCTGTTTTAAATGTTGAATGCGGGCTTGATTTTGCTCTTCGGAGCCCAAATATTATGCTGTAGAAGTAAAAAATTAAAAAGCATGTAAATGAAACTTATGATCATTTACACTGCCCATAGAATGGTGATATTCTAATTAACAATTTAAAACCCGGTAGGAACTACTATGCAAATCTCAGCAACACGCTCTGAATCACAAATCGTCAGCACGAACAAGGTGTTGAAGAACACATATGCCCTGTTATCTGCAACGCTGTTTTTCAGCGCGGTGATGGCGGCGGTTTCCATGGCTGTCAATATGCCGCACGGCTTTAGCCTGATCGCCATGTTCGGCGCCTTAGGCCTTATCTGGATTGCGTTGCCCCGCACCGCTAACTCCAGCAAGGGCTTATGGGTGGTTTTTGGCATCACCGGCTTACTGGGTCTCAGTATCGGGCCGATGTTAAATTCCTACCTGCAACTGGCTAACGGCGGGCAGATTGTTGCCACCGCGTTTGGCGGCACCGGTGTTATTTTCCTGGGTCTGTCGGGATACGCACTCACCAGTAAGAAAGATTTCAGCTTTTTAGCGGGCTTTCTCATGGTTGGTCTGGTTATCGCCGTTGTAGCCATGATCGCTAATATATTCCTGGATATGCCTGCTCTTTCACTGGCTATCTCTTCAGCGGTGATACTGATAATGAGTGGTTTCATTCTGCATGACACCAGTGCGATTATTCGCGGTGAGCAGACTAACTACATTCTGGCAACTGTCGGCATGTACCTGAGCATATTCAATATCTTCATCCACCTGCTCAACATTCTGGGCGCGCTCAGTGGTCGTGATTGATTTGATGATGCTTTGATCGATCAAGGCATCATTCGATAACGAAAAAAGCCCCGCATTGCGGGGCTTTTTTTATGCTTTAATTTTCATGTTCGGCTTTAGGAAGCTGTCGGGTTTAGGGGGATTGAAGCGAGAGGGTGAGCTCACTATTCCCGATTTTGAGGCGCATAGTTATTCTACGCAACGAAAAATCGGGGAGATTTGGGCCGCTCTCCCGCTTCCGCAGCCAATTCATCCTGAGTCCGACAGCTTCCTAGCGCTGATAACCTTCAGCGATCCAGTAGCCGTAAACACACACCAGCTCATCTTCCAGATAAATCAGCGGTATTTCGGCGCGCTCCCAGGGGGGGATGGCGCGCTCCTGCATCAGTTTCTTTAGGCTATGCGTGCCATTTCTGCCCGCCGGGCGTATTTTTTCGCCGCCCTGGCGAAACTTCACCGTCAGCGTTTTATCCAGCAGATCCGGCTTCAGGCCCTGCAAATAGCCCTGCCCGGCCTGTAATTCCAGCCCCAGACTGGCGAGCACGAGCTTTTCCGCCGGATTCCACGTCAGTACGGTTGAGGCGTCGTGCTCGGAGCGGCTCAGGCAATACAGCTGTCCCTGATAACGGCGGATTTCTGATTGCCCCCAGCACACTTCGGGACGGGCATCTGCGGCGGCGGGCAGCACTGTCTGGATAATCTGATGCAGTACGTTGGCGGTGGGCGCATCGTCAGCGTACTGAAGCAGCCAGTAGCGCAGGACATTCAGCTGCCGGGCCCGGGACAGCGCTGTTAGGCCGGTCATGTCGAGGCTGTGATGCGACGGTGAAATAATGGCGGCCAGATCAATCGCCGCCATAGCCTCGATAATCTCCAGCACATCCTGCTGCTGACTCGCCACTTTTGACAGCGAATCGCCCAGCTGCGGCCAGCGTTTTTTGATGTCCGGGATGATAGTCTGGCGCAGCAGGTTGCGGTCGAAATCGGTATCGGTGTTGCTGGGGTCTTCAATCCATTGCAGGCCGATCTCGTTTGCATAATCGTGAATTTCCTGCCGCCTGAAGCTCAGCAGCGGGCGGGCGTGAAAAGCGTGATCCGTGCTGTGCATGAGCGGCATCGCGGCCAGCCCCGCCACTCCGGCACCGCGAAACAGCTGCAACAGCACGGTTTCAGACTGGTCATCCTGATGATGCGCGGTGAGCAGGCAATCACCCGCCTGCAACTCGGATTTAAGCGCCCGATAACGGGCCTTGCGCGCGGTCTCTTCGGGGCTTTCGCCCGGATTTTTACGCGCATCGACATGAATGGTTTTAAAAGGCACGTTTAGTGCTGCACAAACTTCGGCGCAGTGAACCGACCAGTGATCAGCCTGATTTTGTAAGCCATGGTGGATGTGAACGGCGCGCACCGGCAGTTTGGATGCCCGGGCACAGAGGTGCAGCAGCAGGTGTGAATCCAGGCCGCCGCTGTAGGCGACCAGATATTGTTTGATGACTGGAACGGAAGAGGAAGTCGATGAATCGGAAGAGAGCGATTGCAGAATTTCTGTGAATCGCGATAACAGGGACATCAGTTGACGGGCTTAAATATAAAGCGTTTAAACCGCTTCCTGCTCGAGGAATTCGCCGAACGAGGTTAAGCGCTGGTAACGCATCTCCAGCAACTTTTCGATGCCGACTTTCTCGAAGCTTTCCAGAGCGTCGACCAGCGCCTGCTTGATGTTTCTGGCGGTGGCATCAACATCGCGGTGGGCACTGCCCAGCGGCTCTCTGATCACCTGTTCGATGAAGCCCCGATCGTGCAGGGTCTTGGCGGTAATGCCCATAGCCTCGGCGGCCTCTTCGGCTTTATCGGCGCTCTTCCACAGAATAGAGGCGCAGCCTTCGGGAGAAATCACCGAGTAGGTGCTGTATTCCAGCATCATGACGCGGTCACCCACGCCGATGGCCAGCGCGCCGCCAGAGCCGCCTTCACCAATCACGGTGCAGATGATCGGTGTTTTCAGATCAGCCATAACAAACAGGTTGCGCGCAATTGCTTCCGACTGGCCGCGCTCTTCGGCACCAATGCCGGGATAGGCGCCGGGAGTGTCGATAAAGGTCAGCACCGGCATTTTAAAGCGCTCGGCCATCTTCATCAGGCGCATTGCCTTACGGTAGCCTTCGGGGCTGGGCATGCCAAAGTTACGGCGAATATTTTCTTTGGTGTCACGGCCTTTCTGGTGGCCGATCACCATTACCGGCATGCCGTCCAGACGCGCAACGCCGCCCACCAGCGCGGCATCATCGGCATAAGTACGGTCACCGTGCAATTCCTGGAAATCGGTGAAGATGCGGTCGATGTAGTCCAGCGTGTAGGGGCGCATGGGGTGACGGGCCAGCTTGGAAGTCTGCCATGCACTGAGCTTGGCAAAAATGCTTTTGGTCAGAGTGCGGGACTTCTCCTCCAGCTTGCTGATCTCTTCGCCGATATTGATTTCGGTGTCATCGCCGACATAACGAAGCTCTTCAATCTTGGCTTCAAGCTCGGCAACAGGCTGTTCAAAATCCAGGTAATTTGGGTTCATAATATTAGAAAAAGCTTTATTTATTAATGAATAAACTCGAATGATATGCACCGAATTCTAGCATGCACAGAAAATTCAGCACACTATCCGCCGTATTTATTTCATTTACGCTTCCGGCACCATCGCTTCGTCGACATTCAGCAGCTCGCGCAGCACCATGGTGGCATAACAGCCGGCGGGCAAATCAAAACTCAGCAGTAATTCATCCCCTTCCAGCGTCCAGTTCATGTTTTTTGGCAGCACCCTCAGGGAACGGCGCATCTGCTGAACCTTGAACTGGCACAGCCCCGCTTTCAATAGCGGATTTTCATCGACAACGGCATTTTCCAGCGCAGCGGCCTGGCTCTGCGTTCGCAGCTCGCCTTCGCCCCAGAGCACGCCGGTAGGATGAATCTCCTTGTTCGCCACACGTTCTTCCAGCTCCAGCGAACCGTCGTCCCAGAAACAGGCGGTCTTGCCCTCAAGCATGAAGACGTCACCAGCCAGCTGGCTATCCCAGGTATCCTGCTCGACTCGCCTGGACAGGATGCGATTAAAAATCCAGGAACGCGCGGCGGAAAGGTAAATGCTTTTTTTATGTCTGGGCAGGCGCAGTTCGTTATTGCTGAACATCTCCTCCGCTGCGGCCACATTGCCCATGCCATGACCAAAACGCTGCGCGCCAAAATAGTTCGGCACTCCCCGCTCGGCGATCAGCCGGCAACGCGGCTCAATCAGAGCGGCCGGATCATCGCCGCCTCCTTTTAAATGGCGCAGGCGAATGACAAAACGATTCTCTTTCAGCGCACCGCGTCGCAGTTTACGGCTATGGCGCCGGGCTTCCAGCAATTTGATGTTGCCGACTTCTCCCGGAAAGGTTTCGATCTGCTGCCAGTCGGGATCGGGCATCCCCGGCAGGTGCACGCTGAACCATTGCGAAGTCAGGCCGTGCCGGTCTTTCAGCCCCGCGTAACCCACGCAACGCGAACGCACCCCGGCAATTTTGGCCAGCGCCTTGGCCACCCAGTCGGTATTGCAGTCGCGCTTCTGGATATGCAGCCAGGCATGCTCGCCCTCACCGCTCAGTTCAAACGGCAGCTGCTCGTCAACGATGAAATCTTCCGGCTGCGCTTTCATTGTCGCGGAAATTTCCAGCGGTTTATAGGCGCGTGCAAATTGCTCGAATTTGAGATTGCGATACGGCTTTATTTGCGCATCGATGCCCGGATGATCATCACTATTATTGGTCATTACATTCACTCACTGGCTTCACACCCTAAAATTACGCCGCCGCATTGTACCGGCTCATCGCTCCGCCGGGTCAAACTTCATCGCCCGAACTTCTGCACTGATGTCACGATAGCAACGGCATTTTACGCCAACACCGCCTGAAACAGATAAGGGTGATGCCACACCGGGCCTATTTAATTTCGGCAACCCGTCCAGACCAATAAACAAATTGACACTTTATGACGCAGCGTCATATTATGACGCCGTGAAAATTTCCCCGGCAAAAACAAATCCGTCAGCCGCCCCTGTCAGCCGCAAACAGCGTGAGCTGGCACAGCGTGAAACGCTGATTCTGGATGCGGCGCAAAACATCCTGCATCAGCACGGTTACGCAACCCTCACCATGGAACGGGTTGCCGAGGCCGTGGAATATTCCAAGGGCACCATCTATAACCATTTTTCCAGCAAAGAGGACCTGATCTGTTCACTGTGCTGTCGGAGCATCAATAATCTCATTGAGATTTTCACGCGTGCTGTCCGCTACGAAGGCTCGAGCCGTGAGCGTTTTTCCGCCATCGGCATCGGTTATTCCCTGCACCACCAGATAAACCCGATGGCTGCGCAGATCGTCCAGATCATAAAGATCAATTCGGTACGCGAGAAAATCAGCCCGGAAAAGCTCGGTGAAATGGAATCACTGGAGCAGCGCATTACCAGCATCGCCATGAGCGTGGTGCAGGATGCCATCGGCTGTGGCGACCTGCCCCTGGAAACCCGCGCTATTACGGACAGTATTGTTTTTGGCTGCTGGTCCATGCATTACGGCGCACTGCTGCTTGAGCAGTCCGATATCCCGCTAAAAAGTCTCGGCTTCAGCCCGGCGGTGGAACTGCTCTGGCTGAACACGCAGAAGTTTCTGGATGGTTATAATTGGCTGCCGCTCAGTTCCGCTAGCGGCCATGAAACTATGTTCAGAAAACTCTCCGCCGATTTATACGAAGACGAAATAAACACCCTCAACAACAAGAATAAAAAATCATGATTGAAAAATTTGCACACTGGATTATTCGCCAGCGTTATCTGGTGGTACTGGCGGTCATTGGCGCAGTCGTTGCTGCCGGTGCGGGCATGCCCAAACTGAGCCTGAGCAATGACTATCGAATGTTTTTCGGCGAAGACAATCCCCAGCTGCTCGAATTCGAGCGCATGCAGAACACCTTCAACAAAAACGATAACATCTTGTTTGTCATCACCCCGAAAGACGGCAAGGTGTTCAGCGTTAAAACCCTGAAGGCTGTTCAGGCCATCACCGAAGCGGCCTGGCAAATCCCGTTTTCCACCCGCGTTGATTCGATCACCAACTACCAGCACACCTATGCCGAAGAAGATGATTTAATCGTCGGTAATCTGGTTGATGATGTCGAGGCATTAACGGCCGATGATCTAAAGCGCATACAACGCATCGCGCTCAACGAACCTATGATGGTGCACCGCCTGATCTCGCCCGATAGCCAATATACCGGCGTCAATGTGAACGTGCAAATCCCCGGAAAAAGCTTGAGTGAAGTGCCTGAAGCGGTGGCACACGCCCGCGCCATAAAAACCGAAATGCTGGAAAAATTTCCCGACATTGAAATTCGACTGGTGGGTCTGGCGGTCATGAACAACGCCTTCCCTGAAGCCAGCCAGCAGGATGCCATGACCCTTTATCCGCTGGCGCTGGCCTTCATCATCGCCACCCTGTTCTTCCTGTTGCGCGGCTACAGCGGCGCGCTGATCTGTTTCGTCATGATCATCATGTCGATCATCGTTGCCATGGGCGTGAGCGGCTGGATGGGAGTCATGTTATCACCGCCGGTGCTGTCGGCACCGATCATGATCCTGACCATGGCCATCGCCAATGGCGTGCATCTGCTGGTGAGCATGCGCCATGAGATGGCGCTGGGCATGGATAAAATCACCGCCATGGTGGAAAGTATCCGCATCAATTTCCAGCCGGTTTTTGTCACCTCACTGACTACCATCCTGGGTTTTTTAAGTTTGAATTTTAGTGACGCCCCGCCCTTCCACGACCTCGGCAATATTGCCGCCATCGGCGTCGCCACCGCCTTTGTGCTTTCAGTCACTTTTCTGCCGGCCATGGTGATCATCATGCCCACGCACTCGCGCAAGGAGGTGATCGGCAAACAGGCCCTGGGGAACTTTGGTGAATTTGTGATAAAGCATCGCCGGAGTTTGCTCATCACCACCACCGTCGGTTCGCTGGCACTGGTAACACTGGTGCCCAAAAACGAACTCAACGATGTCTTCGTTGAATACTTCGATCAAACCGTGGAGTTCCGACGTGACTCCGACTACGCCGCCGAACATCTGACCGGGGTTTACTACGTGGATTATGCCCTACGCGCTTCGGAAACCGGCGGCATCAGCGATCCCGGTTTTCTGAAAAAAGCCGATCAGTTTTCTGAGTACCTGCGCTCATTGCCTGAAGTCATCCACGTGCACACCATTACCGATACCTTCAAACGTCTGAACAAAAACATGCACGGGGATGATCCCGCCTGGTACCGGTTGCCCGATGAACGGGAAATGGCGGCGCAGTATCTGCTGCTCTATGAAATGTCGTTACCCTACGGCCTGGACTTAAACAACCAGATCGATATCAGCAAAAGTGCGACAAAAATCGCAGTGACCCTGAACACGCTTTCATCCAACGAGATTCTCGAGCTGGAGCAAAGTACCCAGCAGTGGCTTCAAACAAACTTTCCGGAGATTGAATCCTCGGTATCGGGACCGACGATCATGTTTGCGCATATCGGCAAACGCAATATTAACAGCATGCTGATCGGCACCACAGTTGCCCTGATCCTGATTTCCGCGGTGCTGATTTTTTTCATGCGCTCACTGAAATACGGCCTGATCAGCCTGATCCCCAACCTGCTGCCTGCGGCTGTCGCTTTTGGCATCTGGGCACTGTTTTCCGGTCAGGTGGGGCTGGCACTGTCGGTAGTCACCGGCATGACCCTGGGTATCGTGGTGGATGACACCGTGCATTTTCTCAGCAAATACATTCGCGCCCGCCGGGAAAAAAACATGAACGCCGAAGAAGCCGTGCGTTATGCGTTTAACAGTGTCGGTATTGCGCTGCTGGTAACATCAGTTGTGCTCATTGCCGGCTTCATGATTCTGGCTCAGTCGCATTTCGTGCTGAATTCCGAAATGGGGCTGCTTACCAGTATTATTATTGCCCTGGCACTGGTTCTTGACTTCACCCTGCTGCCACCCCTGCTTATGAAACTAGATGGAGATAAAAAATGAATATACCTGCCACCGCAGTTCTGCTACTCATATTTTCACCCTTAACGGTGTTCAATGTGATCGCCGAAACCGCTGAAGAAAAAGGCCTGGCCATCGCCGTTGAGGCCGACAGGCGCGAGAATGGTTTTAGCGACTCCACCGCCGATATGACCATGGAACTGCGCAACCAGCAGGGCGATACCAGCGTGCGTGAAATTCGTGTAAAAACACTGGAGGTCGCCAATGACGGTGACAAATCCCTGTCTATTTTTGATCAGCCTGCCGACATCAAGGGCACCGCGTTTCTGACATTTTCACATGCGCTGGAGCCTGATGAGCAGTGGCTTTATCTGCCTTCACTGAAACGCGTTAAGCGCATCAATTCGAAAAACAAATCCGGACCGTTTATGGGCAGCGAATTTGCCTATGAAGATATCGCCTCGCAGGAGGTGGCCAAATACAGCTACAAATATCTGCGCGATGAAACCCTGAACGGCATTGACTGTTTTGTGATCGAACGCTACCCGGCCTACGAACACTCCGGCTATACCCGTCAGGTCGGCTGGATCAACAAGGCCGAATACCGTCCGGAAAAAATTGTCTTTTACGACCGCAAAAACAGCCTGCTTAAAACCCTCACCTACAGCGGTTACAAAAAATATCTGGATCAATACTGGCGCGCCGATCAGATGTTAATGGAGAACCATCAAAACGGTAAAAGCACGCTGATGACATGGAAAAATTATCAATTCCGAACCGGCCTGGACGAGGGTGACTTCAATCATAACAGCCTGAAACGCGCCAAATAATTTTTCAGCTTATGAAACTGCAACTGCATTTTGTTTTTCTGTCACTGCTCCTGTCCAGCACGGCACTCGGCGCGGTTGAATTGTCCGGCAATATCAGCGCACAGTCGCGCCTGTTTTTCAGCGATCCCATCGACCCTGATCAGCACAATCATTACCCCGGTTTTGCACTCGAACCTGAGATCTATCAACAATGGGATGACAACCGACAGAGACTGACCCTGGCCGCCTTCTACCGTTATGACCAGTACGATGATGCCCGCACCCACGCTGACATTCGTGAACTGGCATGGCTGGGGATGTTCGATCAGTGGGATGTCACCGTAGGCATCAGCAAAGTTTTCTGGGGCGTTACAGAGTCGCAACATCTGGTCGATATTATTAACCAGACCGATCTGGTGGAAAATATCGACGGTGAAGAAAAACTGGGACAGCCGATGCTTCGTTTCAGCACTGCACAGGATTGGGGGATACTGGATGCATTTATCCTGCCGGGTTTTCGTGAGCGCACTTTTGCCGGACCGGAGGGTCGCCCTCGCCCGGCGCTGATTATCGACACCGATAACGCCACGTATGAATCTTCCGACCGGGATAATCACATCGACTACGCTGTTCGCTGGCTTGGACTGTTTGACGAAATTGAACTGGGACTCTCCTACTTTTCGGGCACCGGCCGTGATCCGGAATCGTTCCAGCTGATTAATAATGAACTCGTGCCTCATTATGTCCTTATTAAACAGGTGGGCATCGATTTACTGGCGATCGTCGAAGCGTGGACGTGGAAGCTGGAGATGATTTCCCGAACCAGCAGCGCGCAGACCTATCAGGCAATGACGGGCGGATTTGAATACACGCTTTACGGTATTTTTGACAGCCCGTCCGATTTAGGCATTGTTATTGAATACCTCTACGATGATCGTGGTGAACTCGCGAGCTCGCCTTTTCAGAACGACCTGACCACGGCACTTCGCTTTGGCCTCAATGATATTCAAAGCTCAGAAGTTCTGCTGGGCGTAATCAGCGACCTCGACCACTCGATCACCGCGGGTTTTATCGAAGCCAGTCGACGCATCGGTGACAGTATCAAAATAACGCTGGAAGCAAGAACTTTTAGCCACACCGCTGCCGACCGCCCGCTTCACGATTTTCGCCGCGACGATTTCATCCAGGCCGATCTGGCCTGGTACTTCTAAGCTAATAACCACAACAATACCTACTGTTATTGTCCATGCCAAAAGCATACTCTTGATCTTCTATGGCAACTAACTTTAAAGCCCAATGCCTTGCCTAAAAAAAGATCCCACTGAACATGATTGAGATAAGCACAGCCTGGCTGGCATTCACCTCTCTGATGATTATCATTTTGATGACTTTACTGTTTACCTGTGTGCGCTTATTATTGGGCGCGCAGTACCAACGTCAGAGCGCCGAAGCCCAAATCCATCATCAGCAAGAGCTCGCCGAAGTCACACTTGATTCTATCGGTGAAGCGGTCATCACCACCGACACTGAACACAACATCACCTACATGAACCCGGTTGCCTGTCAGCTTACCGGCTGGACAACGGATGAGGCATTGCAGTTGCCGCTGGAACAGGTGGTGATCATTGTCAGTGAAGCCGACCATGCTGAAGTCGACAGCACCATTTTTGAATGCCTGAATCAGAAACGACTGATTGAATACAGCGAGCCCATGTTGCTGATTGGTGCACAAGGGCAGAAATATTCGATTGAAACATCCGCCTCTCCCCTTAAAGACAGCAACGGTAATATAATCGGTGCGGTGCTGGTCTTCATCAACACCTCACACATCCGTAACCTTTCCCGCGAAATGGAGTTTCAGGCGTCCCACGATTCCATGACCAGCCTGCTCAACCGCAGAGAATTCGAACGCCAACTGGCTCAGGCCATACGCAGTGCCAACGATGACAACAGCAAACATGCCCTCTGTTATCTCGACCTTGATCAATTCAAGATCGTTAATGACACCTGCGGTCACATGGCAGGTGATCAGTTGTTACGGGAACTTTCCAGGCTGATGCCTCACAGCATTCGCACCACTGACTGTCTGGCGCGTCTGGGCGGTGATGAATTCGGCGTCATTATTTTTAACTGCTCTATTGAAGATGCCATCACTATTGCCGATTCATTACGCACCGCCATCAAGAACTTCACTTTCACCTGGAATAAAAAGATTTTCGATATCGGCGTCAGCATCGGCGTAGTCGCTATTACAAAAGACAGCGGAACGCTTCAGGACATTCTGCGCCGTGCCGACGCCTCCTGCTACATCGCCAAGGATCTGGGGCGAAATAGAATACATA
This sequence comes from Gammaproteobacteria bacterium, assembly GCA_024636785.1. Taxonomy (GTDB): domain Bacteria; phylum Pseudomonadota; class Gammaproteobacteria; order SZUA-229; family SZUA-229; genus LH-M37. Next base: position 52,808 of record JAGXGK010000002.1, read on the forward strand.
TATACGCCGAAGATGATGTTGAAATTGAAAAACGTCACGGCGAGATACAGTGGCTCACCCACATTCAGGACGCCCTGAAAGAAGACCGCTTGAGACTGGCCACACAAAAAATCACCGCCATTAAAACTAATTTCACGCCACATTACGAAGTGTTATTACGCATGCTGGGCAAGGAAGGAGAAATCATAAATCCGCTGGCTTTCCTGCCTGCAGCCGAACGTTATGAAATGATGCCGGTGATTGATCGCTGGATAATCAGCACCTCCTTTAAAAATATCCAGTGTGAATCCACAGACGAAAGAAAAATTTACAACATCAACCTTTCCGGGCAGACGCTTTGCGATAACAGCATTGTCAAATTTATTCGCGATCAACTCAACCACTTCAAAATATCGCCCGATATCATCTGTTTTGAAATCACCGAAACGGTTGTTATCTCCAACCTGGGTGTCGCCATTGAACTGGTCAACAAGATAAAAGCCATGGGCTGCATGTTCGCACTCGATGACTTCGGCTGCGGTCTGAGTTCATTCTCCTACCTGAAAAGTCTTCCCGTTGACTACATCAAGATAGACGGCGAGTTCATCCAGAACATGGTGACCGATTCTACTGATCGGGCCATTGTCGTCGCCATCAACGATATCGGTCTCGAAATGGGCCTGAGAACAGTGGCTGAATACGTGGAAAGCAAAGCCATTTTTGATCTGCTGGGTGAGATCAACGTCGATTATGCCCAGGGTTACTTTATCGAAAGACCTAAACTATGGTGTCCCGATAACGAGCAGAATATAAAATCTATCAATTGAAACTTTAATAAAGATCTTTCACCGCAGACAAATTTTTATTCAAACCGGCCCGAGCGCCAGACGTTTCACCTCTTCCAGTCTGTCACGGATGGCGGAGGCTTCTTCGAATTCGAGATTGCGGGCGTGTTCGTACATTTTTTTCTCCAGCTTTTCTATCTCGACCGCTAACTTTTTCGGTGGCATCGACGCATACAACGCATGCTCTTCGGCAACCTGTAAACGCGCACTGTCTCTGGCGGTTAAATTTTTATCATCGTAACCGTATTCCATAACATCGGAGATTCTTTTAATGATGCCCTTTGGGGTAATGCCCCGCTCCTCATTGTAGATGTGCTGCTTCTCTCTGCGTGCCTGCGTGATGTCGATAGAGCGTTGCATCGAGCCGGTAATTTTGTCGGCGTACAAAATCGCCTTGCCCCGAACATTACGCGCGGCCCGTCCGATGCTCTGAATCAGTGAGCGATCGGAACGCAGGAAACCCTCCTTGTCCGCATCGAGAATGGCGACCAGGGAAACCTCCGGTAAATCCAGACCTTCGCGCAGTAGATTAATGCCGACCAGCACATCAAACACGCCCAGACGCAAGTCACGAATAATCTCCACCCGCTCCACGGTGTCGATATCGGAATGCAGATAGCGCACCCGGATATTGTGTTCTGTCAGATAGTCAGTCAGATCTTCTGCCATGCGCTTGGTCAAGGTCAGAATCAGCACCCGTTCATTTAATGCGACGCGCTGGTTGATTTCGGAGAGCACGTCATCGACCTGGGTCGACACCGGGCGCACTTCGATGACCGGATCGAGCAGTCCGGTAGGTCGAACCACCTGCTCGACCACGGCATCACTTTTCTCCGCTTCATAAACACCCGGCGTTGCCGAAACGAAGATGGTCTGCGGTATCATTTTTTCGAACTCATCAAAACGCAGCGGACGGTTATCCAGCGCCGAGGGCAGCCTGAAACCAAAATTCACCAGATTCTCCTTACGCGAACGATCACCTTTGTACATAGCGCCCAGTTGCGGAATTAAAACATGACTTTCATCGACGATCATCAAGGCGTTGTCCGGCAGGTAATCGAATAAACACGGTGGTGGATCACCCGCGTTCCGGTTCGACAGATAACGCGAATAGTTTTCCACCCCGTTGCAGTAACCCAGCTCCTGCATCATCTCCAGATCAAAGCGGGTGCGCTGCTCGAGGCGTTGCGCTTCGACCAGCTTGTCCATGGCTCTGAGTTCAATCAGGCGCTCGCCCAGTTCCTCGCGAATCTGGCCGATTGCTTTCACGATCATGTCGCGTGGTGTGGCGTAGTGCGTTTTGGGGTAGACGGTTAGTCGCGCCACCTTGCGCAGAACTTCGCCGGTGAGCGGATCAAAAAAACTCAGGCCTTCGATCTCCTCATCAAACAGCTCGATGCGCACCGCCTCCTTTTCGGAATCGGCCGGGTGTATATCGATGACATCACCGCGCACCCGATAACAGCCCCGCCTCAGCTCCATATCGTTACGGGTGTATTGCAGCTCGGCCAGGCGGCGCAGAATCTGGCGCTGGTCGACCAGATCACCGCGCACCAGATGCAACACCATCGAGAAATAGGACTCCGGATCGCCCAGGCCGTAAATCGCCGAAACCGTAGCAACAATAATCGTGTCTTTACGCTCCATCAGCGCCTTGGTGGCCGACAGCCGCATTTGCTCGATATGCTCGTTCACCGAGGCGTCTTTTTCGATAAAAGTGTCGCTGGCGGGCACATAGGCCTCGGGCTGGTAGTAATCGTAGTAGGAGACAAAATATTCCACTGCGTTATGCGGAAAAAATTCTTTCATCTCACCATAAAACTGCGCTGCCAGCGTCTTATTAGGTACCAGCACGATGGTGGGACGCTGAGTAATCTGCACGATATTAGCGATAGTAAAGGTCTTGCCTGAACCGGTCACACCCAGCAGCGTTTGCTTCGCCAGTCCGGCTTCGATACCCTCCATCAAAGCGGCAATAGCCTCAGGCTGGTCACCTGCCGGTTCGTAGTCTGTTACTATTTCGAATTTTTTAGGCATACGTTTTGTTAAAAACACTCGGATTAATCATTGGAAAACACTCGCTATTTTATAGAGTTGTCCGGAATTAATGATAATTAACCCGAGTTGTCATAAAATAGAGCTTTCGATTTATAAACTTTGCAGCATACGGAATCATACAGTTGAAAATTCAAACATCTGCTCGCGTACAACGTGTCAAACCATCGCCTACTCTCGCGGTTACCGCACTAGCCAACCAACTACGTGCACAGGGTCGTGACGTCATCGGACTGGCGGCTGGCGAACCTGACTTCGATACACCGGACTACATCAAGACTGCGGCCATTCAAGCCATTCAGGACGGTTTTACCAAATATACTGCGGTAGATGGCACCGCCGGACTCAAACAGGCCATTATAAACAAATTCAAACGCGATAACGGTCTCGATTACAGCGCTGATGAGGTGATGGTTTCCGTCGGTGGTAAGCAGGTATTTTACAACATGGCGCAGGCGCTATTAAACGCCGGCGATGAGGTCATTATCCCGGCGCCTTACTGGGTCTCCTACCCGGACATGGTCAAGCTGGCTGATGCTGAACCGGTCATCATCAACAGCGGCATCGAGCAGTTTTTCAAGATCACCCCCGAACAGCTGGAAGCGGCGATCACTGCACGCACCCGTCTGGTGGTTCTCAACAGCCCCTCCAACCCGTCAGGCAAGGCCTATACCCGCAAGGAGCTGACAGCGCTTGCTGAGGTGATGCTCAAGCACCCGGAAATTCTGATCGTCACCGATGACATCTACGAGCACATCGTCTGGACCGACGAGGGTTTCAATAATATCCTCAATGTCTGCCCGCAGCTGAAAGACCGTACCGTCATACTCAACGGCGTCTCCAAGGCCTATTCCATGACCGGCTGGCGCATCGGCTTCGGTGCCGGCCCGGCCGATCTCATCAAGGCGATGAAGAAGGTGCAGTCACAGAGCACCTCCAACCCCTGCTCGATTGCTCAGGCCGCCTCTGAAGCGGCGCTGAACGGTGATCAAAGTTTTTTAAAGATGATGTGTGACACGTTCAAACAGCGCCATGATTACGTGCTGACAACGCTAAACAATATGGAAGGTGTAGAGTGCCTGCCCAGCGATGGCACCTTCTACAGTTTTCCTTCGTTTCACGCGGTCATCAGTCGTATGGATGGCATCGATGATGACGTGCAACTGGCACAGTATCTGCTGGAAAAAGCCGAAGTCGCCGTTGTTCCCGGCTCTGCATTCGGTACCGACGGTCACCTGCGACTTTCCTATGCGACCAGCATGGAAAACCTGGAAAAAGCGCTCAGCAGAATCGCAGCAGCCATTAATCCGGGTTAGGAACCCGGAACATACTAATGTACCATCACGCATCCCGTCTTCAGGCCATCTTTGGCCGCGCTTCAATCGCAAAATCCTCGCCGTAGCCCTGCTACGCCTACGGTTTTGCTCAATCGGTGCGACCAAAGATGACCCAAATCCGGGCGCGATCCAGGTACATTAGTATGTTCCGGGTCCCTTAAATAAACCACAACCGTGCATTAAGTATTGACCGACAGTGGTCAAGTCGGTAGCATACCGCCTCCAATCAAGGCGAGAGCCTGAGAAGAGCACCATTCCTCGATAGCTCAGTTGGTAGAGCAACGGACTGTTAATCCGTTTGTCCCTGGTTCGAGCCCAGGTCGAGGAGCCAAATTCCACAACCAATTGAAAACACCTTTGTTTTCAATTGGTTGTAACCCCCTCCCAAACTAAATCCCCCTAAGCACCAAAACCCGTTGTTGCTAACTAGCTGATATTAAAGTAAATTTTTGGTTCCCATTAGCGATCAGATCGGGGGGAACCAACATGACAAAACCAAAAAAGAAGATTCGCAGGACAAGAACAGATGTCTCGAAACTCACCCTCACAGATAATATCCCTAAAGGTGGTGGATTAAAGATCGATGCAAAAGCTTTTGTCCAGATTTTTAGAAAACAAATCGAAAAAAGCCTGCTTGAATTAGGAATGAAAAAAGCCGGTCTTACAGAAAATGGAGCCCCTTCAATGGAAGACAATACTCCCAAACCCGATAAAGAAACAATTATTAAAGACTTGATGGAAGGGTCAAACTATACCCGCCAGCAGGCTGAAGTTGCTGCAGCTATTGAGCTAGGTGAGACTAATGGGGATATAATTGAGCTTGATAATAAATAATTCTATTTTTTGCGACAGACCGCTATCGGCCAGAAGCGGACACTCGATTGATTTTAGTTATGGCGAGATGGCCTGTTGATTCTTTATGCGCGTGGTTGTGTCGGCCGCCGAGGTAACAACGACCTTCGTCATTCATTTAACTAGGCAGGTTTCCGCGCCAACATGGTCGCAAACTGCAATTGCGCGCCATTGTGCATAGTACCTAAATCTTCATTGTACTTAATCAGCTCCCACCCCTCGTAAGCCTCACGCAACTGCCCTGCTCTTAGGGTAAAAGGGAAGTTGGCTGGGCATGGGTGCTCTTCAGTGCTCATAGCGCAAATAATCAGGTTATAACCGCCGGGCAGAGTACGCGCTTGCATATCGGCAATAACCGCATCAACACGAGCTGGGTCGAGAAACATTAAGGTTACGGTGCAGGCAATAAAGCCATAATCCACACCAAGCCCAGCATTATTGATGTCGTACACCTGTGCCTTAATGTTGGCTACCCCCTCGTCGCTCACAATTTGCTGCAGCATATCAATAGCGCTGGGGCTGTTATCTACCGCGACTACGTTAAAGCCAAGCTGGCTCATGTATAAGGCATTACGTCCATTGGAACTGCCCATGTCTAAGGCATTGCATGGCTCAATAATTTTGCACGCCTCTACCACTTCACTATGCGCAGGATTTAAGCCGTAACGACTATTTAGGCCAACTGTCATGGTATCCACTTAGTTTTTGAAATGAGGGATAGTATGTTACTACTTCTTAGGAACAGTTAAATGGCAATAACAGCTGTTTAACTGAATTTTTTCCTGAAAAGTCCGTTGTGTGGTGTAGGCGGACTAACGAAAGCCACACCGTGACAGTCCGTTTCGGGTCGATAACAGCCCTTTGTATACAAATACCAACATTTGAAAGCTGAAACTTTGCTTTCTCCCCCTAATATCTTCAGCCCCTAAGCCGCATTAGCTCTGGATTTGCTAGGGTACACCAGTTTCAACAGAATGGTTCCCAGTAGCGACCGGTCGGGGAGCCAAACATGAAAAGGCCGGCATATAGCTGGCCTTTTTTATTTCTGCCGATACTTAAACCTGAATCCGTAGCTTAACCGCGGCGCCTGCCACAAGCTCCTGGTTCCACAGCGGATCAAAAAATGCCCGCTTAACCTATGGGTGAAGCTAAGATTTTTTGAAACCCCTGTGAAACCAATATCCAGCACCATGCATCCATGTTTAAACATGGATTCAGGTTAAAAGTAGCGCTTTATACGCTCACCTGCCGCAGATATTGCCTGAATTCATCCGCCAGATCATTATGCTTGAGCGCATATTCGACGGTGGCCTTTAGATAGCCGATTTTACTGCCGCAATCATAACGCTTGCCTACGAAGCTGTAAGCATAAACCTCTTCCCGTTTACGCAGTTCGGCAATACCATCAGTGAGCTGAATCTCGCCACCGGCACCGCGCTCAGTGGTTTTTAATACCTCAAAAATAGCAGGCGTGAGTATGTAACGCCCGACGATGGCTTGATCAGAAGGGGCTTCCGCGGGTAAAGGTTTTTCAATAATTTCATCGACCCTTGACAGACCGTCTCTAATTATCGGCCCGGCAACCATGCCATAATGATTACTCTCGGAGATATTAATGGTTTGTGTGCCGATCACCGAACACCCGTATTCATCATAAACATCCATCATCTGCTGGGTGCAGTTATCGCCTTCACTATCGATCAGATCATCCGGCAAAATCACCACAAACGGCTCATTACCCACTACAGCTTCAGCACACAGAACGGCGTGTCCAAGTCCCAGCGCTTCAGACTGGCGAATAAAGACGCAATTGACCCCCTCAGGCACGGTATCTTTGACAATTTTCAATAATTCCGTTTTATTACGAAGGGCTAACTCACTTTCCAGCTCATAGGCCTTATCAAAATGGTCAATGATGGAATTTTTGGTTCGCCCCAGCACGAAAATCAGCGTATCAATACCTGCTTTCTCGGCCTCTTCCGCCGCATATTGAATCAGCGGCTTGTCAACAATGGTGAGCATCTCTTTGGCAACCGCTTTGGTCGCCGGTAGAAATCGAGTACCCAGTCCGGCAACAGGGAATACAGCTTTTCTTATAGTTGTCATTATCTCTCCATGCAGTTATTCAAAAATTCGAACCGATTTTAAACTATCTATAGCCACCCGTGCAGCATTCACTGTGCTAATATTTCGCCTGTTGTTTTATTTACCAGTTTTAGGAGCCAGACCATGACTTATGTAGTGAGTGAAAATTGCATTAAATGCAAATACACTGATTGTGTTGATGTTTGTCCGGTTGACTGTTTCCATGAAGGGCCCAATTTTCTGGTAATCGATCCTGAAGAGTGTATTGATTGCACCCTGTGCGAGCCTGAGTGTCCGGCTGAGGCCATCTTTGCCGATGATGACCTGCCCGCAGATCAGGCTGAGTATCTGGCACTGAACGCTGAACTCAGCCGCGAGTGGCCGGTGATCAACGAGAGCAAGGATCCGCAGGAGGATGCGGAGGAGTGGGACGGTGTTGAGGGCAAGCTTAAATATCTGGAGCGATAAGCTGCGTCCATAAGATGGCAAGCAGCTATTTAAAACTGCGTTCACCGCAGAGACGCAGAGGGCGCAGAGAAATAATTTTTTATAAAGTCATATTCACTTTTACTGCATGTAATGCAGCAAAATAAAAAATTATAAGTAGATTAATTAAGTTTTTCTCTGCACCCTCTGCGGTGAATATTTTTTTCTCACCTTTCTCAATAATCCAGTACAAATTATTTATGGCGTAATAACTGCCAGCCCACCCACTTTTATTTAACCGCGTACAAAGCACCGTCAACGCTGTTGAAAAACACTTTACCATTGCTGACCACGGGCGATGAAAAAATCTTGTTTCCAGTATTATACTTCCACATCAGGCTACCATCGGATTCATTTAATACGTAGAGATTATGATCGGTACTGCCAATATAGATGGCACCGGATGCAATCACGGGTGATGAAAAAACCGGCCCCTGAGTACGATACTCCCATTCACGGGTACCGGTTTCTCTGTCATAGGCATAGATATAACCGTCTTTGCTGCCGACAAAAACCCGGCCGCCACTGAGGGCCGGTGAAGACAATACCTGACCTGCTGTTTTCTTACGCCATGTCTGCTGACCGGTTTTTATACTAACCGCATATAGATACTTGTCATCGCTGCCGAAGTAAACATTTTCATCATCGACGGCGGGCGATGAATGTATTTTGTTGCGTAGCGGGAAGCGCCAGAACTCCTGTCCACTTTCAGCATTCACGGCGTACATCATGCCCTTGAGCGTGCCGAAAAAAATCAGATCATTTTTCATCGCCGGCGAACTGTAAATCCCACCTTCGGCGTCAAACTGCCATTTCTCCCTGCCGGTCTCGATATCAATCGCGTACATTTTGCCATCTTCGGCACCAACATAAACCGTGCCTTGATGAACCAGCGGTGAAGAAGAGATCGGCCCTTTAACCGGGAATTTCCAGTGCACTGCACGCGTTTCGGCATTAACGGCATATAAGTTATTATCCCAGCTGCCGATAAACAGATAACCGTCTGCCAGTGCAACCGATGACTCGACATTACCACCAGTTCTAAAACTCCACTTGATGCTGCCGCTGTTCTGGTCAAGCGCATACAGCTGACCATCGTTACTACCGAGATAAACATTGTTGCCATCAGCCACGGGCGAGGCATAAACCTTGCCCGGGAAATTATGTTTCCAGACCAGCTTATCCAGAGAAGTAGGGCCTGAATCGGTCATCTTCCCGGTATGGCTGATATCACCGCGAAACATCGCGGTACTGCCGCTACAACCGGCCAGTGAAACCAAAGTCAGCAGCAATACTGAAACCAAAAAATTTTTACTATTCATTCTCCACTCCCTAAAAACACGTCGTTGCATGCATTATTTTAAAATAATATTCTCTGACTAAAATAGACCACCCGATAAGAAATGTAAGCTTAAAGGGCGCTATCTGTTATAGCTATAACCTGAATCCGTGGTTTAAACGTGGATGCAGATATAACATTGAGCAATGCAATTATACTGTCGAGGATACAAAGCCTGAACCGGCGTGACACAACAGCTCATAGCTGATAGTGCCAGCATGCTCCGCCACCACATCCACTGACAGCTCTTTACCCCAGAGCACGACCCTATCACCGACTTCAGCGGCTACGCCTCGCAGATCGACGCAGAGGCTGTCCATGGAGACCCGACCCAGTAGAGGACAGAGGCTGTTGTTAATCCACACCGGCGTGCCCGATGGGGCATGGCGCGGATAGCCGTCCGCATAACCTGCCGCCACGATGCCTGTCCTCATGGCCTGCCGGCATTGCCAGGTGCTGCCGTAGCCAATCTCATCGCCCTGCTCCAGTTGCTGTACTGCAATCAGTTTCGACTCAAAATTCATCGCCGCTTTCAGATCCAGCTCAGCAGCGGTTTTGGCCGACAAGGGTGACGAGCCATAGAGCATGATGCCCGGCCTCACCCATTGCAGACGGCTTTCCGACAGCGCCACCAGTGCCGCGGAATTGGCCATGCTGGTCTCCAGGTTAAGCATTTTATGTAAGCGATCAAGGGCTGAGAGCTGCTCATCATTTTTGGCGTGATCCGGCTCATCGGCATTCGCCAGATGACTCATCAAACGGAGATGCCTGACCGATTTGCAAGCCCGAAGTTTCTGATATGCGGCCTCCACCATTGCCAGCGGTATGCCCAGTCGATGCATGCCGGTATCGACCTTCAGCCACACATCCAGCTTCAGTCCGGGACACTGCTCTAATAGTGCGATCTGATGGGGCTGATGAACCACCGTCTGAATATTCAGTTCGGACAGTGTTTTCAGCTCTTCGCTATCGAAGCAGCCCTGTAGTGCAATCAGGGGCCTGGTAACACCTGACTGGCGCAGGGCGATGGCTTCACCGGCGGTGGCCAGGGCGAAGGCATCGGCCTGAGAGAATGCATCGGCCGCCGCCTGCACGCCGTGACCGTAAGCGTTGGCCTTGATCACGGCGATGATTTTGCTGTCACCGGCCAGGCTTTTTACGCGTTGGAAATTATGACGGAGCGCTTCACTATCAATGCAGATTTGTGCGGTTCTTGTGCGCATCATGATCGAAGCTGAAAATGGGCGTCAAAGCCTATTTAAAAACCCTCATTGCTGTATTTTTCGGGTATGTGGTCATCGAAGCGGGTGTATTTTCCGTGGAAGGTCAGGCGCACTTTACCAATAGGACCATTACGCTGTTTGCCGATGATGATTTCAGCCGTGCCCTTCTGCTCGCTGTCTTCGTTGTAAACCTCATCACGATAGACGAAGAGAATGATATCCGCATCCTGCTCGATCGCGCCCGACTCACGCAGATCGGACATTACCGGACGCTTGTCCGGGCGTTGCTCAAGACTGCGATTGAGCTGAGACAGGGCGATGACCGGAACAGCCAACTCCTTGGCCAGCGCTTTCAGGCTGCGTGAAATCTCGGAAATTTCGGTGGCTCTGTTCTCACTGCCGCCGGAAATCTGCATCAACTGAAGATAATCGATAACAATCAGACCCAGGCCATGCTCGCGCTTGATACGCCGGGCTCTGGCGCGCACTTCACTCGGCGACATCGCCGGTGAATCGTCGATAAACAATTTGGTTTCAGAAAGCATGTGGATCGAAGAGGTGATGCGCGGCCAGTCTTCATCGGTGAGTTCACCGGTACGAATATGGTGCTGATCGATGCGCCCCAGCGAAGAGATCATGCGCATCGCCAGTTGTTCGCCGGGCATCTCCATGCTGAACACGGCGACAGACAGCTTGCCGGAAATGGCGGCTGATTCAGCCACATTCATCGCAAAGGTGGTCTTACCCATCGAAGGCCGACCTGCGACAATCACCAGATCCCCCGCCTGAAAGCCGGTGGTTTGTTTATCCAGATCGACAAACCCCGAAGATACGCCGGAGACCGCACCTTTAGTTTCAAACAGATGATCAATCTGCTCCACGGTTTTGGCCAGCACCTGACTGATGGCTCTAACCCCGGTCTGGCCGCGCACTTTCTGCTCCGCGATGGCAAATACGCTTTTCTCGGCATTTTCGAGCAGCTCGGTGGAGTCCCTGCCTTCGGGCCTGAAGCCGCTGTCGGCGATATCGGTGCCGACATCGATCAACTGCCGCAATACCGAACGCTCGCGCACAATATCGGCGTAGGCCAGAATATTCGCGGCGCTGGGCGTATCTTTGGCCAGACGCCCCAGATAGGCCAGCCCTCCGGCATCTTCGAGCTCTTCATTCTGCGCCAGCCATTCGGAGAGCGTAACTACGTCAAAGGGCTGACTCTTGGCCTCCAGTGCACCGATGGCTCTGAAAATCATCCGATGATCCTGGCGATAGAAATCCTTTTCATAAATACGGTCGGCGATTTTCTCCCAGGCGCGGTTGTCCAGCAACAAGCCGCCTATGACGGCCTGCTCTGCCTCGATGGAATGTGGTGGCGCCTTGAGGCCATCGGGGCGTTTAGAAGCAGGAAAAGTAACGGTATCGGACATACGCTAATAGTGCCATAAAATCGAAAAAGGCTCACCATCAGGCGAGCCTTTTTTTACTAACAAATTAAAGTTAATTCTAAAAATGCCTGTTTTGCCGATTGCTCAGGTCGAACAGCCCGGTAAAACACGCCATCTTCGAAAAATACCTGGAGGCTGTCGGGCTTAGGGGGATTGAAGCGAGGGAGTGGGAGAGTGAGCACAAACCTTCCCGATTTTGAGGCGCATAGTTATTCTACGCAACGAAAAATCGGGGAGATTTGGGCTGCTCTCCCGCTTCCGCAGCAAATTCATCCTAAATTCGACAGCCTCCTAGCCTTCATCACCAATAACAGTGATTTTTACCACGGCATCGACATCAGCATGCAGATGCAGGGTGATCTCATAGTCACCGGCAAGGCGAATGGGGCCTTCCGGCAGACGTACATCACGCTTAGCCACTTCAACGCCGGCTACGGTGATTGCCTCAGCGATATCGGCATTACCCACTGAACCAAACAAACGACCTTCAGTACCCGATTTGGAGGAGATACTCACTTCCAGTTTGGTCAGCTGATCGCGCCTGGCTTCAGCCGCGGCCAGAGCATCCGCTGCGCTCTTTTCAAATTCGGCGCGACGTGCTTCAACTTCGGCAACATTAGCCGGTGTAGCCACTTTCGCTTTGCCGCTTGGCAAAAGGTAATTGCGTGCAAAACCCGATTTCACATTAACCAGATCGCCCAATCCACCCAGTCGATCAATTTTTTCAACTAAAATGACTTCCATCGTTCATAACCTCTATTAGTAAATCAGGCAATCGATTAAACAGTAATCAATCGCCTTTTAAAGTCTACCCAGGCATCTGCGATTCCAAATAGAATCAGCATTGCCACCACTTCCGGCAATAAAAACATTGCCAGATAAATTAGATACAGCCAAATTTTATTCAGCTGCCTCCCCTTGAACACGGCATGCAATACTGACATGCCCTGCGTCGTATATAACACCAGAACAATCAACAACATAGCGTACCATAATGCGGAACCTGCCAGTAATGCAACGGTGATAATCGCCAGTGCAATCATCGCTGAAATCTTACCCAGCGCCAGCGCCTGAAACTCCCTGCCGAATCCGCCTGGATTCACAATCGCCGACTGCCACCAACGGGCCAGAGACAGACTGATCAGAGTACCCAGAAAAACGCTGCTAACCAGAAATCCGGGCATCATTCTGATGACCCATTCCTGAATTTCACGCAGTGACTCGATATTAAACTGTTCCGGTGAGCTTTCGAGCAGCTGCTGCACCATTACATCCAGCGGCTCGCGCCAGATTTCTCCCATCTCCGGAAAAAAACTGTATAGCCCGGTGATCGCCACCAGCGCCAGTCCTGCCATTGCCTGCAAGCTGGCCTCGAGTGAAACATGGCGCAACAACCGGGCGGCAATCAACACTGGTAACCAGGCCGCCAGCACAAAATAAAGGCTCATTGACGGCGAGGCAAATATCAGGCTGGCAAACAACATGGTGCCAACCGCAGCTATTGCCGTCACTATCAGCGCCTGTCGCCCCTCTTTAACCAGAGCAACCAGCGCTATCGCTGCAGCGCTTAACCAGATAGCAGGCGCGACGAGAACACCCAGCATAGCTGTTGTTGCCGCCACTAATGCTGCCTGACTCGGGCCTTTAAGGATGAATCTAGCCAGAAATACCATGTATCTGTTGCAAGCCTCTATATAAAGACTGCATCAATAACAGTTCTTCAGTTATTGAAACAATTAACCGTGGCTATCCGAATAAGGCAATAACGCCAGATAACGAGCCTGTTTAATCGAGCGTGTAACCTGACGCTGATATTTGGCTTTGGTGCCAGTAATACGCGCGGGTACAATTTTTCCGCTTTCTGAAATATAGCTCTTCAGAAATTCGAGATCTTTATAATCTGATTGCGTGATTCCTTCTGCAGTAAAACGACAATAACGCTTACGTCTAAAATAGGATGACATTATATTTTTCCTCGCTTACTCAGCAGTGGTTGTTTCGGTAGGAGCTGCTGCGTCTTTGCCCGCTTCATCCTCAACCGATTTCTCTGTTTTTTCGGGATCGCTTGCTTCAGCCGTCTCAACACGTGGGGCACGCTTTGGCGCGGCATCCTCTTCAGCTTTGGCTTTGGCCAGCGGTGACATTTCTGTGCGCGCTTCATCACACTTCATAATCATGCTACGAATAACGGCATCATTAAAACGGAAAGCGGTTTCGAGTTCTTCGCGCGTGGCTTCATCGCACTCGATATTCATCAGCGCATAATGAGCTTTGTAGATTTTCTTGATCGGATAGGCCAACTGGCGTCGACCCCAATCTTCAATACGGTGGATTTTTCCGCCATTTGTTTCGATCATGCCTTTATAGCGGTCGATCATAGCTGTAACTTGTTCGCTCTGGTCAGGATGAACCAGAAACACTATTTCGTAGTGTCGCATAATATTCCTCTTGGGTTAAAGCCCCCCATCAATATGGTGGAGCAAGGATAGTCAAATTGACTGGGCGCGAAGTCTAGCCGGATTAGGCCACAGTTACAAGTAGTTAGGAACAGTTAGCCATATTGGCGCGCTTTTATTCCGGCGCACTGAACCGCACTGATGATCGCTTTTGCACCCTGCTTCAACGCCTCTCTTTTCTGATGCCACGCTGATTGCCGAAATCGCTGCTTATGCCCGGCGCCAGCTGGTCGAACCCGCCTTATCTTCCAGTTCAATACCTAATACATTCAGCTCATCACGAATTCGATCCGCCTCGGCCCAGTCCTTGTTCGCCCGGGCATCCAGCCGCTGCTGAATTAATGCCTCGATGCGCACCACATCCACAGCTTCACCGGCGCTCCCCTGCAAATAAGCTTCAGGATCAGCTTCCAGCAGACCTAATACATTGCCCAGTTTTTTCAATAACGCCGCTGTGCGTGCCGCCTTCCCGGGGTCGGTTTCACGCAACCGGTTCACCTGCCCGGCCAGATCAAACAATACGGCGATGGCCTCTGAAGTGTTGAAATCATCTTCCATGGCACTGTTAAACCGGGTCTCGGCCTCGTCTTCGCCCGCCTTTAGCGATGGTAGTTCCAAACCCCGCAAAGCGTTGTACAGGCGGGTTAATGATGACCGAGCCGAATCCAGTAACTGGTCAGAGTAGTTCAGGGGGCTGCGATAGTGGCTGGCCAGAACGAAGTAGCGGATCTCTTCACCCTGATACAGCTTCAGAATTTCGCGCACGGTAAAAAAGTTGCCCAGTGATTTGGACATTTTTTCATCATTGATACGCACGAAACCATTGTGCATCCACAGATTGACAAACTTCTCGCCGGTGGCCGCTTCAGACTGGGCGATTTCATTTTCATGATGCGGGAACTGCAAGTCCTGGCCACCGCCGTGAATGTCAAAATGGTTGCCCAGACAGCAGGTGGACATGACCGAACATTCGATATGCCAGCCGGGACGGCCCTTGCCCCAGGGTGAATCCCAGGAAGGTTCATCAGGTTTGGAAGCCTTCCACAGCACAAAATCCAGAGGATCATCTTTATTCAGATCCACTGCAACCCGCTCACCCGCGCGCAGATCTTCCAGACGCTTGCCGGACAGCCGGCCATAATTTTCAAAGGAGCTGACGTCGTAATAGACGTCGCCATTATCAGCCGCGTAGGCGTGGCCTTTTTCGATCAGGGTTTCGATCATACTGATAATACCGGCCATGGAAGCGGTTGCTGCTGGCTCTTCATCGGGCGGCAGCACGCCCAGCTCAGCGGCATCCTCGTGCATAGCCTGAATAAAACGCGCTGTAAGGACATTAAAGTCCTCACCGTTTTCATTCGCTCGCGCAATAATCTTGTCATCGATATCGGTAATATTGCGAACATAATGAACCTGATAGCCACTGTGGCGCAGAAAACGCGTCACCACATCAAAAACCACAAGCACTCGCGCATGCCCCAGATGACACAGGTCATAAACCGTCATGCCACAGACATACATTTTCACCTTGCCCGGCTCAATAGGGGTAAAAATCTCTTTCTTACGCGTCAGACTATTGTATATGTGCAGCATGGTTATTCAGTTTTTATTGAAATAAGGTGGCGTATATTAACGGATTAGCAGGTTCATCGCTAACCCGGGCATTGAGATGTGCCAGGTAATACCGGGCATCTAACTGGAATCTGAAACACGCAGCGGATGATATTCAGCGAGCGCTAACCGAAGCCCCCTACACCTGGGCAGCTGTTAGACCAGCAAAGTTTCGATGGAAACCATTCTAATATTTACCGGCATTGATCAAGTAACTCCAATTAGACATTTTACTTTTATAGCCTTTTACTCCTGCGTATAATGAGCATTTTGAGTTAAGTTGTTAGCATTAAAACTTACCGCCAATATTTAGCCCGATGCTTTTATCATTGCCTGATTATTAAATTTAAAATGCACTTTTTTAATAAACGCGGATTTTAGTCATAAGTGCGCGACGTCCGGCGCACTTATGACTAAAATCCGCGAAAGAAAAACGGGCTCATATTTAGATACCGAAAAAAGCATCCTCTATTATTTATAAACCAATCTTTTCCGGAAACCTGAAATATGATTAAAGTTCTGTTTGTCTGCATGGGCAATATCTGTCGTTCACCCACCGCCGAGGGCGTATTCAGACATAAAGTTACTGAAGCAGGTCTGAGCGAAAAAATTTATATCGATTCTGCAGGCACCCATGCTTATCATATCGGCAAGCAGCCTGATACTCGCTCACAGCAAGCCGCCGGCAAACGTAATATAGACCTGAGCTCGCAACGTGCGCGCAAAGTGAATACGGATGATTTTGAGGAGTTTGATTATGTTATTGCCATGGATATGAGCAATATGGACGATCTACAGGCTATCTGCCCGATTGGACTGGAAAACAAGGTTCACCCCTTTCTGAGCTTCTCAGCCAACACCCGCGTCAAAGAAGTACCTGACCCTTATTATGGCAGCGGCAACGGCTTTGAAACGGTGCTCGATCTGATCGAAGAGGCTGCAGATGGGCTGATCGCCCACCTGCAAAAACATCATACTATTTAAACCTATTCGCTCGAAGTTTCCTTTTCTATTTTTTCCTTAGCAGGTGCCGCAGCTACAGGAGCAGGCGTTACTTTGGGTGTAGATGCCGGTGCAGCTACGGGCGCAGGTGACTCCGTTGCCGCAGGTGTTGCGACAGAAGCCGACGCTGCGGCCCTGGAGGATGCGGAAATGTTGCCGCTAATTTCGCGTCTGGGTTTTTCCACGGCATTTCCGGAATCCTTTGAAGGCGTGACTGTGTCTGCCTGCGGCACCGCCGACGATTGAGTCTCAGGCGCCTGTTGTTCATGCTTAGGCTGCCGGGGCTTGTTTGCCTGCTTCAGCTTGTCCTGTTCGATTTTAACCTGATCCTGAACCGGCTGCGATGGCGCACTTTTCGCTTCAGCAGCCTGATTCGGTGTGCTCTGATCCTGCTGAGCCTGAGCTTCCTGTTCGGCAGGTCTATCACGATTATCCCGACGCCGGCGACTGCCTCCCCGACGACCACGGCGACTTGATGGCGCCTGCTCGGATTTCTCGTCTTTCACTGCCTCAGCAGCCTTACTCTCCTCCTTGAGCGCCGGCTGTTTGCTCTTGCCGCCGCCTTTTTGCGTCTGTGGTTTGCTACCCTTCGACGCCTTATCCTGTTGCTGACCCTGCGCAGGACGACGACGAGCGCCTCCTTTCTGCGCCTGCCCGCGTCCTCGTCCGCCTCGGTTACCACCCTGAGACGCAACAGGACGTTTCTTATCCTCTGCGGGGGTTTTTTCCTGATCATCACCCTTAAACAACGAGACGATGGTCGCCAGAAATCCTTTTGAATTTATTTTCTCGGCAACGACCGATGCCGACGCCGCTGGCTTAGGCTGAGTAGGCATAATGGTTGCAACCGCCGCTCGCTCAGGCTGAATCACTTTTTCTTTATGCTGATCAGGATTGTAAGTTTGATCAATGACATCCGTTTGCTGGTAACTGGCTAATTCACTGCTATCCGCCATCTCATCCTTGCGAACACGTTCAACGCGGTACTGCGGCGTTTCCAGCGCGGTGCTGGCGATAACCAGAATGTGCACACCCGTCTGACTTTCAACATTGGCAATGGCCTTGCGTTTTTCATTCAGCATAAAAGTCGCTACATCGACCGGCACATGCACTTCAACGCGACCGGTGCTCTCCTTGAGCGCTTCTTCCTCGGCGATACGCACCAGCGACAGCGCCAGTGACTCAACAGTACGAATGGTGCCGTTACCGCTACAGCGTGGACATACAATTTGCGTCGCTTCACCCAGAGAAGGCTTCAGGCGCTGACGTGACATCTCCAGCAGGCCGAAACGTGAAATACGGCCAATCTGTACCCGCGCACGGTCAATCGCCACCGCGTCACGCAGACGGTTTTCAACTTCGCGCTGATTGCGCGCCGCCATCATGTCGATGAAATCAATTACCACCAGCCCACCCAGATCACGCAAACGTAACTGACGGGCAATCTCGTCCGCCGCCTCAAGATTGGTGTTGCGTGCGGTCTCTTCAATGTCGCTGCCTTTGGTGGCGCGCGCCGAGTTAATGTCGATGGAAATCAGCGCTTCGGTATGATCGATAACAATCGCCCCGCCTGAGGGCAGCTGCACTTCACGCCGATAGGCCGATTCGATCTGATTCTCAATCTGGAACCGGTTGAACATGGGCACGTTATCTTCATAAAGCTTGATCTTGTTAATGCGATTAGGCATGACCTGCTCAATGAACTGCTTGGCAGTTTCGAACACTTCCAGCGAATCGATCAGCACTTCGTTGATGTCATTTCTGAAATAATCTCGCAGGGCGCGAATAATGACGTTGCTCTCCTGGTAAATCAGGAAGGGTGCCGGTCTGTCTGAGGCGGCACTTTCAAACGCATCCCAGAGCTGTAACAGGTAATCCAGATCCCATTGCAGCTCTTCGACCGAACGGCCGATACCGCCAGTACGCACAATCATACCCATACCATCAGGAATGGTCAGCTGGCTCATGGCTTCGCGGATGGTACTGCGGTCTTCGCCTTCGATACGGCGTGAAACACCGCCGGCACGAGGATTATTCGGCATCAGCACGAGGAAACGCCCGGCCAGACTGATGAAGGTGGTTAATGCCGCGCCTTTGTTGCCACGCTCTTCTTTTTCAATCTGAACGACCACTTCCGTGCCTTCAGCAATCGCGGCACGAATATCGGGGCGACCACCGGCTTTTAGCGCCTCTTCGGTGAAGTAACTGCGGGATATTTCCTTAAAAGGCAGAAAACCATGCCGATCCGCGCCGTAATCGACGAAGCAGGCCTCCAGACTGGGTTCTACGCGGGTAATTTTACCTTTGTAAACGTTGGCTTTCTTCTGCTCCTGAGAGGATATTTCGACATCTAGATCGTAGAGTTGCTGACCATCGACCATGGCCACACGAATCTCTTCTTTCTGAGTCGCGTTGATTAAAATTCTTTTCATTGTTTATTAAACCTGAGGGTGATCTCAGCTTCGCTTCACCGATGGCGGCCATTTTTAGTAGGCGCACATGACTTAAAGCCTGAACAAATACCGTACCGGTCAGAGCGATTAAAGCTCCCAATACGCCTATTTCAGGCAATGTGAAATTGATTCCGGCAAATAAAGCTGAGGTATACATTAAATGTTTGTTTTCTCTTATTAACACTATCCGCAACCTGTACATAGATATGCGAATATGTAAATTTTAGTATGCCCGACCTCCCAATGAGGCCTGCTGGCCACGCTATTCGTGGCACTTTCTTCGCTGTCACAGCGTGGAAATGTTCCTTGATGACTTACCTTTTAAATGGAGTCGTCGAAAAGATCCTTAGTGGTTATCATAGCTTGCGCTAGCACAAGCAGTATGAAGTCTGTCAAAATGCAGCCCTACGGTCAACCTGAAAGCGCTATAAAGGCATCAAAATCATACATTCATACAAACTCTGGCTTTAATCCACATGAAATCCGACCACCAGAGCGCCAAAATAGTTCAAATTAACGACCACCATGCCGGCCAGCGCATCGACAATTTTTTGCTCGGCCAGCTCAAGGGTGTACCCCGAAGTCATGTCTACCAGCTCTTGCGCAGTGGCCAGGTGCGGGTCAACAGCGGTCGTAAAAAACCCGATTACAAATTAAAGCTGGATGATTATGTCCGCATCCCTCCTGCCCGCATTAATAACGAGCAGGCAGCAGTGGTTCCCGATTCGGTAATCGAACTGATTGAGTCCTGCATCCTATTCGAAAACGAGCATCTGCTAATGCTCAACAAGCCGTCCGGTATCGCCGTGCACAGCGGCAGCGGCCTTGCCTTCGGCGTCATCGAAGCGCTGAAGCAGCAGCACCCTGAACAGTTTCTGGAACTGGTTCATCGCCTCGACCGCGAGACCAGCGGCTGTCTGCTCATCGCCAAAAACAGAACCGCCTTACTCTGGCTGCATGAATTATTGCGCGATGAAACCCGGTCGGGCCTGGGCAAATATTATCTGGCGCTGGTCGCCGGACACTGGCACGGCACCAACACCATTGATGCTCCCCTGAAGAAAGCTATGCGCAGCGGCGAACACATGGTTGAAATCAACGAAGATGGCCAGCACGCCACCAGCCACTTCGAGACCCGCAAAATTTATGCTGACGCCAGTCTGGTGGAAGTTAAAATCGACACCGGTCGAACCCATCAAATTCGTGTCCATGCGGCGACTGCAGGCCACCCTGTTGCCGGTGACAGGAAATACGGCGACAGTGAATTTAATAAGGCCATGAAAAAACGCGGCCTCAAGCGTCTGTTTCTGCACGCGGCGCGGCTGGAACTGCCTGCTCACACGGCCACTTCCAGTCAGGCACTGGTCATCGAAGCGCCAATGAGTCCTGACTTACAACAGTTACTTAAAAATCTCGAATCATGAACAGTTTAGACACCCCCTACTCCCTGCTGGTTTTTGACTGGGATGGCACACTCATCGACTCCATCGAGCAAATCACCACCAGCCTGCGCGAGGCAAGCAAATTCGTCTGCGGTGAAGATATCACTGAAGATGCGGCGCGCAGCGTCATTGGCCTGGGCTTGCTGGAGGCCATTACCGGGCTGCACCCGGACAAGCACCAAAGCCTGATTGAACAGATGGCCAAGCGCTACCGCCACCACTATTTACACGAAAATAAAGTTCCCGCACCGTTGTTTGAAGGCGTTGCCGAAATGCTGGATGAACTGCACCTCAGAGGTTTTACACTGGCGATTGCCACCGGCAAAAGCCGTCTCGGCCTGGAGCATTCGCTGGCGGAGCATCCGGTGGGGCACTATTTCAGCGCGACCCGCTGCGCCGGTGAAAACCGATCCAAGCCGCACCCTGAAATGCTGCTGGGCATTCTCGATGACACCCGCATGTCCGCCAAACAGGCACTGATGATCGGCGATACCGGACATGATCTGGCGATGGCTAAAAACGCCGGTATTGACGCTGTCGCCGTCACTCATGGCGCGCACTCTGTTGATAGACTGTTGCTACACAAGCCTTTATTATGCCTGGACAGAATCGCAGATTTATCGAATTTTTTATCGCATAATAAAGCCCACGCGATCTAGCACCGCCTAATCAGCCGCTGTAAAAACAGATGAAGCCAAACTTATGAATGAACGAGACCCGGAGTGGGAAAAAAGTCTTATCACCAAACTCGCTGAATCCAGCCTGCGCGAACAGAAACGTTCACGTCGCTGGGGCATCTTTTTCAAGCTGCTAACCTTCGGCTATCTGATCACATTGCTGGTCATGTTCTCCAGCAGCGACATCTCCACGAAAAAAATAAGCGCCAAACATACCGCGCTGGTCGAATTAACCGGCCTCATTGCCGAGGATGAAATCGCCAGTGCAGACAATATTGTCACGGCGTTGCGCAGCGCTTTCAAAGACAAGAGCGCCATGGGGGTGATACTGCGCATTAACAGCCCGGGCGGCACACCGGTACAGGCAGGCTACATTTATGACGAGATTATTCGCCTGCGCGAGGAATACCCGGACACACCGCTGTATGCGGTGATCACCGATATGTGTGCCTCAGGGGGCTATTACGTCGCGGCGGCAGCCGACAAAATCTATGCGGACAAGGCCAGCATTGTGGGCTCTATCGGTGTGCGCATGGACAACTTCGGCTTTGTTGAAGCCATGAAAAAACTGGGTATAGAACGCCGCACGCTCACGGCCGGTGAAAACAAGGCACTGCTTGACCCCTTTTCCCCGGTCAATAAAGAAGCTAACCAGCATCTACAAACTATGCTGCATAGCATTCACCAGCAATTCATCAACGCGGTTAAAGAAGGCCGTGGTGATCGCCTGAAGTCAGAGACCGAAGGACTGTTTTCCGGACTGATCTGGACGGGAGAGCAGAGTCTGAAAATCGGACTGGTCGATGAACTGGCCAGTGCCGGCTATGTCGCGCGAGAAGTTATCGGCCATGAAGACGTCGTTAATTACACGGTTCGCGACGACTTGCTGGATAGACTGGCCAAACGCATGGGTGCCACCATGGCCGGCATTTTTCTTCAGAGCGAAAGCCAGCCGCATATGTATTGAGGCGAATAATATTCAAATGAGCCAAAGGCTTGGCGATACAGCAGGTGTTTTCCAACTATATAAAAACAATAAGCCGATGATTTATCACCGGCACAGATAGACCTGCATTAAAACAATAAAAATAACGACGTTATTGAAGTCGCTGGTGAGAATGGGTTTTTATGTCGAGTAAGCTTTAAAGCTTTTTACCGCAGAGGCGCAGAGAAAATTATAGTTAATTTATGCCTGTCTCCGCGCCTCTGCAGTGGACGCTTTTATCCAGACGATTAAAATACGCAACCAGTTTTAATTAATTAAAATTCACTTAACAAAAACCGCTATAGACTCCACATGTCTGGTATGCGGGAACATGTCCATAATCCCGGCATCGGCCAGCCTGTAACCCAGTTCATTAACCAGCACGCCCGCATCCCGGGCCAGCGTTGCCGGGTGACAGGAGACATAGACAATGCGTTCCGCCCCCATTTTACCCAGATACCTGAGCACCGCATCAGCGCCGGAACGTGGTGGATCGAGCAGTATCTTGTTGTACTTTTTCTTCAGCCAGGGTGCTGATGCAATGTCATCGCTATACAGATCAGCCATATAAAATTCGACATTCTCGATATTATTTTTAGCCGCATTATCGCGTGCTTTTTTTACCATCACCTCTGAGCCTTCGACAGCGGTAAGCTGTGCGCACCGCCGCGCCATAGGCAGGGAAAAATTGCCCAGGCCGCAAAACAGATCCAGTACCTGATCGTTTTCGTTGAGCTGTAAAAGTTCGATGCTGCGATCCAGCATAGTACGATTTATTTCGGGATTAATCTGGGTAAAGTCAGAGGGCTGAAATTCTATACGAACATCATGTTTGGGCAGTTCGTAGTAAAGCGGTTCAGGCTGCAACGGATGCAGCGCTTCCAGCTCATCGGGGGAGCCGGCCTGCAAATAGATCACCAGCTCATGCTGCACGGCCAGTTCACGCAGAAATGCTCTATCGGTGTCCGGCAGCGGCTCAAGGTGCCGGAACACCAGCACGGTTTGATTGTCCCCCACTGCCACTTCAATTTGAGGAATGGACTCCTTCTGTTGCATGCGCCCGATAGCATTCGACAACTCGGTAAGAATAAAACCGACACTGGGATGCAAAATTTCGCACTGCTCGGTGTCGGTAATAAAAGCCGAATTGCTTTCCCGAAAACCGACCATAACCCGCTCTCTTTTTCGCACGTAACGAACGCCCAGACGCGCTTTGTGACGATAATTCCACAGCGGCCCGGTCAGCGGTGGCAATATATTCTCAGCGGTGACTTTGCCGATATGTTCGAGATGCTCCAGAAATGTTTTTTGCTTCAGCTCAAGCTGAGCCGCAGTCGACATGTGCTGTAGTGAACAGCCGCCACACATTGCAAAAGCTTTGCATTTGGGCTGCACCCGCTGCGGCGAAGCCTGCAATACTTCAATGGCACGACCCTCAGCAATGCTCTTGCTCAGCTTGGTATATTTGAATACCACGGTTTCACCTGGCAGCGCCTGCTCGATGAAAACGATTCGACCCTCTACGTGCGCGATGCCGCGACCTTCCGCGGATAAAGCTTCAATGTCGACCTGGACAGTTTCTTCCGGCAGACGTTGTTTACGACGTCGCCGATGACGTTTATCAGACATAAATAAGGACTCTAAAAATGATCAGGCGGGAAAAACACCGGTGGACATATAACGATCACCGCGATCACAGATGATGGAAACGATCACCGCGTGCTCCAGCTCCTTACTCAGCTGCAACATGGC
>JAGXGK010000019.1 GCA_024636785.1 Gammaproteobacteria bacterium
GTCTCTTCGGGAATTGATCCTTCTTTTGCACAGACGGCTTTAATCGCCTGCTCAACAATATCAA
Source organism: Gammaproteobacteria bacterium (assembly GCA_024636785.1). Classification (GTDB taxonomy): domain Bacteria; phylum Pseudomonadota; class Gammaproteobacteria; order SZUA-229; family SZUA-229; genus LH-M37. The sequence goes on from JAGXGK010000019.1 coordinate 65, forward strand.
TGCCTTTCTTAAGATTTTCATCGCTGGTGGTTAATGGGCAGAGAAATTTAACAATCTGATCCTCTGCGCCACTGGTCTCAATAATCAGGCCATGCTGGAATGCGTGGTGGGTGATTTGTCCGGCAATATTCTTGTTGACGCAGTTGAGCCCCTGAAACATGCCGCGACCACGGTGAGAGAAATTACCTTCGCCGTATTTGCCTGCAATTTCTTGTAGTCGTTGTGCAACGTATTCGCCTTTACGCTTAACTTCTTTGGAGAATTTGTCATCACTCCAGTAATGATCGATGGCGGATTTTGCAGTAACAAACGCAAAGTTATTACCGCGGAAAGTACCGTTGTGCTCGCCCGGTTTCCACATATCCAGTTCAGGTTTGATCAGCACTACTGCAAAGGGTGTGCCGTAGCCGCCCAGTGACTTGGATAAGGTGACGATGTCGGGTTTGATGCCGGCGTCTTCAAAACTGAAGTAGGTGCCAGTGCGTCCACAGCCTGCCTGTACATCGTCAACAATTAATAAAATATCATGTTTTCTACATACAGCTTCAAGATTTTGCAGCCATTCAAAACTGGCAACATTAATGCCGCCTTCACCCTGTACTGTTTCCACAATTACGGCGGCGGGTAAATCAATACCGCTACTTGAATCTGAAAGCACTTTATCCAGATATTCGTTGGTATCGATGTCATCACCTAAATAACCGTCATAAGGCATACGGAAGGTACCGCTGAGACTAACGCCGGCAGCGCCACGATGATGTGAGTTGCCTGTAGTGGCTAATGCGCCAAGGCTGACACCGTGAAACCCATTGGTGAAGGCAATGATATTTTCACGTCCCTTTACGTTACGCGCCAGTTTTAATGCCGCTTCAACCGCGTTAGAACCGGTTGGGCCGGTAAACTGCATGACGTAGTTAAGATTGCGCGGCTTGAGAATTTTTTCACTAAAGGCTTCAAGAAATTCACGCTTGGCTTTTGTGTGCAGATCCAGGCCGTGAGTAATACCATCATCCTGAATGTATTGCAGTAATTCTTTCTTGAACAGCGGGTTGTTGTGGCCGTAGTTTAATGTACCTGCGCCAGCAAGAAAGTCGAGATATTGTTTGCCGTCTTCGTCATAGAGGAATTCACCCTGAGCTTTATGGAAGACACGCGGAAATGATCGTGCGTAGCTCTGTACTTCAGATTCAATTTCATCAAAAATTTTCATGGTATTCCTCTGTATTAGATTAAGGATTAATTAGTTATGCTGCGGCTTCGGACGGGTTATTGCTCAAGTGTTTTTAAAGGGGCCGATTCGAGCCAGAAGTTCTGAGTCGTGCTCGTCTGCAAAATGCTGCTCACGATCAAACATTATAGATTTGTTGAGTTCGCCGCCCAGATTGTCAGCCAGTCTTTCGAATAATGCCCAGGAGGCCTGATTCGATTCAGTAATAGTTGTTTCCAGGTTGTGTACTGTTTTGCAGAACGGTCGTTCAAGAAGATGTTGCAGCATGCGCCCTGCAAGACCCTGTCCACGCGCTTTGTCACTCACAGCAACCTGCCAGACAAAGAGTGTGTCGGCACGCTCCGGAATAATGTATCCCGATACAAATCCAACCAGTTCATTATCTTGAACGGCTGCCACCGAGGTGTCCGCGAAGTGCGTGCATTGCAACAAGTTGCAGTACATGGAATTAGTATCTAAAGGGGGGCACTGGCTAATCAGGCGGTGCACAGCAGCACCGTCAGTAGAAATAGGTTTGCGAAGATCTATCTGTTTTTGAGGAGTACTCATAATAATATCCGAGTCATTCTACACTAAAAGGTTTTGGCCATCAAGTTCAGCCTGTTTTAAGCCGAAAGCCAGAACCTTATGTTCATGTTGTAGATGTTGATGAAACCGTTCATTTAGAACGTTTAATTGTGAAACTAAAGTTTTTTTAATTATTCGATATGATGCTGAATTATTTTGCACGTAATTATTGAAAAGTCCATTTAAATTTATAGCTGCATTACTACATTATCGGTGTGGTTACAGTGTTGATCGTTACGGTGAGTTATCGAATAACTGGCGCTACTATAAATTTAATTTTTGAAAAAGATTTATGCAGGGCGTGAATAACTTCCTGTTGCGTATCAGCGCGCGCAAAAATATAGCCGGGGTATTGATTGCCTTCGGGTAAGGGCACAAGTTCATGTCCTTCGCGAATAATAATGTCGACGCTCTCTACGTGCTTAACCTCGCCGGCCGCAATTAAACCTTCGACGCGTCGTAGGATGCCGCCTTTGTGAACAGGCATCATCATAACTCCCCGGCACTGCTTGTCGGCCTCGGTTTCATACGGCTGATTCATCGCCAGTGCAATGGTCAGCTCTTCCACATTAAAGCCATTGCTGCCATCGAGCATGCGCGCGCAGTCACCGCCGATGGTGCGGCTGGCGACTTCAAGTATCCAGGCTTTGTTGTTTTTGTCGAGGCGTAACTCTGCGTGTACCGGCCCGGTTTTTAATCCGTATATCTGACAGGCCTGCGCCACAGTCTGTTTAATATGGTTCTGGATTTCAGCACTCAGCCGCGAAGGGGTGACATAAATGGTCTCTTCGAAATAGGGGCCGATGAGCGGCTCGGGTTTGTCGAAAATGGTCAGGGTATTGAGTTCGCCGTTGTGCAGGTAACCTTCGTAGGCGACCTCGATGCCGTCGATATATTCTTCGACCAGTACATGGGTCCTGCACAATTCATCGCTGGAATGCTGAATGATATTTTTAATGCGGGCACAGGCGGAGATAAATTGCTGCGGGTTGTTGACGCGAATCACCCCGCGACTGGCAGACAGGTGCAGCGGTTTGATAACACAGGGCCGGGTCACAGACCAGGGCAGACCTGCCATCTGCTGCTCCAGCGCTGTACTCAGGTCGATCAGGCAGTGCAGGGGCGTGGCGGCACCGCCTGAGCTCAGACAGGAGCGGGCCAGATCTTTGCGACTGGAGATACGCGCCGCTGATGGCGGGTTATGTGCCAGCCCCAGTTCGGCAGCGACACTGGCCGCCAGTTCTACGCTGCTGTCATCACTGCCCAGCACCCCGGTGAAGGGGCGTCTGCGCGCTTCTGCGAGAATGGTTTGCAGCGCTGTTAGCGGCTCACGCAGATCAATATGCAATCCGGCATGCACTTCGGTGATCAGGGAGTGTCTGCCGCTGGAGGCGATCAGCACTTCCAGCCCCATGCGCCGGGCAGCATTGAGGTAAGGCGCGATGCGGTAGCTGTTGGGCGGGGCGATGAGCAGGAAGCGTTGTTTCATAGCGTGCAGTTTGACGCATTTTCCATTGATGTATTTTCCGGGGCTAGGAGGCTGTCGGATTCAGGATGAATTGGCTGCGGAAGTGGGAGAGCGGCCCAAAGCTCCCCGATTTTTCGTTGTGTAGAATAACTATGCGCCTCAAAATTGGGAAAATTTGCGCTCACTCTCCCACTCCCTCGCTTCAATCCCCCTAAACCCGACAGCCTCCCTAAAAAACTGATTCCCGCACGGGGGCGGGAATCAGTTGTCTTCAGATGGGTTCGGCTATACGCTTAGGCGCCTGAGGAGCCGCAGCCGCCACAGCCACCGGAACCGCCGGTCTGTGCGAATACATTCTTGAACACGAAGCTGGCATTGGCGCCCTGATTTTGATAGTCGATTTCGACGCCTTTGAGGTAGCCGATGGCAACCGCATCAACGTAGACTTTGAGGCCGTCTTTGTCCAATTCGCAGTCATATTCAGTAGGGCGATCGACAAAGGTCATGCCGTAGGTCATGCCGCTGCAACCACCGCCGGAGACGAAAATACGCACGCCATTAACACCCTCTTCAGATTCGGTAATGGCCAGCAATTGGTTCACGGCCTCGGGTGAAACATTGATTTCATCAGTAAGCTGGTTGTTAAATTGGACATCAGACATAGTCATCTCCGCTACTAGGAGGCTGTCGGATTCAGGATGAATAGGCTGCGGAAGTGGGAGAGCGGCCCAAATTCCCCCGATTTTTCGTTGCGTAGAATAACTATGCGCCTCAAAATCGGAAAAATTTGTGCTCACTCTCCCGCTCCCTCGCTTCAATCCCCCTAAACCCGACAACCTCCTAGCGTTGTTTGTGGTAATCGTATAGGTGAGACAGAATTCTAACATGGATGTTCCCGCTAAAACGCCATAAAGCGGGGGGGTTTAGCGGAGGTTTAGCCACTGTTGCTCAATGTCTCCAGCTCTTCGCTGGCTTCCAGCCAGTGGTTTTCGGCCGCTTCACAGCGCTGGTCAAGATCCGCTTTTTTCAGCAGGCAGGCCTGTAGTTTCTGTTTATTGTGCTCGCTGTAAATATCAGCGTCGGCGAGCTGCTGCTCCATCTCGGTCTGCTCGGCGTGGAGCTTGTCCAGTTCGGTTTCAGCCTTTTTAACTTTATTGCTGAGCGGCTGTAGTCTTTTGCGCAGCTCGGCCTGCTGACGCTTCTTGTCTTTTCTGGCGTCGGCATTATTGGCGTCGGGTGCCTCCATGGCTCTCGTACTTTCCGTGGGTTGTTTAGCGATCTTGTTCTGCTCGCTGAGCCATTTTGGATACTCGTCCATGCTGAAGGGGAATTCACTGACGCAGCGGTCATGAACCAGCAGCAGCTGGTCACAGGTAACGCGCAGCAGGTGGCGATCATGTGAGACGATGATCATGGCACCGGTAAAATCCTGCAGGGCGGTGGCGAGCGCCTGGCGCATTTCCAGATCGAGGTGATTGGTAGGCTCATCCAGCAGCAACAGGTTGGGGCGCTGGTAGACCAGCATGGCCAGCACCAGCCGTGATTTTTCGCCGCCCGAAAAGGGCGCCACCGGGCTCAGGGCCATGTCATTGGAAAAACCGAAACCGCCCAGATGGTTTCTCAGATCGGCTTCACGGGCGTTGGGGTCGAGCTGCTTCAAATGTTCCACTGGGGAATGTTCGGGATGCAGCTGCTCCAGTTGATGCTGGGCGAAATAACCGATTTTTGTCTCTTTGGCGAGTTCGCGCGAGCCGCTGTGAATTTTGATGGAGCCGTCCAGCTCGGAACCGGCGAGCAGTTTGATCAGCGTTGACTTGCCCGCGCCGTTAGGGCCGAGCAGGCCGATGCGATCGCCGGGGACAATGATGAGGTCGACATCATTGATGATGGCGCTGTCAGCATAACCGGCTGAAACCGCTTCCAGGCGCAGCAGGGTATTGGGGCGCTTTTCGGGTTCCAGCAGGGAAAAGTGAAACGGCGAATCGACATGCGCGGGCGCAATCTCTTCCATGCGTTCCAGCGCTTTCAGGCGGCTCTGTGCCTGCCGCGCCTTGGTGGCCTGGGCGCGGAAGCGTTCGACATAAGATTGAATATGTTTGATTTCGCGCTGCTGTTTTTCAAAGTCGGCCTGCTGGTGCGCCAGATGTTCGGCGCGGAGACGTTCGAAGGCGCTGTAATTGCCGGTATAGAGCGTAACGCGCTGGTGTTCCAGATGGGCGATGTGGCTGGTGACGTTGTTGAGAAAATCACGGTCATGTGAGATTAGCAGCAGCGTGCCGGTATAAGCGCTCAACCAGTTTTCCAGCCAGATGACTGCATCAAGGTCGAGGTGGTTGGTGGGCTCGTCGAGCAGCAGCAAGTCCGAGCGGCACATCAGCGCCTTGGCCAGATTCAGGCGCATGCGCCAGCCGCCGGAATATTCGTTGACGGCGCGGTTTTCATCCCCGGCCTTGAAGCCCAGTCCGTATAGCAGCTGTCCAGCGCGGCTGGCGGCGGTGTAACCGCCGATATTCTCGTAATGACTGTGCAGTGTCGCCAGTTTCAGGCCTTCGTTGCTGGCTTCGGCGCGGGCGAGCTCGGCTTCAATTTTGCGCAGTTCGGCATCACCATCCAGCACGTATTCGAGCGCCGGGCGATGGTCAGCCGGGGTTTCCTGGGCGACATGGGCGATCACCCAGTCTTTGGGATAGAAGCAGTCGCCAGAATCAGCGTGCAGTTCATCGAGAATCAGGGCGAATAAGCTTGATTTGCCGGTGCCGTTGGCGCCGGTAATGCCCACCTTCTGACCGGGATGAATCTGAAAGCTGGCCTGTTCGAAGAGTAATTTGGTGCCGCGTCGCAGGCTGAGATTTTTAAATTGGATCATGCGCGCAATTCTAACGTGTCACGCCCGCTGTGACATCAGGTCACAGCGCAATGCCAGAATTTATTATGCAGCGCCAGGAGGTGCTCAGTAGGCCCCGACATCCAGATAGGAACGGGCGATTTTGTTGATGGAGGTGACGTAGCAGGCGGTGCGAAAATCATGAATGTTGTCATTGCTGAGAAAGGTTTCACGAATCTCGGTATAGGCGTTTCGCATGGTGTCATCCAGACCTGAACGCACCAGATCCAGTTCATCCGCACCGCGCGCCACTGCATTTCGAAAAGTCTCGGAAACGGCTGTACCGGTGAGTTCCTCCAGCATGGCCGCCATTTGTAAACCGTTGGTTTCATCGAGACGTTTGCTCATGCGCCCCATTCGAATGTGCGAAATGTTGCGTATCCATTCGAAGTAGGAGACGGTAACGCCGCCCGCATTGGCGTAGGCATCGGGAATAATGAAAACGCCTTTTTTATTCAGCAGTTCATCAGCGCCGTAAGTCAGCGGGCCGTTAGCGGCTTCGATAATGAGTTTGGCCTGAATGCGATCGGCATTTTCCAGCGTGATCTGTCTTTCGAGCGCGGCAGGGATAAGAATGTCACACGCCTTTTCCAATACGGCCTGGCCGTTTTCTTCCAGTCGGGCACCGGGGAAATTAATGATGGAGCCGTGATCGATAATATGGTTGTAAAGGTCATCGATGTTAATGCCATCGTCATTGATCAATGCGCCGTCACGTTCGATTACTGCAGTGATAATCACACCGTCATCTTCACTGAGAAATTTGGCGGCATGATAACCGACATTACCCAGCCCCTGAATGACGCAGGTTTTGCCCGTGAGCGTGCCCTGCATATGGGCGGACCTGACATCGTCCTGATAACGGAAAAACTCGCGCAGCGCATACTGTACGCCGCGGCCGGTGGCTTCGACCCGTCCCTGAATGCCGCCGTGATGCAGGGGTTTGCCGGTGACGCTGGCGATGTAATTAATGTCTTCAGGATGAAGGTGTTTATAGGTGTCTGCAATCCAGGCCATTTCCCTCTGTCCGGTACCCACATCCGGCGCGGGCACGTTGGTGGCCGGGCTGAGGAAACCCTTGCGTATCAGTTCGTGCGCAAAGCGGCGGGTGATCAACTCCAGTTCGTCACGTTCGTATTGCAGGGGGTCGATGAGCAGGGCACCTTTGGAGCCGCCGAACGGCACGTCAACGATGGCGCATTTATAGGTCATTAAAGAGGCCAGCGCCTCGACCTCATCCTGATCGGCATATGGGGCGTAACGAATGCCGCCTTTTACCGGCAGACGGTGGGTGCTGTGGGTGGCACGCCAGCCAGTGAAGACCTCCAGTTTTCCGCGAATCTTCACTGGAAACTTGAGCTGTAAAACCGAGTTGCAGGATTTAATGGCGGTCGCGGTTCCCTCGTCGAGGCCGATCACTGAAATGGCCCGGTCAACCATCAGGTCAACACATTCTCGAAAACTGGGTTCGTCGATGGTCGTTGTCGTCATTTTAAAAATACCGCCATGTTGAAGGTGAAACTGAGTTCATGTTCGTGTTTATTGTGGCATACATTTTATGCAGATGAACAGGTGCAGGCGAAAATCCGAATGTTGTAATTACTCTTTTAGGTGGAACAGCTGATACATGGAAGGGATGAGTATCAGGCTCACCAGCATCGAGAAACTCAGCCCCCAGACGATAACAAAAGCCAGAGGCTGTAGCATTTCCGAGCCTTCGCCGAGCCCCAGCGCCAGCGGCAGCATGCCAAATACGGTGGTCAGCGTGGTCATCAGAATAGGGCGTAAACGCAAACTCGCGGCATGGGTAATGGCCTGATGAACATCAGTAATGTGCCGGCGTTCTATTTCTATCTGTTCGACCAGCATGATGGCGTTATTGACCACGATGCCCGCCAGCATGATCAGCCCCAGCCAGACCGGCATGGAAATCGCCACGTTGAACAGGCCCATGCCCAGAGCCACGCCAATGATGGCGAAGGGAACGCCGCTGATAATAATCAGCGGATTGCGCAGGGACTCGTAATGAATAGCCATCACTGCAAAAACCAGAAAGATGGCGAGCAACAGAATCTGAATACCGGCCTTCTGGCCGCTTTCCAGCTGAGTACTGCTGCCACTGTCGTACAGGGCGTAACCGTCGGGTAGCTCAAAATCCTGCATCAATGTTTCGATCTCTTTGCTGACATCGCCCAGGCTGGCACCTTCGGCCAGTGAGGCGCTGATTTCCACCACGCGCTGCTGTTGGTCGTGCATTATTTCAGTGGGTGCCGGGCCGTATTCGATGTCAGCAACGTCGCCCAGACGTATGGCCTGAGAATTTTTAAAGCTGATGAGAATATTCTCCAGCGCCTCTGCACTGGAACTGTCACCGGGAGGCAGGCGCAGGCGAATATCATATTCTCGATCCGCTTCCAGATAAGTGGAAACGACGCGGCCGTCCACGGCAATGCGCAGGGCCTGACCAAGCTGATCGGCGCGGATGCCAAGATCGGCAGCGCGGCGCCGGTCGATCACTATTTTTATTTCATCACTGCTCTCTTCATAGGTATGCTTGATGTTTTTCAGCGCTTTGATGACCTGTAGTTTTTCCGTGGCGAGGGTGCCCAGTTTTTCCAGAACCTGTAAATCGTCGCCCTGAATTCGTAAGCTGATGTCATCTTCACCGCTGCTTAAGTGCAAACCACGCACGCCGCTTACCCGCATTCTCACGGTAAACCCGGCCAGTTTTAACTGGTCGATCTGCTGCTGCATTTTATTAATCCAGGCCTGACTGCTGAGGCTGCGTTCACTGCTGGGCAGCAGCTGTGCCACGATCGTGCTTTTGCTGGGGGTGATGGTTTCCGAGCGACCAAAAATACGCCCGCCTGCAAGGGTGAATACCGTGCTGATCTCGGGCTGTTGTAGCAGCAGGTCTTCAATAATCGTGGTGGTGGCGTCGATATCTTCAAGTTGAATGTCAGCATCACCACTGATGCTGATGGTGACGCGACCGTCATCCATGCTCGGCAGCAGCGTACTGCCGCTTTGAAATAAAGTGTAAAACGAGAACAGTAGAATCAGAATAAAAAACAGCAGCGTTTTCCATGGATTTTTGATGCAACGATGGATCAGTCGGGCATGCTGGTTTTTTAATGATTGCAGTGCTCTGTTGACGAACTCGAAGCCCTGGCGACCCTCATCCTTGATTTTGGCACCCAGCGCCGGCACCAGCGTGAGCGCAACGATCACTGCCGCGACCATGGCCGATGAAATGGTAATGATCAGTTCCTGAAAGAGCAGGCCGGTGAGGCCGCCAATGAAGATGAAAGGCAGAATCGCCGCGAGGTTGGTGCCGGTCGAGGCGATAATGGGGCTGTTGACCTCTGCGGCGGCGGCGATTGCGTACTCCTTATCGGAACCGGCGCTGTGTTGATGGCGAGTGATGTTTTCGAGCATGACGATGGTGCTGTCGATCAGCAGCCCCAGCCCCAGCGCCAGCCCTCCCAGAGTCATGATATTCAGGGTGAGTCCACTGAGCGCCATAATGGTAAAGGTGACCAGCATGCCCAGCGGAATGGCCGTGCCGATAATCAGGGTGCGGCGCATGCTGCCGAGGAAAAGATAAATCACGCTCATGGCCAGCAGGGTGCCACTGAGCGCGGCGATTTCGGCATTGCGCAGGGCGTGGCGGATAAAGATGGACTGGTCGCTGACCGTGTCGAGCGCGATGCCCTGAGAAATCAGGTTGCGCTGATGTAACCAGTCGATGCGTTGCTTCACCTGATCGACCACTTCAATGGTATTGGCGAGCGGCTGTTTCTGAATGGAGAGTTTGACTCCGGGGGTTTTATCCAGGCGCACGCGCAACTGCTCCTCTTCGTGGCCGTCAATAATGCGGGCGTAGTCGGAGAGCTGATGGTTGACGGATTGGTCTTCCGCTTTGATCCACACCGGCAGATCGCGGATCGCTGCAATCGAACGGAATCGTCCCTGACTGCGGGTGCTGATGGTTTGCGAGTCGCTCTGCAACTGCCCGCCGGGCGCATCGTAGTTTTCGCTTTGAATAATGTTGACGATATCCGTCACGGTCAGGCCGATATTAGCCAGCTGCTCCTGATCGGCAATGATTTCAATCTCGCGTTCCAGACCGCCGCCCACTTCCACCGCCGCCACCCCGGGCAGGTTGAGAAACCATTTGGAGAAGGTGTAATCGGCCCAGCTGCGCAGTTCGATGACATCGAGATGATCCGAGCTGAGAATGAATTCGATGATCGGAATCTGGGCAGGGTCGCGTTTATAAATAATGGGCGGGTCGATAGAGTCCGGCAAAAAACGTTTGGCCCGATCAAGGCGTGTGCTGGCGTCGCGCAGGGCGATATCAATGTCAGTGCCATACGGGAAGCTGAGATTGACCTGGCTCTGACCTTCCCGGGAAAACGACTGCACCTGAGTGGCGTTTTCAGTAATCGCCAGCTGTTCCTCCAGCTGGCGGGTCACCTGGTCTTCCATGATGCCAGCCGGAACACCTTCATCGATAATGCGCACCCGGATTTCCGGATAGATAATGTTCGGCAGTAAATCAACGCCCAGTCGGCCCAGTGAGAAAAACCCGATCACCACCACAGTGAGCGCGAGCATGCTGATGCCAATAGGATTATGAATTGACCAGGCGGCTAAGCCGCCGGTACCTTGCGTTTTTTTCATGGAGCGGTGTTAGCGGGGGCGGTGTTGTCTGAATTTATAATCTCGGGCTCTGTAATATCGGGCTCTGTAATTTCGGATCCGGCGCTGCCGGTCTCCTGCGCGACGACGCTAATCGCTTTGCCGTCACGCAAGCTGAGAAAACCCTTGGTGATAATCTGATCGCCGGCATCAAGACCGTCGATGATTTCTATCCATTCACCAAAACGACGGCCTTTCGTGAGGTAACGTTGTCGGGCGATCGTTTTGCCTTCTTTGTTGTTAACCGCGAGGTAAGCATAGGCGCCGTTGATATCGTGATGGATGGTATGCACTGGCAGAACCAGTAATTCGTGAGCCTGCGACTGAAAATGCACCCGCGCCAGCTGACCGGCCCGTGCCTGATCGGGGAGCGGGCGCAGCACCAGTTCGATTGTGCCCTTGCGCGTAGCGGCGTCAATCTCAGGGTGAATGCGCTCGATATAGGCGCTATGTTTCACGTCGCCGAGGGCATCGATGGTGAGTTGCATGGCGTCGCCTGGTTTAACAAGCGTCAGCCACTGATCCGACACTCTGACCTTAACTAACAGGCTGTCTGGTTTAATCAGGCTCATGATGTGGCTGTGTGCATCCACCGCGTCACCGGGTTCATTGTTGCGCTGGCTGACAACGCCATCAAAGGGGGCCTTGATCCGGGTTCGATCCATGCGCAGCTGCTGTATCTGCTCTTCGGCGATGGCGATGTTGAGCGTGGTCAGACTGCGAGCCACCTCCTCTTCGGAAGCGAGATTTTTGGGCAGAAGTTTTTTCAGGCGGTTGTAATCAATGCTGGTCTGTTGGCGCAGTGCAGTGGCCTTGTCGAGTTCGGCCCTGATCATATCGCTATCCAGAGCAACCAGTAGCTCACCTTTTTTGACCACATCGCCTTCGTGGAAGGGGATGTGGGTAATCAGACCCGATTCTTCATTGTGCAGTCTCAGCGTAGTTGCCGCCTCCAGCGTGCCGCTCAGTACCTGCTGGTGGCTTACCGGTTTCAGCTCAACGGTGGCTGTCTCCACGAGATGGACGGGGCTGCGTTTTTGTTTTACCGGGGCTTCGCCCGTATCATCGCAGGCGGAGAGCGGGAGCAGGGCAAAGAGCGCGGGTATCAGCAATAGTGAAACCGGGCGGCGTTTTTTAGATATAATCATGCTCGAACTTTAACCTGAATTAATAGGGTGTACATTATAAATTACCCGCGCTGAACGAGTGATTGTTATTATAGCGGTTAGATCTGCCTCTGAAACCCGGCTGTAGAGAGTGGCATCCGCCCCGTCATTTCGGCAACCGGATCGGAAAGTTTTAACTAAGCTCAGTCAGTTACAGTTGCTCCCTGTGGGCAGCTGATAGCATCAGTCACAACAACCTAAAAAACAAGTAGCATTATCTATGTTCCGTCGTCCCACTGAAAACCCTCACGGCAATCGTAAAGATTGGCACAATGTCAAACGTCTGCTGCCCTATATATGGGATTTCAAAGGCCGGGTTATATTGGCGCTGGCCTGTCTGGTCTTATCCAAAGTGGCGGTGGTGGGAATGCCGCTGGCGTTAAAAGAAATTATCGACTCGCTTGACCCCACCCAACTTAGCGAGCCGGTAATCACCTTGCCGTTAATGTTGTTACTGGTTTATGGCGGCCTGCGTCTGGTCAGTAGTCTGTTTAACGAACTCAGGGATGCGATATTTTCGCGAGTCCGTTTTCACGCCATGCGGGTCATTTCTAAACGCGTGCTTGATCATCTGTACACGCTTTCACTGCGGTTTCATCTCGACCGCAAAACCGGCGGCATTACCCGTGATCTGGAGCGGGGCACGAACAGCCTTAGTTCAATTCTCAATTATCTGGTTTTTAATATTCTCCCCACCGCCGCAGAGTTTGTTTTTGTCGCCATTATTTTGCTGGGCAAATATGAGGCGAAGTTTGCCGTTATCACCTTTGTTACCGTCACCCTTTATATTGTTTTTACGCTGAGCGTAACCAACTGGCGTATGCATTATCGCCATGAAATGAATGCCCTGGAATCACAGTCCAATTCACTGGCGGTGGATGGCATGTTGAATTATGAAACCGTTAAATATTTCACCAACGAAACCTACGAAATAAAGCGCTACGATAATACGCTGGAAAAGTGGGAACATGCCGCGATAAAAAGCCAGAACTCCATGGCAACGTTGAATTTTGGCCAGGGCGCGGTGATTGCCATTGGCGTCACCTTCATGATGATCAACGCCGCACAGGGCGTGGTTGACGGCAACATGACTCTGGGTGATCTGGTGCTGGTGAACGCCCTGATGCTGCAACTGTTTATTCCGCTTAATTTTCTCGGCGTGGTTTACCGCGCTCTGAAATATGCGCTGGCCGACATGGACCTGATGCAGAAGCTGCTGGACACCAAAGCCGAAATCGCCGACGCCACAGATGCAGAACCCTTAAAGGTGGAAAAAGCGCATGTTGAATTTAAGCATGTCTCTTTCTCCTACGGCCTGGATCGAAATATTCTTAAAGACATTTCATTCGACATCGAGCCGGGGCAGAAAGTCGCCATCGTCGGGCCGTCTGGTGCCGGCAAATCCACCCTCGCCAGATTGCTGTTTCGTTTTTATGAAGTCGATGGTGGCGCTATTCTCATCGACGGGCAGAACATCAATGCAGTCACGCAGGAAAGTCTGAGGCAGACTATCGGCATCGTGCCACAGGATACCGTGCTGTTTAACGAAACCATCGAGCACAACATTCGTTACGCCAAACTCGATGCCAGCGATGAAGAAATCAAACAGGCGGCGATGATGGCCAATCTCCACGACTTCATCATCAGCCTGCCCGATCAGTATCAGACTATGGTGGGTGAACGCGGCCTGAAATTATCCGGCGGTGAAAAACAAAGACTGGCTATCGCGCGGGTGGTGCTGAAAAATCCAAAAATTCTGGTGTTTGATGAAGCCACCTCCTCACTCGATTCGCATTCAGAGCAACTGATATTGAGCTCGCTGAAAGCGGTTGCCTCGCATCACACCACGCTGGTTATCGCGCATCGCCTTTCCACCATCGTCGATGCCGATAAAATCCTGGTGCTGGAAGATGGCTGGATACTGGAGCAGGGCACACACCAGCAACTGCTCGCCGCGCAGGGTCTGTACAAACATCTCTGGGACTTGCAGCAGGAAGAGCGAGGCCGTGAGCAGGCAATGGCCGGGACTAAGGGCCTGTAGTATCTTTGTTGTTCATGTAGATAATTGAGTTCGATCTGTCAATTTAATGGAACAAGATGAATGATGGAAAAGTTAGAGGTCAACTATCATGGACTCGGTAAGTATCAATCACATCAATAAAAAATAGATAGCTGTTAGTACAGATAAATAATATCAGGTGAAGTGCTGTAGAAACAATCGCCTATTGTTTGATCGACTATGGTTTATTTTTCAGCTGGCTTTTACTGTCTTTAAGCCAGAGCATGTCAATAATTTTTATGACGTTACTAATAGAAGCGCCTAGATATTTTTCGGCAGCTGTTTTTTCAGTGGTTTTTGCCATATATGGTGCGTCATGGCCTACGTTTATCAGACGCTGTTTAAGCGAAGGCATGGGGCTCTTCCTGTCAGCCTCTGATTTTAGTGCGACATGCATTAAAGGTTCTAATTTTTTATCTTCTACATTGACGTGTATGGACGAAGCGATATTCTGGTAAGGCGTCAATGGGGTTTTTGTTTCGGCTGAAGCGATTTTTGTTATCGCCGGCCAAAAACGTTTCTGTAGGTACAGTTGATAAGTCACTTCAGCAGTAATCATTTCACGTACGTCCTCATGTGTGAACAACTCCATGGCATAGCTGTCGGCATAAAGTTTATCTCTTCTGGCAGCGTGCACAGACACCGAGGTGTAGAAAGATGCATAAGCAGCATAAAGCCACTTCAGCAGGTAGCTGTCGGGGTATTTCTGTTTGCCGTAGGCGATGGCATACTGCTTCCAGATTGCCCGTAACTGATACAGCCAGTTTGTAATCAGATTATGACGTTTGGAAAACTGGCCAATGCGACTGGCCAACAAACATTCAAACTGCCTGGAAGAAAGGCACAGCAATACTGGCAGGCCGATAACCAGTGCATTCGTTGACCAAATCGGCAGCGCCCATTTAGGCATTTTCACAATATCCAGCTCAAAGTCGGAAGTGATCACCAATCTGTGAATGGTAGGGCGTTTAAAATGAGACTGGAAATGCTGCACCAGCTTGAACATTTCAGGAGCCTTGTCCTCAACCAGAGTTAAGCCCACTGGCGGGGTTATTTTTATTTGCAGGCTCCGATAACTGAATAATGCGGAGAAGATCAGCACTACAGACCAGATCGCAGCAGTTTCCCAGTCGATAGCTTCATTATTGAGCAATGTTTCGTAGATGTTCATGACGGCAGCGATTACCAGTAGTGGGAAAAGCAGCACCAGTGCATAGCCCATCAGCGCGACGATACTGACATACACCATGTATAAACCGGCATATTTGCTGATAAGAGTATCAAAGCCTCTGCTGATTTTGCTTGTTCGAGCGGCTATTGAATCAGATATGCCCATTCGTGTTCCCCGTATATGATGCGTCCAATGGAATTTGTAGTATAGGTAATCACAAGGGAATATTCATAATTGCTGCCGGGTCCTGTCTGTAGAACAGTTTTAATTCATTATAGACACGGGGGTAACACTGCTTCAGATGTTGCGGTGCGGTGAAAAAATATTCACTGACCACCGCGAAAAATTCAGCTGGAGAGGTGGTGCCATAAATGTTGACGCAGGTTTTGTGATGGTGCTCGGCTCTGCCGATAAGATGAAGATAGGCTTGCTGAAAACTATCGTGCCATTCTTGAGCGCTGCTGCTGGCAGAGAGGGGCGGCATGCCGTTAGCGCCTCTATTTAACATATCGATCTTGTGTGCAAATTCATGAATGATGACATTATGGCCATCGTGATCATGCTGCAATTCATGTTCAATGTTGTGCCACGATAGAATAACCGGTCCGCGTGTCCAGGACTCGCCGGAAAGTAGCGCTTTATTGTGATGTACAATGCCTGCTGCATCGCTTTCATCTCGCTCTATCCAGAAAGCATCGGGATAGACGCTCACCTGCATAAAGCCAGAGTAATAATTAAGTCCCAGTTTTAGAATCGGCACGCAGGCCTGGGCGGCGATAATCAGTTGCATCTCATCAGTAAGATCCAGTCCCAGCTCACCCACAAATACCTTTTGCTGTAAAAAACCGGCGCAAAGTGTGCGTAGGCGCGCCTTTTCTACAGAGCTATGATAGCGAATACAGGCCAGCTCTCTGACGACATTCCAGCGGGTGTAATTTACCGTATTTTTATTCAGCGCCGACAGGGTGCGCCAGTTGGCGAATTTGTGCAGTATTTTTGAAAACATTTCAGCAGCTACCTCAGCTAAATCGTGTTGCTTGAATGAGAGTAACACGATGCAGTCACAAACAGTTTCTTGATTCAGGATTACACTTAAAAATAGCGTAACGGTTAACAGTGACAGCAGGTTTCATTTAAGGCGGCGCTATGCAGCTAGTTTTGAATGTGAAACAATCAATGCTATTTTTTTACCTGAATCCGCAGTTAAGTCACGGATTCAGTTTTTAATTAACGTAAGATGTATAAAAACAGGAAAGTTTTTGAAATTGCTAAGAACTTGTCTTAATTACGCACTTCAATAAAGGATACTCAATGATCTTTCGCCACGTGTTCGTTTTCCTCAGTATTTTTATCATTGCCATAACTATCCTGTTGGCGCAGATATGGCCCTGGATACATTGGGCCTGGCTGGTGCTGACACCGCTAATTCTGATTGCGATTTATGATGTTCTTCAGAAAAAACACACAATCTTACGCATCTATCCAATCATCGGCCATTTCCGCTATATGCTTGAATCGGTGCGCAATGAGATACAGCAGTATTTTGTAGAGTCGGATATCAATGGCAAGCCGATAAATCGAGAGTTTCGCAGCCTCTCTTATCAGCGAGCCAAGAACGCTGATGATACCCGTGCATTCGGCACGATATTCGATATCTATCGCGATGGTTACGAATGGCTGAATCATTCTCTGGCCCCTGTTACCTGTATTCAGAATGATCTGCGGATCAGTTTTGGCGGGCCAGCCTGCAGCAAACCTTATTCGGCATCGCCGCTAAATATCTCAGCGATGAGTTTCGGCGCCCTCAATCGCAATGCCATTATGGCGCTCAATCGTGGCGCCAAACTGGGTCACTTTGCCCATAACACCGGCGAAGGCGGACTCAGTCCCTGGCACCTGAAACACGGCGGCGATTTAATCTGGCAGATCGGCACGGGTTATTTTAGTTGTCGCAACGAAAGTGGCGAGTTTGATGCCGAGCGTTTTGCTGAACAGGCGCGGCTCGATGCAATCAAAATGATTGAGATAAAATTATCCCAGGGTGCCAAGCCCGGCCATGGCGGCTTACTGCCCGCCGCCAAGCTGACTCAGGAAATCGCCGATATTCGAATGGTGAGCATGGGCGAAGATGTCATCTCCCCGCCGGCTCATTCCGCCTTCAGTACACCGGAAGGGCTGCTGGAGTTTGTGGTCAGGTTACGCGAACTATCCGGCGGAAAACCGGTGGGATTCAAGCTCTGTCTGGGCAACAAGCGTGAGTTTCTGAGCATCTGCAAAGCCATGCTGAAAACTGGAATCGTGCCGGACTTTATCACCGTCGATGGTGGTGAGGGGGGTACTGGCGCGGCGCCGGTAGAGCTGACCAATTCAGTAGGAACGCCCCTGCGCGATGCGCTGTATTTTGTGCACAATGCACTGAATGGAATCGGTGTGCGTGACCAAACCAGACTGATAGCTTCCGGTAAGGCCTTTTCCGCTTTCCATGTCCTTCGGTTGTTGGCGCTGGGCGCCGATACCGTGAATTCAGCCCGGGGCATGATGCTGGCGCTGGGCTGTATTCAGTCGCGCAGGTGCAATACTAATAAGTGCCCCACCGGCATTGCCACGCAAAATCCCGCCCGCTACAAACGACTCGATGTCACTGACAAAAGTGTGCGGGTCGCTAACTATCACCACGCCACCATCCATGCGCTGACAGAGCTACTGAACATTCTGGGACTGGACAACCTGGAAGCAGTGCAGGCTCAGCATATCAACCGGCGCATCAATCAGGGAATGGTGATGACCTATGAACAGATTTATCCCGGCATTGCCGAGGGCTGTCTGCGCGATGACAGGAATATTCCCGAATCCTGGGAGTACGACTGGCGAGCAGCTAACGCAGTTTCCTGGCGGTGATATGAATTATTCAAATAACAGAAGGCTGTCGGATTCAGGATGAACTGGCTGCGAAGCCTCCTAAACCCGACAGAATTCGAGGAATAACAATGAAAGCATCTGACCTGTTTGTAAAGGCTCTGGAAAACGAAGGCGTCGAATATATTTTTGCCGTTCCCGGTGAAGAGAATCTTGATCTGCTGAACTCGTTAAAAGATTCGAGCATCCATTTAATACTCACTCGTCACGAACAGGGCGCGGGTTTTATGGCCGCCACCTACGGGCGTCTCACCGGACAGCCGGGAGTGTGTCTGGCGACGCTCGGGCCGGGTGCCACCAATTTAATCACCTCGGCCGCCTTTGCTCAGCTGGGCGCGATGCCGATGCTGATGATTACCGGCCAGAAGCCGATAAAAACCAGCAAGCAGGGCCGTTTT
Source organism: Gammaproteobacteria bacterium (assembly GCA_024636785.1). Lineage (GTDB taxonomy): Bacteria > Pseudomonadota > Gammaproteobacteria > SZUA-229 > SZUA-229 > LH-M37. Next base: position 18,626 of record JAGXGK010000019.1, read on the forward strand.
CAGATTCTGAACGTGGTCGACCTGATGCGTTCGGTGACCAAATTCACCCGACAGATCGTTAATGGCAATACCATCGCCTCACTGGTGCGGGAGTCGTTTCGTCTGGCCATCGAAGAGCGCCCCGGCGCAGTACATCTTGAGCTGCCGGAAGACATCGCCAGCGAAGAGTGCAGGGAGACTATATTCCCGGTCGTCGGCCATCTGCGGCCCAATGCTACCGATGAGGCGCTGGATGAAGCGGTGGCCATGATAGAAGCCGCAAGCAGTCCTTTGTTGCTGATCGGTGCGGGAGCCAACCGTAAGCGGGTCAGTGTGGCATTGACCGAGTTCATCGAGGCCACCGGCATTCCATTCTTTACCACGCAGATGGGCAAGGGTGTGGTCGACGAGCGCCACCCTTTATACATAGGCACCGCCGCGCTCTCCGACTTTGATTTTCTGCACTGTGCCATCGACCGTGCGGATTTGATCATTAATGTCGGCCACGATGTGGTGGAAAAACCGCCCTTCTTTATGCACCACGGTGGCAAGCAGGTTATTCATGTCAACTTCGCACCGGCGGAAGTGGATGAGGTTTATTTCCCCCAACTCAACGTGGTGGGAGACATTGCCGATTCGGTGCAGCGGCTGGCGCAGAAGATCAAACCCGGCAGCCACTGGGATCTGGCCTATTTCAAATCCATCAAGGCAGAAGTGGAAACGCATCTGTCGAAATATTTTCTCGATAACCGTTTCCCCATGCTGCCCCAGCGACTGGTAAATCTATTGCGTGAAACACTGGCGGATGACGCCATCATCAGTCTGGATAACGGCGTGTATAAAATCTGGTTTGCGCGTAATTACAAATGTTATGCGCCTAATACCCTGTTGCTGGATAACGCGCTGGCCACGATGGGTGCCGGACTATCGGCTGCAATGCTGGCTAAAATGCTCTATCCCGACACGCAGGTAGTAGCAGTTTGCGGTGACGGCGGATTTATGATGAATTCGCAGGAGCTGGAAACGGCAGTCAGGCTTAAGCTCAACCTACTGGTCATCATTGTCAACGATAACGCCTACGGCATGATCAAATGGAAACAGCAAGCCATGGGGTTTGACGATTTCGGTCTGGATTACGGTAATCCCGATTTTGTCACCTATGCGCAGAGCTTTGGAGCCAACGGCTATCGAATACACAGTGACGAGCATTTCCAGCAGACCCTGGATAATTGCCTGAATACTGACGGGGTTCATGTCATCGAATTACCGGTAGACTACTCACTGAACCACAAAATCCTCAACGTTTTACTGAAGGAGAAGGCCTGCCTGATATGAACACATCCAGCACATTAAAAGTTTTACGCCCTTACGATCAAACACTGATTCGTGAAATCCCCATGGATTCGGCTGAAGCCGTCATGGCCGCACTGGATAAAGCGCACCGCCTGTTTCAGGACCGCTCGCGCAAACTTGCGCCTTACCAGCGTATTGAAATTCTCGAACGCGTGGTCACGCTGATGCAGGACCGCATCGAAGCGCTCACCCATACCGCCCTTGATGAAGGCGGCAAACCCTACCGCGATTCCA
>JAGXGK010000020.1 GCA_024636785.1 Gammaproteobacteria bacterium
AATGCCGGGAGCATTTTGAACGCACACAGTGCGGCCCGTAGGGTGACGTGTTTGCTGGGAGCAAAATTGAACAGCCGCTCTATGGCTGGCCCGCAGGGCGACACCAGGAAGTAATTCGTAACCGAGGATTGCGCGTAGTAATAGGGTAAAAAAATTGATTAATTAAAGGTTTTTTCGCGTCCTTTGCGTTCTTCGCGGACTGATTTTTATATCTTTTGTCGCCAACTGATAACCATTAACTACGTTTTTAAAAGCCCCCTCACCCCAGCCCTCTCCCATTGGGAGAGGGGGTAGTGTATGCAGGCCTGTAAGTTTTGCTTGAGTATCAAAGCTTTTGCTGCCTACTGCCAACTTTCTTTTCAACTGCTAACTATGTTTCTGAGGTGTTTCTAATTAATACCACGAAGCCAAGGGCGAGTAAGATACCGCCACCTAAAGCGACCAGTATCTGATTGGTGGAGAAGGAGGTTTTACGATTTTCTTTCAGTGAAAGTGTGGCGCTGGTTTCCGGTAGCCAGTCACCTTCAATTTCGTATTTGATAAAGCCTTCGAAATCATAGCCGAATGTATGATCGCCCAGCTTGTAATAGTATTTGTTGTCGATGTCCTGGCGGATGGTTTTGAAAGCCAGGTCTCTTCTGAAACCTTTGATGATCTCTTTATTTGAGTCGAGTATCGCGATGGTCATTTTAAAGTCTTTGCTTTCTACATTTCTGTTCGGTAGCACCAGCCAGAATGATATTTTCTTTTTATCCTCATTGCTAAAAGCAATAGTTTCGCTTTTTTGTTCGAGGTCGACGTTATGGGATTGCACTTCCTTGTAGAGCTGACTGGATGAGTCGATGATGGCATCAATGGAGCTGGTATTAATCATTAACAGGCCGATAGCCATGATGACGACGCCGGCGGTAACTCTGGGTTTATTCATGGATTGTCTCACAGGTGCTTGTTCGGTTTGAGAAAGATTATTAGTCGAATCTTTCGGTAATTTTTATAAAGTCATTGGCGATTGTTTGTGCCTCGTGGGGTGGCGATGATAGAGCTCTGAGCCGGCCCCTGTTGTCGACCAGCATAATAGTGACGGTATGATCAATAGAATAATCACCCTCCCCGCTTTCATCGGCTTGTTGTTGCTTCAGAATACCCAGATTTTTAGTAAGTGTTTCAATTTTCTGTTGAGTTCCAGTGAGGCCGATAAAGTTTTTATTGAACCAGGGAACGTATTCAGCGAGTGTTGACACATCATCGCGCTCGGGGTCCAGCGTTATAAAGACGGTCTGTGGAATAATAGAACCATTGTTCTCGCGCAGAATTTTATCAACATGATTTAATGTTTTAAGCGTAGTCGGGCAGATATCCGGACAATGGGTATAACCAAAGCTCAGAAAACTCCATTTACCGATCAAATTTTCCTGACTGAAGGCGGCACCGTTATGGTCGCTTAGCTCGAAGTCTATGATCGGTGTGGCATCGTAAAGTATGGTGGCGGAAATGCCGTCGTCCATGTACGGTGCATTATCTCTGGAGTTGCCATATTTGAGGAATAACCACTGTGACAGCGTCGCTAGAATAAGTACGGCAGCAACTACAAGGTAGATGGCCCTGGGTGCTGTGGGTTTATTTTCGGACATCACTTGTTAGAACATATAGTTACGAATGAATAACCTGGCGTAGTGGTCAACGAGCAGAAAAGTGAACAGCAGGCTGAGATAGAAGATGGAATAGCCAAATGTTTTCATGGCCAGCCGGTCACAGTCGGTGTAGTAGAGCTTGATGGCATAGTAGAGAAAACCAATGCCCAATGCGATGGCACCACTAAGATAAATCAGGCCGCTCATTTGAATGAAAAACGGCAGCATGGATACGCCCACGAGCAAAATTGTATATAGAAGAATTTGACGTTTGGTGACAGCAACACCGTGTGTAACCGGTAGCATTGGAATTCCGGCTGAGCGGTATTCTTCACGACGCTTTATGGCCAGCGCCCAGAAATGTGGCGGTGTCCAGACAAAGATGATCAAAAACAGCAGTAGCGCCTCTGGCGGTACATCACCCGTGACCGCAGCCCAGCCCAGTAAGGGCGGTGCAGCACCGGCAGCACCACCCAGTACGATATTCATGGGTGTGCTCCGCTTTAAATACATCGTGTAGATAACGGCGTAACCAATCAGTGAGAGAAAGGTCAAGACTGCGGTGAGAGTGTTGACGAAGACAATGAGTATGAAGCTGGAGATGGCGGCCAGCGTTAGAGAAAATATCAACGCAGCATAGGGTGGCAGATCACCTCTAGGCAAGGGGCGGTTGCTGGTGCGGCTCATGATACCGTCTATGCGGAAGTCGACCCAGTGATTCATGGCCGCGCCGGAGGCGGCACCGATGCCTATGCCCAGGGTGCCGTAAAACAGAGCGTGCCATGGAATGCCATCCGGTGACGCCAGCAGCATGCCGACGACTGCGGTAAAAATTATCAGGGAAACTACTTTAGGCTTACACAGTGCCCAGTAACTTTGGATGCTGATAGAGGTAATTAAATTGAGCGCTTTTTCATGCATAGGCTTATTCTAACTCATCGTTTATAAAAAAAGAGGTTTTTAAATCTCCTTTTTTAAGTCAGGTATTTTACTTGTTTTTTTCAAGCTTTTCTGGTTCCGTATTCGTACGGACCCCAGCCTTCTTCAATCGTAGGCACAGCTTCCCAGTTACCATGCGCTAAAGGTGGCGAAGTTGTAGTCCACTCAAGTGAGCGCGAACCCCATGGATTGCTGCCTGCTTTCTCACCTCTAAACATGCCGTGTATCCAGTTGATTAGAATAACGATGAAACCAACTGCAATGATGGCCGCGCCAGCCGTCATGACGACATGGTACGACTCTGCGGCCGGGAACTGTGCATAATCCCAGTAGCGGCGAGGCATGCCGGTGGTAACGCCTACGATCATCATCGGGAAGAAGACGGTGTTTACACCGATAAATGATAACCAGAAACCAATTTTTCCCATGGTTTCGTTGAACATTCTACCGGTGAATTTTGGATACAGGTAGTAGACACCACCAAAGATGGAGAAAGTACCCGCCACCGCCATTACATAATGGAAGTGGCCAATGATGAAGTAGGTATCGGAGACATGCAGATCCAGTGACACAATGGCCAGTGGAATGCCGGTCAAGCCGCCGATCAGCATCAGAAAGATCACCGAGAGCCCGTAAAGCATGGGCGTTTTAAAGCTGATCGAACCTTTATACAGCGTACCGACCAGGCTGATGAACAACAGGCCAACGGGGACACTGATCATTAATGTCGTGATCATCTGACCGACACGAATCCAGTCGGGCATGCCGGTGACATAAAGGTGATGAATCCAGACCTCACCGGCCAGCAGGACGATACCGCCTATCCCGCCATAAATCGCCGCTTTGTAGTTGAAAATACGGTTACGCGCAAAGGTGGCCACAATATCAAAAACGATACCAATAAACGGCAGGAAGATGACGTATACCGCTGGATGTGAATAGAACCAGAATAGATTCTGATAGATCAGCACATCGCCGCCCGCAGAGGGGTCGAAGAAATGTGTGCCCACATATTTATCCAGCATGATCATGGTGACCGCAGTACCCAGTACCGGGACGAAAATAAGCTGCAGAATGAATGCGCCATAGATGCACCATGTGAAGACGTTTAGCTGGTTCCAGCCGATGCCTGGTGCGCGCATAAAGGTAATGGTGGTGAGGAAGTTAACGCCACCCAGGATTGAGGCAAAGCCCAGAAGTAATACCGTGAAGGTATACAGGGCGGTGTTGCCCGGTGTCAGCACGGAGTATGGCGGGTAACCTGTCCACATAACATCGGGAGGATTAGGCACTACAAACGTCATCAGGGCTAAAATGATGCCCATGTAGAACAGCCATACGCTCAGCGCGTTAACGCGCGGGAAGGCAACGTCGCGTGCGCCAATTTGCAGAGGAATAAGATAGTTAGCGAGGAAACCCGTGAGCGCAGGAATCTGGAAGCCCAGAATCATTGCTGCACCATGGAAATACAACCAGACGTTATAATCATTAGGGTTTGTGGTTATGGTTGGCCCTATTGCGCTGAGCTCTGCACGCATTAACAGAGCCATACAACCTGCCAGTGCGAATGCCGCAAGTGATCCTATAAGATATAGCAAGCCGATTTTTTTATGATCGGTTGTAAATATCCAGTCTTTTAATACATACATCATTTCAAGAGTTCCCCTTGGAATATATTATTCTTATTAGTTAGTTTGAAGCTAAATTCTGTTCCAGATTCTCAGCTTCAGCTTTATACCAGGCAGTGAATTCATCTTCAGGCATGGCGATAATCTTGCCTGCCATGCGCGAATGCAATAACCCACAGTACTCAGCACAGGTAACTACATGCTCACCCGGCTCTTTCGGGTGGAACCAGAGGTAAGTGACTCGACCGGGCATGGAATCTTCCTTAATTCTAAAATCAGGGATGTAGTGACTATGCAAAGTGTCACGACTGGTCATTCTCAGCACTATAGGCGTACCTGCAGGCACGCGTAATTCATTGTAGGTTTTAACGCCGTTAGGATAGGTGTAATCCCAGCTCCACATGGCCGATTCCAGTTTTATCTCCATGCTGTTTTCGGGCACGCTACGGTAATCGTTGTACAGCTCCCAGCCTTTAGCTGCCATATATAGATCATCGGCAATGAATAAAAATACCGGGATAACCGACCAGCCAATAGCACTGAGAACCGTCATGGGTTTTTGTGAACCTTCATCATCACTGCTGCGACGACGATACTTGAACATAAAATACACCAGAATAAAGGCGAAAATAGCACCGATAATAGTGATGTCCACCATGACTTCGTACCACAGATCATCAAAGCCTTTGACCGGGTCAGCAATTTCATTTGCGTAACCGATTGCCGGCATAAGGCCTGCGATTAAACCCATTAGGGATGATGTCAGGCTTAAGCCTTTCATACCGAGCTTGTGCATGTTTTTCTACTCCTGGTTTTTCTTCTTATTAATCTTGACTCTAAATGCAAAGAGCGTAATAAAAATGCCTGTTAGCAGGGAGGCAACGCCTGCCAGCAGTGGTATATTTAGCGTATATTTACCTTCTTCAAAATTATAGCTAAAGCAAACGCCTGCCAAAATATCGATCATTCGTCCGGCCTGGGAAATATTTTCCCAGTCAGCATCAACCAGGGCCAGATTTAAATCCTTAACCGTGAACTCAGCGCCGGTCAAATAACGCGCAACACGTCCCTTCGGTGTCACAAAAATAAACGCATTAGGATGTACAAATACTTTGTCTCTTGATGACCAGAAGTAGCGTACCCCTACACTTTCGGTAAGACGTTTAATATCTTCCGGATTTTTCATTACTGAAAGCGTCCAGCGGTCTTTCAGGTTTTCAGGCACCCCTACTTTGTGATGACTGAAGATACCTAATGAATCAACAGTATCTTCTTTATCAAAAGATATTGTTAATGCCCGGTAATCACGATCCGGTTCAGTCTCTTCTAGTTCAGTTAAACGCTTTGCCAGATACTTGTTCAATACTTCACAAACGCCATCACAGGTGTAGTAGGAAAACAGCAGTATCAGCGGTTTTCCCATCTGTTCACCCAGGGTAAATTCATTACCCTTCTCATCCAGCAGAACAAAATCTTTGTCCAGAGGCGCGCCGAGAAATTTCGCCTCATCAATACGGACTACGTTGGGGTCCAACGTCGACTCTACATTGCCATCGTTAACCGCATTTGCCTGCGCCGATATCAATAGACAGGCTGTAAACAACAGTACCTGTTTAAGATAAAGAGCGGGTTTCACAATGAGCTAAAGTTCAAGCGGTGCATCTAAAGTCTCTAACAAACCTTTACCAGAAGTACATTTGTGAAACAACAAAGAACCAGATGATGTCGACAAAATGCCAGTACAGTGAGCCTGTTCTAACCACTACATGGTTAATGGTGCCGTATAACGCAGGTATTAATATCGCCATAAATATACCCAGGCCAACAATTACGTGTGACGCGTGTAGACCTGTTATGGTGAAGAATACAGAGCTATAAATGTTTGTTGAAATCGTGAAATTCTGGTGGAATAGATGGTTCCATTCGTACATGGACATGGAGAGGAAGATAATGCCCAGTGCCATGGTTGCCAACAGGAGTTTTCTAAAGACCAGCACATTGCCTTTTTCCAACGCTTCTTCTGCATAATGGATGGTGAAGCTTGAAGAAAGCAGTATTATGGTCATGATGAGAGGCAATAATGACGGCATATCAACAGTGCCTTCAGGTGGCCACTCAGGTGCGTTCAGGCGCATTATCCAGTAAGTGGCAAAAGTCGGCAGGAAGATTAATGCTTCAGCGAGAATAAACCAGCCCATCGCGCCAAAGCCGAGTCCGCGCATCTCCGGGAATTCCGCACCACCAATGGCTTCACGTACCCATCCAATAACGCCCATAATGATAAGTGGAGCGCCAACACCCAGGCACAGAACGGCACTAAAGGGCTGGTGATGTACAAAGTTAAACATGAAGGCAAGCGGTATAAAAAATAGAATGCCGATGCTGATGACCAGAGGCCAGGGTGTGGTGGGTGCCCCGTGGGCATGTGCTGCATGATCACTCATGTTCCAAAATCCTCAGAAAAATATTAATTATTATTTTGTTTTTATATCAGCACTGGCTGTGCCTACTGAGCTTTCAGGCTGTTGAAGTAAGCGGCGACATTGGCTATGCCTTTAGCATCCAATGATTGCGCCATCGGTGTCATCAGATTATTTTTTCTATTGCCGTTCTGGAAAGCGATGAGCTGGTTTTCGATGTATTTGATGTTCTGACCGGCGAGATTCGGCCATTCGGGATTAACTGCATGACCATCCGCCCCGTGGCAACCGGCACAGACGGCTGCTTTTTCTTTGCCGGCTTCAATGTCAGCGGCATAACTGCTATTAAAGGTAATCAGTGCGCAGAATATTCCTAATAATGTTGCTTTATACACTCTAAATCTCTCCAATTATTGTTATCGATTATCTGGTGTGACTCGTCGGTGGATTTGAAACTCAGCATCTAGGAGGCTGTCGGATTTAGGATGAATTGGCTGCGGAAGTGGGAGAGCGGCTCAAATTCCCCCAATTTTTCGTTGCGTAGAATAACTATGCGCCTCAAAATCGGGAAAATTTGCGCTCACTCTCCCACTCCCTCGCTTCAATCCCCCTAAACCCGACAGACTCCTAGGCCAGCATTCAAACGTGAACAGTTATCAGCCCGGATTTCATGAGGCATAGTACCACTTGTATTTACAGCTATCAATATTGAGTCTAAGAATAATTATAAAAATTGCATTAATATTATCAAGCTCGTGAAAATTTATAATTATTGCAATTATTCACTTTTATAACAGTTGCTTATATAAATATATTTTTACTTCTACGGCGCAATATTAGTAATTTATTATATTTTAAACGTGTAAAAAAATTGCTCTTGAAGCAATCTCTGAAACAGTTAAATTATTTTCCAGTTTAGGAAATGGCCGGTGTTTCAGGCATTTGTCCCGTGTTACGGGCCAATGTACGAAATGGGTTTTGAAGGGAGGTACAGACGGAAGAAGGAGCAAGAGGAGCAGATGTTTTTCAGTATCATCGCCATCGTCCCTGATAGAGGTGCAGCCTGCCCTGGCCTCGTAAATTTAGCGGAACTGGCTTTAAGTTTTAAGAATCGGTTGTTAATCGGTTCTTATAAGACTGAATTCAGTGATGAGAAAAGTTTTATGGGCGATCATCGACCACTTCCTCTTTGGTCTGAATCAAAAAGTCCTGCTTATTAATGTCCATGCTTAACAAGGCGCTGCTGGCGATGTATATCGAAGAATAGGTGCCGATAACAACGCCGATGATGAGCGCAGCGGCAAAGCCGTGAATGACTTCGCCACCCAGAAAAAACAGCGCAAAGAGAACCAGCAAGGTGGTTAACGAGGTCATTAAGGTGCGCGACAGCGTCTGATTAATGGAAAGATTGACAATGTCATAAGGGGTGTTTTTTCTTACGCTTCTGAAAGTTTCGCGAATACGATCAAGCACAACAACGGTATCATTCAGTGAGTAGCCAATAATGGCCAGTACGGCGGCGAGTACGCTTAAATCGAAATCCATCTGCAGGATTGAAAAGATGCCGACGGTGATGATGACATCATGTACCAGTGCCACAATTGCACTTGCCGCGGACTTGAACTGGAAGCGCATACTGACATATATAAGAATAAAGAAGAGCGCGACCAGCATGGCCAGACCACCCTGATCGCGCAGCTCTTCCCCCACCTGCGGGCCAACGAACTCAACGCGCCGCATTTCGACGGGCTGATCACTGGCCTGCCTGAGCGTGCTGAGTATATCGTTGCTGAGCGTGGCTTTATTGGTGCCTGTGGAAGGTGCAATGCGTATCAAAACGTCCTGAGTGGTGCCGAAGTTTTGCACCTGGGCACTTTTGAAGTCGTTGCTTTCCAGTGTTTGACGAATAGCTTCGATGTCAGCGTCGCCGGGATAGCTAACTTCGATCAGATAGCCGCCGGTGAAATCGATGCCTAAATTAAGACCGTTTTTAGCCAGACTGGCGATAGATAAAACAATTAACAACAATGACATGGCCATGGCTAGCTTGCGCTTGCTCATGAAATCGATGTTCATTTTTCCGGGTAAAAGTTGCATAGGCTGATCTCGTGTAAATGCCGAAGCTTTTTATATAGGGAGTTTTTTTAGGCTGCGATTGCCGTAAACGAGGTTGACCACAGCGCGGGTGCCGACGATGGCAGTGAACATGGATGTCAGAATCCCGATGCTCAGCGTTACCGCAAAACCTTTAACCGGCCCTGTGCCCAGACTGAACAGAACAACCGCCGCAATCAGGGTGGTGATGTTGGCATCAGTAATGGTGCTAAAGGCTTTCTCGTAACCGGCGTGGATGCTGGCCTGTATGGAGTTACCGTTACGCAGTTCCTCCTTGATGCGCTCAAAGATCAGCACATTGGCGTCCACGGCCATGCCCACCGTTAATACAATGCCGGCAATACCGGGCAACGTTAAAGTGGCTTGCAGCATGGAGAGAATGGCGATCAGCAGTACCAGATTAACCGTCAACGCCAGATTGGCAATCAAACCGAAAGCCTTGTAATAAACGGCGATGAAGATCAGCACCAGCAGGAAGCCGATCAGTACCGAGCGATACCCCTGCTGGATATTGTCCGCACCCAGATTGGGGCCGATGGTGCGTTCTTCAATGATTTCAACGGGGGCTCTTAGCGAACCTGCGCGTAACAATAAAGAGAGGTCGCGCGCCTCCTGTGACTCCAGACCTGTGATCTGGAAGCGGGCACCAAAAACGCCCTGAATGGTTGCAACATTAATGACTTCCCTGGTGGTGCTGCGCTCTTTTACCAGCTCATCACCTACCCGTTTGGTTTCGACTTTGTTTTCAATGAACACCACCGCCATTTTATGACCGACGTTGTCCCGGGTTACCTCATTCATTATTTTAGCGCCCCTGCCATTGAGGCTGACGCTGACGGCGGGCACACCTTTTTCGGTATCAATGGTTGAAGCGGCGTCGGTGATCATGTCACCGGTGACAATGACGCGGCGACTAAGCAGAACCGGCTTGCCATCGCGCTCATGGTACAAGAGTGCATTCAATGGCACCTGACCTGTGTCTTCTGCGCTATACCAGTCGGAAACATCGCCTTCGGTTAGCCTGAATTCCAGCGTGGCGGTGCCACCCAGAATGGTTTTGGCTCGCGCGGAATCCTGCACACCGGGCAGCTGTACAACGATGCGTGACTCTCCCTGTTGCTGGATGATGGGTTCTGCTACGCCCAGCTCGTTAACGCGGTTACGCAAGGTGATAATATTTTGCTGCAAGGCGGATTTCTTTTCATCGCGGATAGCGTTTTCGGTCAGTCTCGCTTCGATCTTGAGCTGCTCGTCGAGTTGAGTAAAGTCCAGCTGTTTGAACTGTTTTTCAAGCACGGGAAGCGCGGCATTCATGTTGTCAGCGTCACGAAATTCAATATGCAGGGCATTTTTTTCATGAGTGACGCCACGATAACGAACTTTTTCATCACGTAAAATGGTGCGAATATCAGAGAGCAGGCTCTCTTCCACACGTTTAATTGCCGCCACCATATCCACTTCCATGAGAAAATGAATGCCGCCGCGCAGATCAAGACCCAGATACATGGGTGAAGCGTTGAGTGAACGCAACCAGTCGGGCGTGGCCGCAGCCAGATTGAGTGCCACCAGGTATTTTTTATCCAGGGAGGCCTTTAACGCGTCGGCCGCTTTCAGCTGTAACTGATCATCAGCAAAACGGATCAACACCTTGTTATCAAGCAGTTCGATGCGTTTAAATTTAATGGACTGCCGGCTTAGAGCCTGCTCAATGGCCAGACGGTCACTCTCTTCGAGCGCCTGCGAACGATGAGAAATTTGAACAGAAGGGTCTTCTCCATAAAGATTGGGTAAGGCATAAATACCACCCACTAATAGCACGACGGCTAATAACAGGTATTTCCATAAAGGATACTGGTTCAGCATGTCTGATGGCTTCCTTAAGCTTTATTGTTGTTCTTTGAGAGTGCCTTTGGGCATGATGGTCTGGATAGAATTTTTCTGTATGTGTATGGAGACATCTTTGCTGATTTCAAGCGTAATAAAATTTTCACCGACATTAGTGATTTTACCCAACAGACCGCCGGTGGTGATGACCTCTTCGCCTTTTTGCAGGCCGGCGACCATCTGCCGATGTTCTTTCTGGCGTTTGTTCTGCGGGCGAATCAGGAAAAAGTAGAAAAGTACGACCAGGCCAACCGGCAGTAACAGTGAAGCGAGTTCGGGCTGTCCAGCGGCGGCGGGAGCGGCCTCTGCGATTGCATCAGATATAAAAAAGCTCATTGGTATCCCCAGTGTCAGTTTCTTAAAGCGCAACATTATGCCACAGATGCCCCGCGGCATAAGGGCTAATCTTGTTTTTTTGCGTAGAATTCTTCGGCAAACTCTTCGAAGCGGTCACTTTCAATGGCCGCGCGGATGTCACGCATTAAATTCTGATAGTAATGCAGGTTATGAATGGTGTTTAGGCGGATGCCCAGGATTTCCCCGCATTTATCCAGATGCCGGAGATAGGAACGGCTGTAATTTTTGCAGGTGTAGCAGTTGCAGTGTTCGTCCAGGGGGCGGATGTCATCGGTGTATTTGCTGTTGCGGATTTTGACGATGCCGGCATGGGTATAGAGAAAACCGGTGCGGGCATGGCGCGTAGGAATAACACAGTCGAACATATCAACGCCGCGACGCACCGCTTCGATAATATCGCCCGGCGTCCCTACGCCCATCAGGTAACGCGGTTTGTCTTCCGGCAGCACCGGCAGGGTTTCATCCAGAACACGGTTGCGATCATCCTCAGGCTCACCTACCGACAATCCGCCGATGGCATAGCCGTCGAAACCGATTCGGGTGAGTTCAGCGGCGGAGCGGCGGCGCAATGACGAATACATGCCGCCCTGCACGATGCCGAACAGCGCGTTGGGGTTGCCCTGGTGTGCGGTTTTGCAGCGCTCGGCCCAGCGTAGCGACAACTCCATGGAGTCGCTGGCTTCGGTTTCGGTGGCGGGATACGGCGTGCACTCGTCAAAGATCATGACAATGTCCGAGCCCAGATCCTTCTGTACTTGCATCGAGCTTTCCGGGGTGAGCTCCACTTTAGCGCCGTCGATGGGTGACTGAAACACCACTCCTTTCTCGGAAATCTTGCGCATTTTCGCCAGGCTGAAAACCTGGAAGCCGCCGGAGTCGGTCAGTATCGGCCCCTGCCAGTGGGTGAAATTATGCAGGTCGCCATGCTTTTTGATGATCTCGGTACCGGGGCGGAGCATGAGATGAAAGGTGTTGCCCAGAATGATCTGCGCGCCCATGCCCTCCAGCTCTTCGGGGGTCATGGCCTTGACGGTGCCGTAGGTACCCACGGGCATAAAGGCCGGGGTTTCGACGTTGCCGCGATCAAACTCCAGACGGCCCCGGCGGGCAGATTTATTTTTATTAATTAAGGTGAATTTCATATTAAAACAGTATGTTATAGACTCTTATTAAAGTTGTTTATATTGATAAATCCAGCTCATGAAATGAACATGGCATCGCCATAACTGAAAAATCGATAGCGTTTTTCAATGGCCTGCCGGTAGGCCTCGAACACCGCTTCCCTGCCCGCGAAAGCGCTGACCAGCATCAGCAGGGTTGATTCAGAGAGGTGAAAATTGGTGATCATGGCATCGACGCTGCGGAAGCTATATCCGGGATAGATAAAAATATTGGTCTCGCCTGAAAACGCCTGCAAGGTACCGCTAGCCGAGGCCGTCTCCAGCGAACGCACGGCGGTGGTGCCCACGGCAATGATGCGCCCGCCTCGGTTTCTGGCCAGCTCGCAGGCCTCAACCGTGGCCTGGCTGACCTCAAGGTATTCGCAATGCATCAGGTGGTCTTCAATATTTTCCACGCGCACCGGCTGGAAAGTACCGGCGCCCACATGCAGGGTGACAAAAGTCGACTGCACGCCCTGCTCCTGCAGCTGCTGAATGATGGCTTCATCAAAATGCAGGCCGGCTGTGGGCGCAGCGACCGCGCCGGGATTTTTGCTGTATACCGTCTGATAGCGCTCAAAATCCACCGCTTCATCGGCACGGGTAATATAAGGTGGCAGGGGTATATGGCCAACCTGCTGCATAATCTCGATCAGTTTGCTGTCGTTATGCGAACTCAGCACGAACAGATCATCCTGGCGGGCGTCGACCTTCAGCGTGTACGCGCCCGCTTCGCCGATATGAAGCAAGCTGCCGATTTTAGGCGTCTTGCTGGCGCGAACATGCGCCAGACAATGATGTTCATCGACCAGCCGTTCAAGCAGAACTTCGACTTTCCCGCCCGTGGCTTTATGTCCGTACAGGCGCGCCGGAATCACACGGGTGTCATTGAATACCAGTAAATCTTCGGCTTGCAGAAGCTCGGGTAAGTCTTTGAACTGGCGATGCTGTACTGAAGTAGACCCTGCTGCCGGGCTGCGGGAGAGGTGAAGCAGGCGACTGGCAGAGCGTTGTTCACAGGGTTGTTGAGCGATTAGCTCATCAGGGAGGTCAAAGTAAAAATCGTCGGTTCGCATGGCGCGCGTAGAATATCACGAAATCAGAAGGCTGTCGGATTCAGGATGAATTGGCTGCGGAAGCGGGAGAGCGGCCCAAATATCCCCAATTTTTCGTTGCGTAGAATAACTATGCGCCTCAAAATCGGAAATAGTGTGCTCACTCTCCCACTCCCTCGCTTCAATCCCCCTAAACCCGACAGCCTTCTGGCCCGTAAATAGCACCTCGACTCAGGATTATGTTGAATGCCGGGCGCTATTTTCGGGCTGAAAATTTCGAGTTATTTGTCAGTATTGAATTTCCCTACCGCGCAACTGACAAAAGATTTGGCTCTGGCTTTGGCGGCAGCCATGCCTTCGGTGCTGCCGGTTTCCGGATAGCCCATTTTTAACAGGCTGGCTAACAGAGTTTCATGCAGCCCGTCTGCGCCGCCGACCTTAACCACACCGGCTTCAACATCAACATCAGTGCTCTCAACCCCATCGAGCGCATTGATTTTTTTCATGATGGTGCCGGCACAGCCACCGCATTTGATATTTTCAACACTGAATTCGTAGTTCATTAGGTCAGATCCGGTCATTATTTAGCAAAAAACGTATTTGTTATAACTTCCAATGTTATAGACATCCTGAAAACCCAGTGAAATAAGAAATTGCTGCACCATACCCGAACGCGCACCGGAGCGGCAATACAGTAAAACGGGCTTTTCTTTGTCGATGGATTCTATGCTGGATTGTATCGTATTTACGGGTAAGTTGATGGCTCCATTCAGCGCCCCCTGATTGAATTCCATGGTGGAACGCACATCAATGAGCTGGGCACCTTTTTCTAAAAGCTGGTGTAATTGTTCACATGAAATTTCGCTGTTCATAAAGGGGCTCAAAATTATCGGAATATTAGAATTCTATTATATGTCGCCGAAAAGATCAATTTATCGCTTCAATATGATATAAATCTACTAATAATCAGGTTAATAATTTAACTGACAGGTTCAGCAATATCATTATGACTCCCTACCATGACACACTCGAAAATCTAAACAGACATATGCCGCTGAAGGAGAAACTAATGGCAGCGCACGAATCGATGCGTCAGCAGTTCCCTTTCATTGCCCGCCTTGCCGTCACCCTTTACGATCCTCAGAGCAAAATCCTCAAGACCTATCTGCATAGCGATGAAAATCAGGAGCAGCTGGAAAATTATCAGGAACTTATTGAGAATTCTCCTTCACTCAAGGCGCTGCTGGATAAGGGCATCCCGCGCGTAATTAACAACCTCGTCACCTTCAGTAAAGGTGAGGATGATCAGACCAGAAGAATCGCCCGGCAGGGTTATAAAGCCAGTTACACTCTGCCCATGTTCAATGATGGTGATTTCTTCGGGTTTCTTTTTTTCAACTCGACAGAAAAGGATGTTTTTACGGAAGCCACTTTACGGCAGATGGATATTTACGGACACATGATCGCGCTCATGGTGATCAATGAACTCAGCACCATTAAAGCTTTAACCGCCGCCATTAAAACCACCAACCAGCTTACCCACTGTCGTGATCCTGAAACCGGCAGCCATCTTGATCGAATGTCGCGTTACAGTCGGCTTATCGCCAGTAGTATTGCTAAAAAACACCAGCTTGATGATGAATATATTGAACATGTTTTTATGTTTTCATCGCTGCACGATATAGGCAAGATCGCCATACCCGATGAGGTGTTGTTGAAGCCGGGAGTATTGAGTGATGAGGAAATAATCATCATGAGAACCCATGCGCGCAGAGGTCGGGAGATGATTGATGATCTGGTCAATAATTTTGAGCTGCACAATATTAAGCACATTGATATCCTTCGCAACATTGCTGAATATCATCATGAAGCAGTCAACGGCAGCGGTTACCCTGATGGCAGGGTTCAGAATGACATCCCCCTGGAGGCACGCATTGTTGCGGTGGCCGATGTTTTTGATGCCTTAACCAGTCGCCGCCCCTACAAGCAGGCCTGGGACAATCAAAAAGCCATTGCTGCTCTGAAAGAACTTGCCGGCGAAAAACTGGATGAGGATTGCGTCAACGCCCTGGTTAATAATCTTGATGAGATAGAAAAAATACAGCAGCTGTTTATCGAAAACAGCTACGGTTGATTAATGCTCGCATATTTTTGGCACAAAAAATACC
>JAGXGK010000003.1 GCA_024636785.1 Gammaproteobacteria bacterium
CTGCATCCGGAGGAAGCCGGCGCCAGGGTATCGGGGAGTCGTTCGCCAGGTCGATGATGCGCAGCATCGGCAGCAGTCTTGGCCGGCGGATTGCGCGCGGTATTCTGGGCTCCATAACCGGCGGGCGTTAGCGCACTCGTCGGTGGCCGTTCGGCGCCGCGCTACGGGCTCGAGGATACGCGCAAGGCGGTGGGCGCCTGTAACGGTCCGCCGCTATCTTACACCGGCATGCCGCGCGCCAGGCCTTGGGCCTGGGCGTCGGATGCAATGGACAATTTCAGAGACAAAAACTGACAAAGATCAATGCACAAATGGCCATGCTTACTATACTTGGTGTGTCAACAGAAGAAGGAAAAGCAAAATGCTCTGGACTATTGTCGTCGTCCTCGTTGTGCTGTGGCTTCTGGGTTTGGTGAGTTCGTACACCATGGGGGGCTTGATTCATGTCCTCCTGGTCATCGCGCTCATAGTGATTGTGGTGCAGGTCCTTCAGAGTCGGCGTCTGTAACGCGCCTGGAATACGCTTGCCTTGTTGAGACGTCTGGCCCTCCAGACGAGGGTGGTTTCTATGCACAGTTTAAAATGATGATGGTAGATGGCATGCTGAATAGCGCGGCTGGCCATCGATATTTTTAGTACCGAAGCGATCGATGGTTGTTTCAGTGCCGAGACAATTGGTAGAGCGGCAAACGGCCTCGACGGTCTCGAACGCCTGCCTCATCACGAGATTGCCGCGCTTCGCTCGCAATAACCTGGTGTGGCGGTTCTCGGTCTTCCCTCAGTCCCGGCAATCCCCTGGCGCCTGCGTTCTCTTAGACCATCAATGAGAAAGGGCAGGCGACACGCCTTTCTGCAGCAAGACAGTGAGCGCCTCTGCCCCCACCGGTCGGCCGAAAAAGTGACCCTGGCCCTCGTCGCAGTGCTGGGCCAGAAGAAAAGCGGCCTGCTCTGGTGTTTCGACGCCCTCAGCAACAACGCGTTGCTTGAGAATCTTACCCAGGCTAATCACTGCACTGACGATGGCGGCATCGTCCGGGTTGCTGGTTATTTGATTCACGAACGACTGGTCGATCTTCAGGGTATTGATCGGAAACTGCCGCAGATAACTCAGGCTGGAATAGCCGGTGCCAAAGTCATCGATTGCAAGCTTGACGCCCAGGTCTGCGAGTGCATGCAGAACCGAATCGGCGGACGCGGCATCCCGCATGAGGACGCTTTCGGTGAGTTCAAGTTCCAGATAACGCGGTTCCAGACGCGACTCCTCGAGGGTCGAGCGCAAGTATTCGAGAAAGTCCTCGGCGCGGAACTCGAGCGCGGAGGTGTTGACGGAAACGGGGGTCGGCGGCAAACCCGCATCCTGCCAGGCGCGAGCCTGTAAACAGGCTTCGCGCAGCACCCAGCGGCCTAGCGGCAGGATCAGGCCGCTGTCTTCGGCGGTGGGCACGAACTGTGCGGGTTCGAGCAGCCCGCGTTGCGGATGCTGCCAGCGGACGAGCGCCTCGGTGCCGACGATCATGCCGCTGAGGAGATTTATTTTCGGCTGATAGTGCAACACGAATTCCTGCCGTTCCAGTGCGAGGCGCAGGCTGGCCTCGATGGATTGACGCGCAATGGCACGGACGGTCATTTCCTGCTCGAAGAATGCGTACGTGTTGCGCCCCTTCTCCTTGGCGTGATACATCGCGGTATCCGCATGATTGATCAGGATTTCCTCATCCATACCGTCGTCCGGGTAGATGCTGATGCCGATGCTCGCGCCGATATGCAGATCGTACCGGTCGATGCGGTGCGGCAGTGCAATTGCCGCAATAATTTTTTGCGCCGCCAACGCGGCATCTTCCGGATGACCGATGTCGGTAAGCAGCGCCACGAATTCATCTCCGCCCTGGCGGCTGATGGTGTCCGACTGACGCACGCAGCCCAGCAGGCGCTGGCTCACCGACTGCAACAATTGGTCACCCACACTATGCCCCAGCGAGTCGTTGATGTGCTTGAAGCGATCCAGGTCCATGAATACCACTGCGAGCTGCTTGCCGGAACGCCGCGCCAGCGCAATCGCCTGGGTCAGCCTGTCGTGCATCAGGCTTCGGTTGGGCAAGCCGGTGAGTACATCGTGATGCGCCAGGCGATCCAGTTCGGTCTGCACCGTTTGCACCTGTTCGGCCAACTTGTGCGATTCGATAGTCGCGACGACCAGGTTCGCGTTGGCTTGCTGCAAGCGGGTCATCTGGTCGGCCGATGTCGACTGCCGATTCTCTGCAATGCAAATTTCGTTTTCCCGTGTGGCGGCGCGCCCTTCGCGCACATGGGCTTCGCCTTCGCGTGCCTGCACCACGCCCTCACGCTGACCGGCTGCGTCTTCGCGCTGATGCGCGGCATCTTCGCGTGCTGCGGCCATCTGTCTGCGGCTCAGGAGGGTCGCATCATCGGCACACGTTGCACGCTCCAGACGCCGCCTGTCGCTGCCACGGACGACCCGTACCCGCTCAGCGTGATCGCTGGAGTCGTCCATCTGTTCACCCGCACCGAAGCGGGAAACACCATCCTTGTCAGTGCTACTCATGCACACCCTCCATTTCGGGTTGTTCCAGCTAGGAATTGGCCCTGGGATGACCGGTCATGATGCCGTCATAATCGGACAGGCGCTCGCCAATTTCAATACCCTCGGCGCTGATGTCGAACATTCGAATGTCCTTGCTGTGGTCGCTACCGCGTACCTTGATGATCGAGAAGATACGCTTCAACTGTCCTGCGATTTCGACATAGCGCTGCACCAGGATGGCATCGGCGAGAAACGCGCTGCCACCCGGACTGACACGCAGGTCAGTGTAGCGGTCTTCCAGTTCCGAGGTCATCAGGATGGTTACGCCCTTGCTGGTCAGTTCGGCCACCATCCGATACAGCGAACCGCGAAAATCCTCGCTGAACTCGGGTGCCAGTGCCAGTTCGAAACCCGACAGCGAATCGATGACGACGCGCTTGGCCTGCATGCGATCAATCATCCGGATCATGTCGTGCAGGGTTTCATCGATCGACAAATCCAGCGAGCGCGTGTCGATTACACCCACCTGCCCGGCACTCACCAGCGCATGTAACCTGTTGTTCAGCAGTTGGCTCGGACTTTTTTCGAACGCCGCGATCACGCCAGGCTCGCCGCAACGCACCCCTTCGGCGAGAAACGCCGTCGCCAGGATGGTTTTACCGGAACCCGAGGGGCCGAGTGCGAGCAGCGAATAACCGGCCGGCAGACCGCCCCCCAGCATCTCATCCAGGCCCGCGACCCCCATGGAAACCCGGTCCGTAAGGCCAGCGGGGGCCGGTCCGACTGCCTGGTTCGGCTGGACGATCGCCCGCGGAAAAACTCGGAGGCCTGCATCACCAATGCGGAAGGTATGCAAGCCGGGCGCCTGGGACTGGCCACGCATCTTGACCACCTGCATCTTGCGCACCATGGAATTGCGATGCAAGTTTTGCGACAGCCACAGGATGCCGTCCGCCACGGTAAAGACTGGACTCGATTCGGATTCGGACGCCAGGTATTCACCGATCATAAAGGTGGTGGCCTGCCAGCTGGTCATCTGCATGCCGAGCTGCTGCACAAAGCGCTGCAGATCAAGCACATTCCGGCCTTCGGACTCAGCCGAGTGCACCACGGATCGGAATGAGTCGACGAACACCAGGCTGGGTTCATACTCTTTCAGCTCGGTGGCGATGCGCGCCAGGACACGGTCGAAATCGCCCTCCAGGAGCTCAGTCGACAGGTTAACGAAGCGAATCGACTGGTTGATCTTACTGTGATCGAAAAACGTAAATTGCTGCTGATACCGGAGCATCTTCAGGGCAGGCTCTCCGAGCACGGTGAAGAACAGCGCCCGGTTATCCGGCGCGGCCAGCGAGAACATGATCTGGTGGGCGAGTGTGGTTTTTCCGCTTCCCGGTGTGCCCGCAATCAGATTAAACGAGAACTCCGGCAGGCCGCCACCCAGCAACTGGTCGAGGCCGGGAACACCCGTTGGCAGGCGGCGTATCGTGATCTTGTTATTCATTGTTGGGCTCCTTGTCGGGCGTAACTGAAGCAAGATTGCCCCAGACCGCACGTAAGATGCTGGATATCAATTGTTCGCCAATCAGCGAAGCCAGGATGTCGGTAAATATAGTTAGCAACAGGCTGTGGGCAGCGCGGGCATGGGCCTGTGTTTGCTCAGCCAGACGCATGCCTAATTCCGCAAAGCGGTGGCTGTTAGGGGGGGTCTGCGGTGACAAAGTACCTGATGGAAGCCAGGGAAAGGTGGCTTGGGCCAGGTGTAGGCTTCGCTCGTATAGCGAAGCAAAACCGGCCTCACCGATGATCGTAATAATCTCGTCGGCCAGTTGCTGCCAATGGCCCATTGCGGCATCCGCAATGTTTTCAGGCTGCTGCTCCGTGAGGCTGGCAATGATTTGCTGACGTTGCAGGGTGAGGTCTTCCATCAGAACGCGATCAGCAGGCAGTCGGGATGACCGGCGCGTGCGGCATGCAGCCGTGCGTCGGGTGTAATGTCTCCAGAGCAAAAAACTGGAGTGCCCATATTCGTCTTCCCTCCTTGAAGCCTGTGGCAAGTTGACTGGTCACACTGATCGTTTGCCGGTGATATCGTAGACCACGCGATAGATGACACTCACCTCGTTGACGATACAATAATTGTAAATACCAACCACATGGAGAATCAAAAAATCTTTTTAGATTGACGTAATAATCCTGATTTTTGTAATGGACATCCATTGAAGCATTGGTATAACGGGGCCGTGACATGATCAACTCCTTAATGCAATATTTGGTTAGCATTTAAAATATTACATGAAAAGGCCTGAGCCTATTCCCTGAAAAAAGGAAGGAAGTCAGTTAAAGCTAAGAATATTCGCCATCCATAGATCCTGTAAATTAAATTGTGTAACTCCCCATTATTAACTACCTTCCCTACATGGGAATAATAATGGAGAACAACATGCACCAAGAAAAAATAAAAGCCCTGGCTGAAGAGCTGGCCAAAGACCTCAAAACACCCGCCGACCTCAACGCGCTCAGTGCACAGCTCACCAAGATCACCGTTGAGGCAGCTCTTAATGCTGAAATGCAGGAACACCTGGGTTACGCCCCCTACGAGGCGAAAGGTCGCGCAAACACCAATAGTCGCAATGGCTATACCACCAAGACGCTCAAAGGTGACCATGGTGAAATCGAGATAGCGACGCCGCGGGATCGGGAGGCGACCTTTAGAATTCTGGGAATTCTGGGGACACAATACTTAATTGCCCGCATTATCAGCCTTCGGCCCTGGCCTTTTTTTCAAATCTCTACCTAATAGCCGTTCTGACTTTTCTATAAATTGTTCTTCATCCAACGGCCTGCCAGTTCTCTCATACCGGTCAAATTCGATATCTTCATACATTTGGCGAAGAGTAAAAATTTATGACCGACCGCTAATGGCCGATAACATACATACACTTTTTCTGCCTTACTTCCCTGTACAACCTTACCCAGATTTCAATTTTGGTAAGTTCAATTCGCATTGAACTGCAACTAAATTTGACATGATCAAATTTGAACGTACTCAGTGCGGCCCGTAGGGCAAACCACTGGATATGTTTTGTAATTGAGGACTGTGACCAGGTTTACAAAAAATAAACCCGTGCCGCAAAAAACGTAGAAAAGATTTTTCTTTTGTGGCACAAGAGCTATTAAAACATAAGGCATTCTTAAACAGTGTTATGCGATTGGAATCGCACCTACAAAAAGATTTCCTATGCGTTCTCTGCGACCTCTGCGGTGAAAAGCTTTAGCTCTTAAACTTCGATATCGCGACCATGCCTGACAATATAGCTACGAATCAACAATAGATCTTATTTTTCCTCTGCGCCTCAGCGCCTCTGCGGTGAAAATCTTTTCCTCTTCAATCAACCAGGAAAAATCACCACCGGTTCACCCGCCTGTTCCGAAGCCAGTCGATTCAACATGACACTCAAATCTTCTTTCTCTCCACTGTCACATATCCATTGCTGCTTCGCCTCATCATAATTGAAATGAAAACCGCCGGCTTTGGCCGCCATCCACAACTGTTTTAACGGTGTCTGCTTGCTGAAGATGATTTTGCTGCCGTTATCGAACTCCAGTGTTAACACGCCACCGACTTCATCATAATCAATATCGACACCGCATTCGTCGATCGCGGCCTGTATGGTTTCGATGGTGTTATCGGCCAGGTCAATAAATTCTGATTCATTCATATTCTAATTCCTACTATACGGATGCAGTTATGACTTTAATTTTTTCTGCATCAGCTGATTGACCTGACCGGGATTGGCCTTGCCGCCGGAGGCTTTCATTACCTGTCCGACGAAGAAGCCCATGAGTTTGTCCTGACCTGCTTGCAGCGCGGCAAACTGTTCCGGGTTGTTGGCGATGACTTCATCAACCATAGCTTCAATCGCTGAGCTGTCGGTGATCTGTTTCAGACCCTTGCTTTCAATGATCTCGTCAGCACTGCCCTCGCCCTGCCACATCGCCTCAAAAATTTCTTTGGCGATTTTTCCTGAAATGGTGTTGTCCTTGATCCGTTGCAGCAGACCGGCGAAGGCTTCGGCATCCACTTTTGAGGCGGTGATTTCCAGCTCGGCCTTATTGAGTTTTGCCGAGAGTTCGCCCGTCACCCAGTTGGCCGACAATTTGGCGTCGCCACATTGCGCCGCGACTATTTCAAAATAGGCGGCCAGTTCACGCGAAGCGGTGATCACTGCGGCATCGTAAATGGAGAGTTCAAATTCCGCCATGTAGCGCTGCTTTTTCTGCTCGGGTAATTCCGGCAGCGATTGTCTGACCTGTTCAACGTACGCTTCATCAATCACCACCGGCAGCAGATCGGGATCGGGGAAATAACGGTAGTCGTTGGCCTCTTCCTTGCTGCGCATGGAGCGGGTTTCGTCCTTATCGGCATCATACAGACGGGTTTCCTGAACCACTCTGCCACCATCCTCGATGACATCAATCTGGCGTTCGATTTCGTGGTTAATGGCGCGTTCCACAAAGCGGAAGGAATTGATGTTTTTCAGCTCGGCGCGCGTACCCAGTTCCTGCTGACCGCGTGGGCGCACTGAGACGTTGGCATCACAGCGGAACGAGCCTTCCTGCATGTTGCCATCGCTGATTTCTATGTATCGAACCAGCGAATGAATTTTGCGCATGTAGGCCACCGCCTCTTTCGCCGAGCGCATGTCCGGCTCGGAGACGATTTCAATCAACGGTGTACCGGCGCGATTCAAATCAATGCCGGTCATGCCGTGATAGGAACCGTGCATCGATTTACCTGCGTCCTCTTCCAGATGGGCGCGGGTAATGCCGATGCGTTTGCTCTCGCCATTTTCCAGTTCGATATCCATGTGGCCCTTGCCCACAATGGGGTGATCCATCTGGGTGATCTGGTAGGCCTTGGGCGAGTCCGGATAGAAATAATTTTTCCGGTCGAACACCGAACGCAGGCCGATTTTCGCATCCACGGCGAGGCCGAATTTAACCGCCATGCGTAGCGCTTCTTTATTAAACACCGGCAATACACCGGGCAGGGCCAGATCCACCGCACAGGCCTGGGTGTTGGGCTCGGCACCATAAGCGGTGCTGGCACCGGAAAATATTTTTGATTTAGTCGCGAGCTGGCAATGAATTTCCAGACCGATAACGACTTCCCATTTAGCGGAGTCATAACTCATAAAAAATCCTCCGGAATAGCGCGGTGCCAGTCGGTGTTGAGCTGATACTGGTGCGCCACATTCAGCAACTGACTTTCCTGAAAATAATTGCCGGTGATTTGCAAACCTACCGGCCTGCCTTCAACAAAACCGGCAGGCACTGACATGCCGGGCAAGCCGGCGAGATTGACTGCGATGGTGTAAATATCTGACAGGTACATGGAAATCGGGTCATCGGATTTTTCGCCGATTTTGAATGCCGTATCCGGCGCCGTCGGCCCCATGATGACGTCGACCTTTTCAAACGCCTCGCGGAAGTCTTCGCTGATTTTATGGCGCAACTGTTGCGACTTGAGGTAATAGGCATCGTAGTAACCGGATGACAATGCATAGGTTCCCACCATGATGCGGCGCTTCACCTCCGCGCCAAAACCTTCACCGCGCGTGCGGGTATACATGTCCATCAGATCGACCGGATTCTCACAGCGGTAGCCGTAACGCACGCCGTCAAAGCGCGACAGATTGGCGGAACATTCCGCCGGTGCCACCACATAATAAACCGGCACCGACAAACCGCTGTTGGGCAGTTCGATGTCGATCAGTTCAGCGCCCAGTTTTTTGTATTCGTCCAGCGCGCCGCGCACGACTTTTTCCACTTCGGCATCCAGCCCTTCGCCGAAATATTCTTTCGGCAAACCGATGCGCAGACCCGAGAGTGGCTTGTCCAGCTCGGCGGTATAGTCCGGCACTTCCTTGTCCAGACAGGTGGAATCTTTGTCATCAAAGCCAGCCATGGCATTCAGCAACAGGGCGCAATCATGCGCGCTCTGCGCCATCGGCCCGGCCTGATCCAGACTGGAGGCGAAGGCGATCATGCCGTAACGGGAGATGCGGCCATAAGTGGGTTTGATGCCGGTAATGCCGCACATTGCAGCGGGCTGGCGGATGGAGCCGCCGGTGTCGGTGCCAGTCGCCGCCGGCGCCAGACGCGCCGCCACGGCTGCGGCCGATCCGCCCGATGAACCACCGGGGATTCGGTCGCTCTGCCAGGGGTTTTTCACCGGCCCATAAAAACTGGTTTCGTTCGACGAGCCCATGGCGAACTCATCCATATTGGTTTTACCCAGCATGACCATGCCCGCCTGTTTCAGTTTGCTCACCACGGTGGCGTCGTAAGGGGAGATAAAATTATCCAGCATTTTAGAACCGCAGCTGGTGCGCACGCCCTCTGTGCAGAAAATATCCTTGTGTGCAATCGGCACGCCGGTCAACGGCCCTGCCGTGCCGTTTTTGATGGCGGCGTCGGCCTGCTCCGCGGCCGCCAGCGCCTGCGTTTCGGTGACGCTGATAAAGCTGTTCAGGTTTTTATCGTGGGCATTAATCCGTGCCAGAAAATATTCAGTCAGCTCGACACTGCTGACTTCACCGGCCTGCAACAGGACGGATAATTCGACCAGGGTTTTTTTATGGTACATCTTCATCTCATCCTGACCCATCACTCGATCACCTGTGGCACCAGATAAAGGCCGTCTTCGGTCTTCGGTGCAATGGCCTGAAACAGTTCGCGCTGATTGCCCTCGGTGACCACATCTTCGCGCAGGCGCTGCACTGCATCCAGCGGGTGCGACATGGGGGTCACACCTGCGGTATCCACGGCATTCATCTGCTCGACCAGATCAAGGATATCTGACAGATTGCTGACATAACCCGGGATATCCGCCTCCTCTATTTTCAGGCGTGCCAGATAGGCGATTTTCTTCACTTCATCCGCATCAAGGGACATTGGTTTTACTCCAGAAATCGTAGTGCAATTATCGATATCGCTGATCACGGCCTGCGGCCGCTCACAAAAGCGGAAAGTTAGCATAATACGCGCTTCCCCGCACTGTTTTGCTTGCTCGAACCACACCCTGTTGTTAGAGTACGCGCGACTTATATCCAATTTTTTCAAAATTAGCCTATATTCATTAGGTCAATAATGACAACCGACCAAAACAGGTAAAAAACAGCTAATGTTACTGAAACGCCTCAGGGGCTTATTTTCCAACGACCTATCCATCGACCTTGGTACCGCCAACACATTAATTTACGCACGCGGCAAAGGCATTGTACTGGACGAGCCTTCAGTAGTGGCCATACGACAGGACCGCGGTCCCGGCGGCCCTAAATCCATCGAAGCCTACGGCAAGGCCGCCAAAGCCATGCTGGGACGTACACCACAGAATATTATTGCCATTCGCCCCATGCGCGATGGTGTGATTGCCGACTTCAACATCACCGCCAAAATGCTACAGCACTTTATCCGCTCGGTTCATGAAAGCCAGATGTTACGCCCCAGCCCGCGTGTGCTGATCTGCGTACCTTGCGGGGCAACTCAGGTGGAACGTCGTGCGATTCGTGAGTCGGCCACCGACGCCGGTGCTCGCAGTGTATTTCTCATCGAAGAACCCATGGCTGCCGCTATCGGTGCCGGCATGCCCGTCGACGAACCCCATGGCTCGATGGTGCTGGACATCGGCGGCGGCACCTCCGAAGTGGCGGTGATGTCACTCAACGGCATCGTCTATTCGGCGTCGGTCAGAGTCGGTGGCGACAAATTCGACGAAGCCATCGTCAGTTATGTACGTCGTAATTACGGTATTTTGATTGGTGAAGCCACGGCCGAACGCATCAAACATCAAATCGGCACCGCCTACCCCGGCAAGGAGCTGCTGGAAATCGAAGTCAAGGGTCGTAACCTTTCCGAAGGCATCCCCCGCAGCTTCTCGCTCAACAGCAACGAAATTCTCGAAGCACTGCAAGAGCCGTTACAGGGCATCGTTCAGGCCGTTAAGGCGGCACTCGAACAAACCCCGCCCGAACTGGGTGCCGACGTCGCCGATCGTGGTATCGTGCTGACTGGCGGCGGCTCGCTGCTGCGTGATATTGATCGCCTGTTAATGGAAGAGACCGGCCTGCCGGTAGTTCTGGCGGAAGAGCCACTGACCTGTGTTGCACGCGGCGGTGGCCGGGTACTGGAACTGATCGACGAACACGGGAGTGATTTCTTCGCCCTTGATTAAGAACATGACAGTGACGTACCCGTCATGCCTTGATCCCGCACTTTCCGGTTGCTGCTAAGCTGATGCAAACGCTTTTTCTACAAGGACCATCAGTCACCTTACGGGCGCTCATTCTGGTGATCGCCAGCATTGCGCTAATGACGGTTGATCACCGCTGGAGCCAGATGGAGATTGTGCGCAACACCCTGTCGCACCTGCTCTACCCCTTGCAGTACACCATTGATCTGCCCATTCGTCTATATTACTGGGCCGATATCACCCTGAGCACGCATCAGGCACTGCTGGATGAAAATCGCCGGCTCGAAGAGCTCTACCTGCAAAACCGGATTCGTCTGCAAAAAATGGACATTCTGGAAAGAGAAAACCTGCGTCTTCGAGAACTGCTCAGCGCCACTCCCAAATCCGGTGAGAAAGTACTCATTGCCGAAATCATCAATGTTGATATCGACCCCTACCGCCAGCTCGTCATTATCAACAAGGGCAGCAATGATGATGTCTATATCTCCCAGCCGGTGATCGATGCCAGCGGGATCATGGGGCAGACCGTCCACGTCAACGCAAACTCATCCACAGTCATGCTTATCACCGATGCCAGCCATGCGCTGCCGGTACAGATCGACCGCAACGGCCTGCGCGCCAATGCCTTCGGTACCGGCAAGATCAATTATCTTGATATCCCCTACATTGCACAAAATGCGGATATCCGCGTCGGTGATACCTTGATCACCTCCGGACTGGGCGGGCATTTTCCCGCCAACTATCCGGTGGCCGTGGTAAGCCACATCGAACGCTCCCCTGATGAAGCCTTCGCCAGAATAAAAGCCGAACCCCTTGCCCAGCTGGATCGAAGCCGTGAAGTGGTTCTGGTCTGGCATAACCCACCGCAACCCCCGCCGAGCGAAGATGATCAACCCTAACACCCGCATCGGCGTACTCACCCTTATCGCTGCATTCATGCTCGCCATGATGCCCCTGCCTGACTGGGCACAGGCTTTTCGCCCCGACTGGGTGACGCTGGTATTAATCTACTGGACCATGGCCTTACCCGCCAGCATCGGCGTCACCATCGCCTGGTTTGCCGGCTTGATGCTGGATGTCTCGCACGGCGCCCTGCTGGGACAACATGCCCTCGGGCTGGTGCTGGTCATCTATATCATCCACGCCCAGCACCAGCGCTTGCGCGTAGCCTCCATGCTGCAACAGTCCATCGTTATTTTCTTTTTGCTGTTGATGAAACAGGCACTGGTGTTATGGGTGAACGGCATCATGGGTCACGCGCCTGATACCTGGCTTTACTTTATGCCCTCATTAACCAGCGCACTGATCTGGCCCTGGGTGCATATTATTCTGCGCGACCTGAGAAGAAAGTTTGCCTATAAGACGCATTATTAGTTTTTTTTGTACGATCAGATTTTTATCCAAAAAAAGGTTTATCACACTGGTGCAGGCTGGGATACAGCTTTTGGCGAGCGTGTATTATTTTATTTCTAAAGGGCTGAGTGACGGCAGCCCTGACTATGCACTCGGCGGCAATATTCAGTTTTATTATTAACGGCAGAATAACTTTATTTCCAGCCCTTGATGATACAGTTGCAGGCAGCTTTTATAGCGATGAAAAATCTACTCCCGAACTGCTCAGAATTTTACCGCTAGTTGGGCAGTGAGAATCTTATTGAGAGCATTGCTACCGCCAACGACGCTGCTGTAATCCCGGTCTTGCGCCCACTCAATGCCCAGACCAACCTGCTCCATCAGCGCCATCGAAAAACCCACCGCCCAGCGTGATTCAGGTAGCCCCAAAGCAAATGCTTCACGCGTCTGCTGATAACTGACTGCGCTGGTAGAATGGTGACCGCCGAGATCGAAGTGGTAGCTCAGCTCCAGATTCCATGCGGAAGGTTCTGCACCGTGCCCGTTGTGAGCCAGATCAGCGGGGGCGAATCGATCCAGCGCAGCAACGTATTCACCGGTCAGACTGAAAAAATGGTTATGAAACCCCGCATTGAGATCAAGTCCGGCGACTTCATCGCGCAGGCGCACGATATCGGCTTCCGCCAATGCAGCGGTAATGCCATCACTGTCCGCGAGATCACTGGTGACACTCAGAGCAGCTGACCAGACCTGCTCGGCATCTCTGTGAACATAGCCCAGCCATGCGCCACCTTTAGTGGTGTTTTTCCCGCCGGCGTCATCCAGGTCGCCAATAAATAACCAGACTGCCACCTGGAGCTCTTTGTTTTCGAATCCCACCAGCAACGCGGTCTCACGTGTCTCGCCCAGCTCCAGGGTGAAGGGGTCGGAAATCAAATGGGTGTGGAAGCTACCGAAAGGTACATACATCTGACCCAGAGTGAGAGTGATAGAGGAAGAAAAACTCGACGAATGTGCGATGGTGAACGTGGCCTCATCAATCTCCAGCGGAGTTTCATTCTGCTCGTAGAGACCGAGCACGTTGACGCTAAACCAGTCGCTAAGTGGTGCCTCAAGAGCGAGCTCCACCGTCGCCAGCGTGAGATCAAAGACCTCGTTGTCACTGAAGCCATCATTGGAGGCATGAAACGCCTCCACTTCCGCCAGCGCACCGAAACTCCAGCCCTCTGGTAGCAGATTGTCGGTACTCGCTGTTTTGTGCATGCAGCACAGCAGGAGCCAGTGTGGCGGCCAGTAAAATCAGGCAGCGGGAAACAAAGTTAAATTGCATACGTATTCCTGTTTCGAACGGTCAACCGGGGTTTTGTCTATAGCATTTAAAAACAACCGCACGAATACTATGAAATTAATTTGTTGAATTCAATAATGCAGAAAGGGTTCTTCTTTTATTTTTCAGCAGGGGAAAGCATTAACTTTAGTCCACCGGTACGGTTCGATGCGCCGCCCATTGCCGCAGCTGAGTAATTTTTTCGTCCATGACCACTGACAGCGGGCGCGTGGCCGCGATTTCATCGAGCAGATACCGGGTGTTCATTTCAGCATCTCCGGCGCGTACGGCATACAGCGCGCTGACGATGACCTGCTCGATTTCAGCCCCGGAGAAACCGTCACAGGCACGGGCGACTTCATCCATATTGATATCATCGATTGCAACCTTGCGCTTTTCCAGATGAATGTGAAAAATCTGTTTACGCACGTCCTCCCTGGGTAGATCCACGAAAAAAATTTCATCCAGTCGGCCCTTGCGAATCAGCTCGGGTGGCAGAGCATCAATGTTATTGGCGGTGGCGACGACGAATACACGCGCCCTGTTTTCCGCCAGCCAGGTCAGCAGGGCGCCCAGTATACGCCGGGAGGTGCCTTCATCATTGCCCCCTGAAATGCCTTTTTCAATTTCATCGATCCACAGTACGCACGGCGCCATCAACTCGGCGGTTTTTAATGTCGCCCGTAGATTCTTTTCTGACTCGCCAATATATTTATCGTAGAGGGCGGCGAAGTCGAAACGCAACAAGGGTACCTTCCAGATACCCGCAACCGCTTTCGCGGCCAGACTTTTTCCGCAGCCCTGCACCCCCAGCAACAACAGGCCTTTGGGGCTATCGACCTCATGCTGACGACCCTGTCCGTGAAAAACTTTTTCGCGCTGATGCAGCCATTGCTTTAACCGGCTCATGCCACCGACATCGCCAAAACGCGCGGTGTCGTACTCAAAGGAGATGACATCATCACGATTCAGCAGGCGATACTTGGCCTGCATTATTTCATCAACATCGCTGTCGGTGATGGCGTCATCATTGACTATGGCGTTCCTGATTAAACGTCTCGCATCTTTGAAGGTCAGGCCTTTGAGGTTGCTGACGATTCGCAACACCGATTTCTTATCGAGCGAGACTTTCTGCCCCGATTCGTGCTGCCACTTCCGCGCCTCTTCCTGAATAATTTTAATCAGCGCTTCTTCATTGGGCAGGCTCAGATCAAAACGCACGACGCTGTGATTGAGGCTCATCGGCATCTCAATTTTGTGGCTGATGAACACCAGTTTGTTGCGACTGCCATCAAACTTCATGGCAATCTCCTTGATGAAACGGGTGTTGGTCGGATCGCTGAGATAGGGATCAAAATCAAGCAGCACAAAAATCCCTTCCACACTGGATGACTTGATATGACCCAGCACATCGGCAGGATCGGCGTTATGGCGCTGCGTGCCCAGGTCGATATCCAGACGCTTCAGGCCTTCCGTCACCGACCACTGATAGACAGGCAGTCGATTGGCCACGGCAATGTGCACCAGCATATCGAGCGCGCGTTTTTCTTCGTGCGACTCTATTTGCAGGATAGGGGTGTGCCCCATAATCAACAGTTCCAGATCTTTTTTATCGGGCATGGCGTATCTCTAATTAATTGGGAACTGATCGAGAATAATACCCTAGCACAAATCAGGCATTACCCATAAATCGCGCCATCGAGCAGGAGACGGGATTGCTCCCACCGTCCTCTCACACCACCGGGCATACGGTTACATACCACGACGGCTCATGCAATATCTTTGAGCCGATGGTATTGATCCATCAGCGATACCAGTCCAGGGCGATCAAAGAACTTCTTCGGCAGAACTTGATTCAGGTGCGAAGCACTCGAGTTCCAACCTGGGGATTTTTTCTGGAACACTTCCAATCGATGAACCCAGCCATGTGGATAGATGCAGTGGGCGTGAAGGTGTACAATAATCCGTTCAGGGAATCTTGCGTAAAAGCTAAACCACCACGCCCCGAATCCCGTTTTCCCTGATTACATGGGCGCCGGGCGTGCCAAAGGCGAATCTATGAAGACAATTACCGCCTGCTCAGTGTGGTTCTGGTTGCGCGAGTACTGGCTCAACCTGCGCCGAATTCGTTTCTGGTTTGCCGCCGTAGCCATTCTGTACACGATTATTGGCTTCCTCGTTCTACCCTGGGTAGCAACCGGCTTTGCCATCAATATGGTAGCGGACGATCTCGGCCGCGATCTGCGCATCGAGACCGTCCGCACCAATCCGTTCACGCTCACCCTCGAGGTCGAGGATCTCGCTCTGGACGATATCGATGGTCAGGAACTCATTAGCTTCGAGCGCCTGTTCATCGACGCGGCCTGGTCCAGCCTGTTCGAGTGGACTGCCGTCATACCCACGGCGCGCCTGGAAGGTGCCCACGTGCACGAGGAATTGTTTGACTCGGGTGAGACGCGTGTCACCCATCTGCTGGCCGATTTCATACGCCGACCGCTGCCGCGCGATGAAGAGGGGGTGATCATCCGGCCCGTCCAGACCGGCCCAACGGTGCCGATCGCGCTCGACGATATCGATTTCTCGCTTGACGATTTCATTCTCGCCGACGACGCCGTCTCGCCGTTTCAGGTCAGCGGTCGATTCCAGCTGGGCGGGGAATTCGCCTTCGACGGTGAAGTCCAGCTACTGCCCGGGTTTGATCTGGCCGGCACGCTCGAGGTCGAGGGTCTGGCGCTCGTGCTGGCGGAACCGTTTGTCCAGCGCTTCGCGCACGTTCGTGTCGACAGCGGCAACCTGAGCGCCGAAGGCGAGCTGCGCAGCGGCCCCGGCGACCCGCTGACCTACGCCGGCAGCGCCCGGATCGATGCACTGGACATTGGTGAACGCAACGATAACGAGGATGTCGTGAGCTGGCAGGCGCTGGTCATCGATGAGATCGATTTCCGCCTCGGAGAGCGTTTGCTCGAGCTGTCGGTCATCCGGCTCGATCAGCCCGTCGCCCGGGTGTTCATTGCCGAGGACCACAGCACGAATCTAGGTGATTTACTGGTCGAGCAGCCCGCCGTGCCGGCAGATGCGAGCGA
Organism: Gammaproteobacteria bacterium; assembly: GCA_024636785.1. Classification (GTDB taxonomy): domain Bacteria; phylum Pseudomonadota; class Gammaproteobacteria; order SZUA-229; family SZUA-229; genus LH-M37. The sequence goes on from JAGXGK010000003.1 coordinate 16,563, forward strand.
ACCGTTCGATATCGTGATCGGCGGCATCCGCCTCGACGGTGGGGTATTGGCCTTTTCGGACCGTTCTCTGCCACTGCCGTTCGCCACCCGCGTGCAGCAGCTCAAGGGGGGCATCTCGCAGCTTTCGCCCGCACAGGAGGAGCCGGCGCGAGTTGATCTGGAAGGAAAGATCGCGGATTACGGTCAGGCCCAAATCAACGGGGAACTGAATCCGTGGAACCCGCTCAACCGCGCGCAGATCGATCTCATCTTCGAGAATCTGACTATCCCTACGTTTACACCTTATGCGATCCAGTTCACCGGCCGCCGGATCGCTGCGGGCCGTGCGAACCTCGATCTCACCTACGTGCTGGTCGACGGCCGTCTCGACGCCAGCAACCACATCGTCCTGCGCGACCTGAAGCTGGGTGAACGCTTCGAACACCCGGATGCCACAAACCTGCCGCTGGCTCTGGCCATCTCACTGCTCAAGGATAGCGACGGTGTGATTAAGGTCGATATACCGCTCCAGGGTAACGTCAAGGATCCCGAGTTCTCCTTCGGTCCAGCGATTCGACAGGCGCTCACGGATATACTACAAGGCATTATCACTTCGCCGTTCAATCTGTTGGCCAGCCTCGTCGACGGCGACCCTGACCCCGACGAACTCGCGAAGGTGGCCTTTGCCCCGGGTTCCAGCGAGGTCGCACCACCGGAACAGGAAGACCTTATCCAACTACGCACCGCTCTCAACAAACGGCCCGAACTCATGCTCAAACTCCCTGGACCGTATGCACCGGACGCCGACCGTCCGGCGCTCCAGCGGCAATGGGCCCGGGCCGCCATGGTCGAGCGGCTGGACCAGGCGGGCATCGACGTTGCCAACCCGAACCTGAAGGCCGCCGAAACCAGCGAGACGCTGGAGGCGATGTTTGCCGATCGGTATCCACAGCGGGCGCTCGCCGATATCCGTGAGCACTTCACCACGGCAGCAGAAGATGAGGCGCCGAAATTCGACGCCGCCGCGTACCGCGAACACCTGGCCACTGGAGTGACTGCCGCCCAGACCGTCACCGAAGAGGACCTCAAAGCGCTGGCGCAGGCTCGCGCCGATGCCGTCCGCAATTTCATCCTGGGCGCGAGCGACGCCCCGGCGATCGAGCCCGATCGCGTACGCTGGGTGACACCCATTAAAGTCGATGCCAATGGCGCGGTCGTGCTGGAAATCGGTCTCGACGCCGACTAAGAAGCGGTTGCTCCCTGATCTCGAGCCAGTGGGCTTTCATCCTGTCAACCGGAATAGCGCGTCAGTCAGGGCGCACAGTGCCTTAACTGACGCACAAAAAAAGGCGGGTATAAAACCCGCCCGGCTCAGACTCCTGCCTGATCACCAATCATCTTTTAAAACTAACTATTTTTGCGCTGATAGAACAACAGACCGGCACCCATCAATAGCACGAAAAGTTGTAACCCTAGACCCTGAACGGTGGGGTAAATACCCAGCAATTCAATGCGGGGGAATTGCACCATGCTGGTGGCAATGATGCCCGCTTCCTGAAAAGCGGCGATACCCTGTCCGGCAAACACCACCGCCAGCATGAACAGCAGCACCGCATTGATCTGAAAGAATTTCTTGATGGGCAGGCGTGTGCCCAGGCGTAGAATCATGAAGGCTACCGCGACCAATAAAACCAGGGCCGCCAGCACCCCCAGCAGAAAGCCCTGCTGGGAATCGGCGGTGTCGATCTGCACCCACATGGCCTGATAGAACAGCACGGTTTCAAACATCTCGCGGTAGACCGCGATAAAAGAGACGGTGGCCAGCACCCACAGCGTTTTGTTCTCCATGGCATTATTAATTTTATGGTCGATGAACAGCTTCCAGCGTTTGCTGCTGCTGGCATTGTGCAGCCAGAAACCCACATACACCAGTATCGCTGCGGCAAACAACGCCGCGGCCCCTTCGGTCACCTCACGACTGGCGCCGCTGATCGTAATCAGGTTCTCTGCCATCCACCAGGTTGCCACACCCAGCACCACCGCACCGATCCAGCCGGCATGAATGTATTTCACGGCTTCGCGTCGACCGGTTTTGACCAACGCAGCCATGAGGGCGGCCAGCACCAGAATAGCTTCCACACCTTCGCGCAGCAGAATAATAAAGGAGCCGAAGAAAGCCGCCTCCACTGACATCTGGTTCGAGCCGATGGCGTTTTTCGCCTCATTGATTAAGTCGACCAGTTCTGACTGTAGACGCTGCATCTGTTCAACATCGCCCTTTTTGGATGCCTCACGAAAATCGATCATCTTTTTCTCAATCTCCAGCTTGAGGTTTTTATCGATAATAACCAGAGTCGGTTCTGCCAGTTCAAAGCCATCGAGGTAGGCCGACAGGGCGGCCTTATAGGCAGCTTCGTTATTACCGGCTCTGGCGTGTTCGAGACTGACGGCCAGCATGGCGATACTGGTGTCGAGAGCGGCATGGTCCGAGACATCCAGAATGGACGGGTTGCTGCGCAGATAGGCGAGCATGGCTCTGCCATCGATATTGATGTCATCGCCCAGCTCTTCGGCCTTGGCGTAAGACATGCCTGTTAAGTTGGGCAGGGTCTTGAAGTAATCGCGCAGGTAGCCCTGCTGCCAGAGCGACTTGCCGAGCTCACGTTGCGCCCGCGTAGTTGCAAGCCGGCTCACGTAGATAGCCAAAGCCCAGCGCTGCTCTTCATTGAGCTGCTCAAAAGCCTGCATAGGCGTACCGTCGACGCCCAGCGAAATGGTATTGTAGAGATCAAACACACTGCGGCTGTACTGACGCTTCATGTCGTGAAAATCACTGGGGGGAATTGACTGCTCACTGGCCAGCGGGCCGTCACCGTAACCCAGTATGCCGTGGCAGGAGGAACATTCCGCTTCATACAAAGCCTGCACGCCGGCAAGCTCGGGCACTTTCATCGGCCCGACTGAAATATCGTAAGCGGCAATTAAATCCGCCTTTAGCTGCTGGGTGAGCATGGCGATTTTGTCGCCTTTGATACGCTGGGCAATGCCCAGGCGTATCTGCTCCGCTTCCTGAACTAATTTGGCCTTTTCTTCATATTCCGGCATGCCCAGAATCAGGCTGCGCAGTTCGCCGGAAAACTCCTGCATTTCGGCGTATTCAACCGCATCGACTACTTTGCCGTTTTCAACCGTGGGCGGGTAGTCAACACCGATATAATCCAGCATTTGTACCAGACGCTGAGAGGGATCAGCCATGGAGACGGCCGGATTCAGTGAAAACAGCAGAGCTGCCAGTAAAGCTAAAGGACGAATATGTGCTAGTAACATAGTGAGTTAATTTTTTATTTGTAAATGATAATGATTCGCATTGTCATGTATTTATGCCATTCTGTCAAGCAAACGATTTCTATATAAAACCGAATTTTAAACCATAATTATTCTAAGCATTTGATTTTATAATCACCGTCATTCGCCTGGAGGCTGTCGGGTTTAGAGGGCTGAAGCGAGGGAGTGGGAGAGTGAGCAAAAAAATTTCCCGATTTTGAGGCGCATAGTTATTCTACGCAACGAGAAATCGGGGAGATTTAGGCCGCTCTCCCGCTTCCGCAGCCGTCATCCTGAATCCGACAGCCTCCTAGCCTAGCATCTCCTTCAACCCCGCCAGATGGGAACGCCCGGTCTCGGGGGTCGACTTGACCGCGTGCTTGCCGCCCGACCATTCAATATCATCCTGGGGCAGCTCTTCCAGAAAACGGCTGGGTTCGCACATTACCTTGTCGCCATAGCGTTTACGCACCTGCGCCATGGTCAGATTCAGGGTACGTTGCGCCCGGGTGATGCCGACGTAGGCCAGGCGGCGCTCCTCTTCAATGCTGTCCTGCTCGATGCTGACCTGATGTGGAATCAGATCCTCTTCGAACCCCACCAGAAAGACGTGCGGGAACTCCAGCCCCTTGGCCGCGTGCAGAGTCATCAGCCTGACCGCATCCTGCGCCTTGTCATCCTCCTTACGCTGCAAAATATCCATCAGCGCCAGCCGCGACATCAGCTCCGCCACCCCCGCCTCAGGATCCTTGGTCTGAAGCCGGGAGACCCACTCCAGCAACTCCAGCACGTTGGCCCAGCGGCGCTCGGCAGTTTCCACATCCGGACTCTGTTCCAGCAGCCAGGTTTCATAACCCAGATCGTCGAGCAGCTGGCGGGTAATGACGGTGGCCGGTTCATCTTCAGCACGGTCGGCCAGGCGCAGCAGCCAGTCGCAAAACTGGGTCAGATTTCGGGCGGCAGAGGCCGAGAGGTGGCTCTGTACGCCGACTTCACCGCAGGCGGTGAGCAGGCTGACTTCGCGATTAACCGCATATTTGCTGAGTTTTTCCAGCGTTGCCGGGCCGATGTTGCGGCGCGGGGTGTTGATCACCCGTAAAAACGCGGCGTCATCATCGGGGTTGGCGAGCAGGCGCAGGTAGGAGACCACATCCTTGATTTCAGTGCGCTCGAAAAACGAGATGCCGCCACTGACCACGTAGGGAATGTTCATGGCGCGCAGGTAGGTTTCAAAAATGCGCGCCTGAAAGTTGCCGCGATACAGAATCGCATAATGCTCGTATTTGGTGGCGTTCTGGATTTTGTGCGATTGCAGCTCGATGCAGACCCGCTCGCCTTCGTCCTCGGCGCTGTTGCAGTGGATCACCCGCACCGGGTCGCCATAACCCAGATCGCTCCACAGGCGCTTCTCATAGACATGCGGATTATTTTTGATCAGCTCATTGGCCACCTTGAGAATACGCCCGGTGGAACGGTAGTTCTGCTCCAGCTTGATCAACTCCAGGTCAGGGAAATCTTTCGATAGCTGCTCCAGATTCTCCGGCCGCGCGCCACGCCAGGCGTACACCGACTGATCGTCATCGCCCACTGCGGTGAGGCAGCGGCGGCGATCGGCCAGCATTTTCACCAGCTGGTACTGCATGGCATTGGTGTCCTGATACTCGTCCACCAGCAGGTAATGAATGCGGTTCTGCCAGGCTTCCAGAATGTCCGGGCGCTGCATAAACAGGTGCGCGGTCTGCAAAATCAGATCGTCCAGATCAAAGGCATTGTAGGCGTGCAGCTGGCGCTGATATTTCACGTAGATTTTGGCGAACTGCAACTGCCGGTCATCGGTGGCGTTGGCCGAGGCCTGCTCGGGCATGATGCCGTCATTCTTCCAGGTGGAAATCTGCGACTGTGCCTGACTCGCCAGATCCAGACCGCGATCGCCGCTGCCGCGCAACAACTCCTGAATGGTGGAGATGCTGTCCGCCTGGGCGAACACCGAAAACCCGGCCTTATAATCCAGCGCGGCGTATTCCTTGTGCAGAATATTCAGCGCCAGGCGGTGAAAGGTCGACACCCTCAGCCCTCTGGACTCTTTCTTGCCGGTGAGCTTTTTGACGCGCTTCTTCATCTCCTCGGCGGCCTTATTGGTAAAAGTCACCGCCGCAATGCGGTTCGCCGCAATGCCGCAGGGGCCGATCAGATAGGCGATCTTCTCGGTAATCACGCGGGTTTTACCACTGCCCGCGCCCGCCAGCACCAGCATCGGCCCGTCTATGGTGCGCACTGCTTTGGCCTGCTGGGGGTTCAATTTTGGTGTGTTGGATGTGTTCAATGGTACTTCCTGAAATGAGGCGCCTATTGTACCGGCTGGGGAGCGATTGTCATTACTGCAAAATGGGGGATTGATATATTTATGACCGGCGGCAAATTAACAATGGATACTTAAAAAACTAAGTTCTTGTCCACAGTGAACGCCGATAAAAATAACAAACAAGATCTATATCCGTGAAGAACGCCAAGGACGCGAAAAAAACAAAACAATAATTTTTTATGGTTTTTTGGCGTCTTTCGCGTTCTTCGCGGACTGAGGCTTTGTTTTTATCTGCGTTTATCTGTGGACTCATGTTTTTTTGTCGACTCACGATCTTTAAAGGTGACTCGATCGCCCGCCGCACGGCAGGCGAGATTCGCTCACAACCACTATAATCAGCCCATGCAGATAAATACCGAAACCGGCCTGATCAAAAACGCCCTCTACACCGCGTCACCAAATGTCGATGACCGCCCGGCGGACGCCGATATTGACCTGATCGTGGTGCATTCCATCAGCCTGCCGCCGGGTGAGTATGGCGGGCCATGGATCGAGAAGCTGTTCACCAACCAGTTGCCTGCCGAGGTGCATCCCTACTTTGCTGAAATTTATCAGATGAAGGTTTCCGCCCACGTGCTGATTCGCCGCGATGGCACGGTGCAGCAGTTTGTGCCTTTTCATCAACGCGCCTGGCATGCCGGCCAGTCCTGTTATCAGGGCCGCGAGACCTGCAATGATTTTTCCATTGGCATCGAGCTGGAAGGCAGCGATGATTCGCCCTTCGAAGCGATCCAGTATCAGCAACTGGCAGCACTGATCGAGGCCCTGAACGCCGACTACCCCCACATCAGCAAAACCCGGCTGGCCGGTCACAGCGACATCGCCCCGGGGCGCAAAACCGACCCCGGCACCGGTTTTGACTGGGATCAGCTCAAAACCCTGCTCGCTTAAAAGATAGTTGGCAGTTGGCAGTTGGCAGTTGGCAGTTGGCAGTAAAAGTTTAGATATCCGGACAGAACTTGCAAGCCTGCATACACCGCCCCCTCTCCCCATGGGGGAGAGGGCTGGGGTGAGGGGGACATTTTTATTTTTGGCCTTTAACTGCCTATTGCCAACTAATCACTTCTCAGTGCACTTTTAAAATACGCGAGTAATGCTATCATCTGCGCAACCTTCAACTAAATAACAAAAATATGGCACTTATCTCTATCATTATCAGCTTGATGCTCGATCACAGCTTCCGGAATCAGCACCATTGGCGTGACCTGTCGTGGTTCGAGCGCTATACCCTGCGCATTCATAACACCCTCAAAACCGATAACGCCTGGCTTAAATTAGCCGCCGTGCTGGTGCCGATTTTGCTGGTATTCGCCCTGTTGCAACTGGCTTTATTTGACGTTTCCCTGGGTATTTTTTATTTCCTGTTCAGTATCGCGGTACTGTTCTACTGCCTGGGACCAAACAGCCTGAGCAACGACATTGACGCCTATCTGGATGCCCGCAGTCTGGGCGATGATGATGAAGCGCTGCATTACGCCAGCCTGCTCACCGGTCGCCCGGCTTCACCCTCGCCCGACCAACAAATTTCGGATGTCACCCACGCCATCCTCAGCACGGTTAACGAACGTGTATTCTCGGTGCTGTTCTGGTTTGTGCTGCTCGGCCCTCTGGGCGCGGCGATGTACCACCTGATCACCCATATGAGCAAACAGGACGATGCCCCCGCATCGTTACGCAAAGCCGCCGCGGTTATCCATGCCGGCATGGCCTGGGCACCGGCGCGTTTACTGGCCATCGGCTACGCCCTGACCGGCCATTTTGATGGTGCCGTGCATGCCTATCAAAATCGTCCTCACGAGGAAGATATTGGACTCTCCAATTACGACGTGCTGATCAACACTGGCATGGGCGCCCTGCGCGATCAGGAGTGCAGCGATGAAATCTCCTGCATCCGCTCAGCCCGCAGTTTGGTCACCCGCTCGATTCTGGTCTGGATAGCCATGCTGGCGCTGCTGACACTGGGTGGCTGGTTAGGTTAAAAGGGAAATTGTAGGTGCGAATTTATTCGCACAAGGATATTTCAGCGCAATCGGAAACATATCTGTGCGAATGAATTCGCGCCTACATTCATAAATCCACAGTAAAGATTAATTCAAAAAAATAAAAACACTATGACCAGCATCGATGTAATACGCCACGGCGAGCCCGAAGGCGGTCGCCGTTATCGCGGTTACGGCGTCAATGACCCGCTCACCGAAAAAGGCTGGCAGCAGATGTGGGCCTCAATGCCGGAACAGCCCGAATGGGAGATCATCGTCTCCTCCCCGCTGGCACGCTGTCTGGATTTCGCCCAGGCACTGGCGGCAAAAACCGGTGCCACCTGCCTCGTCGAAGAGGCGATGAAAGAGATCGGTTTCGGCGTCTGGGAAGGTTTAACCCCGGAAGAGATTCTCGCCCAGGACAGCCAGGCGCTGGATCATTTCTACGCAGACCCCGTGCACAACCGCCCCGAAGGCGCTGAAGATCTGGATGCTTTTTCACAACGCGTCTGGCAGGCCTATCTGGCGATTGCCGAAGCCCACAAAGGCAAACACATTCTCATCGTCGGCCACGCCGGCGTAGCCCGCGCCATCACCGCCAACGTGCTCAACATGTCACTGGATGATGTCTACAGCAAACTCAGCGTGGAATACGCCGCTATTGTCTCCACCGTAATCAACGACGGCGCGCCACCGAAACTGGTGATCAGGGCTTAGATACCAGTTGGCCGTTTATTGGTACATTTTGATATAAGGGATAAAAAGCTGTTCACCGCAGAGGTTTTATTTGTGCTTTGCACAAACAACTATTAAGAATTAGGTTTTCTCTGCGCCTCTGCGGTGAATGCTTTTTCATTAAATCCCGACCGCGCTGATCTCCTTCAGCATCTCCAGCTGCAAGTCGTTTTTCTCCGCCAGTTGCATCGCCCGCGCCAGCCGCGCCGGTGCACTGCGACCCATGCACTGATGGTTGAGGTCGCCATTAAAGGCTTTGACCATGCCGTCGATCAAAGCCGCAGCATCAAACGTCTCACCGGTCAAAACCTGCTGTAACTCAATCACCTCATTCGCCACCGCTGTCGCCAGCTCACGATGGTTCTGCCACAGCTCGCCGACATTACCGCCCACCTGCAGACCGGCGATGTTGGTGGTCAGGATATAAACATTTTTCAGCACCAGCTCGAACAGCAGCGCTTCGCTGTCCGGCAACACCCGGCTGGCAATGTCGATGCCAGCCAGCGCTTCGGCAACCTGGCTGGCGTGTGGGCCATAGACCGGCGAAGGAATAATCACTTTCGAATCCATGCCCTTTTTCTTCTCGAACCAGACTGAAATTACTGTCGGCTCCAGATCATATTGCTGCCAGTCAGCGGGCAGCAGCTCATTCTGCAACAGCACCAGCCGGTCGCACCACACTGCCGGCACCTGCTGCAATACCGGGTGCAGATCGGCCTCGGCAACGGCGATCACCACGAGTTCCGGCTCGGGCAGCTCACTGGCCAGCGTTGCCATTTCCATACCGCGCACCACCGGATAAACCGGATGCCCCGTGCGCAGAAATCCGCGCGCGAACACGCTGCCCATTTCACCCATACCGACCACGACCACTGCATTCTTCATTCTTTTAACCCGTTTAATGTATTAACAACTGCTAGAATTAGCGCCAACATTTTAAACACAACTCACAGCACATTGAATCCTTCATCGAAAAATAGCGACCTGGATCGCAAACAATTATTGCAGCACTGGCTGGGCACACTTTCCGGCTACCGCTTTTCAGCGACTACGCCTGCTTCGGCCGATGCCAGCTTCCGCCGTTATTTCCGCACCCGCGATGAAAACTCGGGGTGCTCTTTTATCATCATGGATGCACCGCCCGAGCAGGAAGACTGCGAGCCGTTCATTCGGGTGACCCAAATACTGCGCAGCGCCGGCGTCAACGCCCCGGAAATTCTCGCCGAAAATACCGAACAGGGATTTCTGCTGCTCACCGATCTGGGCGACCAGCCTTATCTCAACCACCTCAACGACCGCCACGCTGAAACGCTGTACAGCGACGCCATCACGGCGCTGGTGCGTATGCAGAATATCAAGGACGACGCCCTGAGCGAATTACCCCTCTATGATGCTCCGCGCCTGCGCGATGAAATGCAGCTGTTTGAAGACTGGTACCTGAATCGCCACCTTGGTGTGCAGCTCGATGCGCAGCATAGCGCCAGCCTCGATGCCATGTTCGAGCTGCTGATTGCGAGCGCGCTGGAGCAGCCACAGGTGTTTGTACACCGCGATTACCATTCACGCAATTTAATGCTCACCGCGCACGACAACCCCGGCGTCATCGATTATCAGGATGCAGTCATTGGGCCGTGCAGCTACGATCTGGTTTCGCTGCTGAAAGACTGCTACATCGAATGGCCGCGTGAAAAAATCGAACACTGGCTGCACGATTATTTTCTAAAATCCAGAGTCGCCCATCAATATGAGTTGCAACTGCCGCAGTTTATCCGGTGGTTCGATTTTATGGGCGTACAACGCCACCTCAAAGTGCTCGGCATCTTTGCCCGCCTAAACTATCGCGACGGCAAGGCACAGTATCTCTACGACCTGCCGCTGACTTTGAAATACGTACTCGATACCTGCGCCCGTTATGAAGAACTCGCGCCGCTGCAACAGCTGCTGGAACAGACCGTGCTGCCTCACCCCAAAGTTGAGCAGCCATGAGAGCGATGATCCTGGCCGCCGGTCGCGGTGAACGCCTGCGCCCGCTCACCGACCACACGCCCAAACCTTTGCTTCAGGTCGGCGAGCACCGCCTCATCGAATACCATCTATACAAACTCGCCGAGGCCGGTATTCATGACGTGGTCATCAATACCGCCTGGCTGGGTGAGCAGATACAACAGAGTCTCGGCAGGGGTGAAAAATACGGACTGAACATTCATTACTCCGACGAAGGCGCGCAGGCGCTGGAAACCGCGGGCGGCATCATCAAAGCCCTGCCCTTGCTCGGCGAGACTTTCTTAATCATCAACGGCGACATCTACAGCGATTATAAATTCGGGAAATTAACTCAGCTGAAACTAAACAGCGAAGCGCATCTGATCATGGTTGAAAATCCGGATCACAACGGCAGCGGCGACTTCGCGCTGGAAAATGGCTACCTGAAAAATAACGGCCAGCCGCTTTACACCTACAGTGGCATCGGCGTTTACACTCAACGGTTTTTCGCCGGCCACCCCGAAGGCGTTGCCGCACTCGCGCCAATCCTGAAAGAAAAAATCGCCCGACAAAAAGTCAGCGGCGAGTTATACCAGAATGCCTGGACCGACGTCGGCACCATCGAGCGTCTGCAACAGTTAAACGACTCACTACATTCTTTATAATAAAAAAAGGAAACCCGTCATGGCAAAAGCCGGCGCAACAGGTCTCACCCGAATCATCAATGCCGCAGGTTATTCCTGGCTGGGCTTCAAGGCAGCCTACAAAAATGAAGCTGCCTTCCGTCAGGAACTGTGGCTGTGCATCGCACTCACCCCCGTCGCCCTCTATTTTGGCGAAACCCTGTTAGACAAAGCGATACTGGTCAGTAGCCTGTTATTTATCATGCTCATCGAATTACTCAACTCCGCCATCGAAACCGTAGTCGACCGCATCGGCGACGCCCCCCACGAACTATCCGGGCGCGCCAAAGACATGGGTTCATCAGCGGTTTTTGTGGCGATTACTATCGCGGTGATTATCTGGGTTGGGGTTTTATTTTCTTGATGATAAATGAGAAGCTATTCACCGCAGAGACGCAGAGGTTTTATTTGTGCTTCGCACAAACTATTAAGAATTAGGTTTTCTCTGCGCCCTCTGCGCCTCTGCGCCTCTGCGGTGAATGCTTTTGCTTTTATCCCTTTCTCTGCCAAATAACCCGTATAACAGCCTTAACTAAAAACCCATTCATAAACCCGATTGGATACGCGCTTGCTGCTTGCGTAGAATAGTCCTTATTCAACCCAATGCTCAGAACAGGACTCTGTTATATGTTTCACTATTGTCGCTCTTTAACTTTTCTGATAACGCTATTCGCACTGGCCGGCTGCGACGATCAGCCCGCTGGCTCGGCGCGTGATCTCTCGGCCATTAAGGAATCCGGCACATTGATCGTGCTCACTCGTAATGCCCCCACCACCTGGTATATCGGACGTGACGGCGAGTCGACTGGTATCGAACACGATATGATCGAAGCCTTTGCTGCTCATCTCGGGGTTAAGACGGAGTTTCGCATTAAGGAAACGGTGCCGGAGATTTTGGACGCACTGGAGCAGGGAGAAGGTGATCTTGCGGCGGCCGGGTTGACTATTTTCGATGAACGTAAGCAGCGCTTTCGCTTTGGCCCCGCCTATCAGGATGTGACTCAGCAGGTGGTCTGCCGTCGCGATAACGTGCAGCCCGAGGAGGTAGAATCACTGATTGGGCTGAATATTAAAGTGCTGGCCGATAGTAGTTACGCCCGACGCCTGCAAACACTGAAACTTACCCAATATCCGGAACTGGAGTGGACGGAGACCGAAGACAAGACCACCGAACAGCTGATGCAGGATGTCTGGGAAAGGAAGCTGGACTGCACCGTGGCCGACTCCAACATTGTTGACATCAACCGTCGTTATTTTCCGGAGTTGATTGCTCCCATGAATCTCTCAAAATCGCAGTCGCTTGGCTGGGCGATGCCGCAACAGAGTAAAGCGTTGCAGACTGAAGTAAGTAAATGGTTCCAGCAGTTTCACGACAACGATCACCTCGCCAGTCTACTGGAACACTACTACGGTTTTTTCGAAGCCTTCGACTATGTCGACATTCAGACTTACCTCCGCCGCATTGATGATCGCTTTCCCCGGTATCAGGAATATTTCAGATTAGCCGCTGAAAAATACAATGTTCCCTATTCTGTCCTCGCCGCGCAGGGTTATCAGGAATCACACTGGAATGCGAAAGCAAAATCACCGACCGGAGTACGCGGTATTATGATGCTGACTCTCAACACCGCCAGGGCCGTGGGCGTAGAAAACCGTCTCGACCCGAAACAGAGTATTTTCGGCGGCGCTGATTATCTGTCCCGGATGATGAACCGCTTCTCTGACGAAGTCACCGGCGAGGATCGCATCTGGCTGGCACTGGCCGCTTACAATATCGGCCGCGCCCACATGCACGATGCCCAGACACTGGCCAGAAAACAGGGACTCAGCCCGCATCACTGGCGTGACATTAAGCAGGTACTGCCACTACTGGCCAAAAAAAAATATTACAAGGATCTCAAATACGGTTACGCCCGCGGCACCGAACCCATCCGCTATGTGCAACGCATCCGCGAATACCAGCATGTCCTGGAAAATCGTCTGGACTGAGGCTTTATTAACATCACGTGATTAAACCAGAGGTACGATTATGCTGCGCTAATCGTGCCTACGCGCTATAACTTTTAAAAAATCCATTCCCATTATTTTTCTTTATTAATGCCATCAGATTCAGACCCCGACATCTGAAATCACAGTGCAGTTATTCTTTTCTAAAAAATATCAGGCTAAGCCAATGATTTCTCATAATAAATACAACTGTAATAAAACTATCACCAATTCATAAGAAAACTGAAAGACTAATTAGAAATAATACAAACGCTGTATTTATTAACCCTCACTCCAAATAGAGAATATTAAAATGATATCAAAAAAACTTCTAATAGCTGCAATCACTGCAACCGTATCCTGTTCTGTAAATGCCGGTACTTTTTTTGAGCCACTGACCGCACCCAATACAAACACAGATGCTGACTCATACAACAATAACCCCTTCACTATTCCGGAAAATTTCTCACAGTCTTTCGTAGCCAGTCGCGAAACCCTTGCTGCTGATTTTGCTGCAAAAGGTGAAACATACCCGGCGACTTTCGGTAACTGGGACATGCTGGACTTCGGTGGTCAGAATTCTGAGTTTATTTATATTCCACACGAGGTTGGTGACGACGCCGGCGTAACACGTTTAAATCGTGATACTGGTGAAGTAGTCGTTCTTTTACGGGGTATTCCCGGATCAGACTACGATACCGACCCTACTGATGGTTGGGATCACACGAACGATAACTTCGGTGGTCTTGATCCTGCCACGGTTACACCAACAGGCACCTTACTGACTGCTGAAGAATGGGCAGGTGGCGGCCGTATCTTCGAACTGGCTAACCCTACTACAGCAACAAGTGCTGCCGATGCACAGTGGACATGGTTAAGCAATATTCCTTCGGTCTCCCATGAAGGCCTGAAATTTGATAAGGCCGGTAATCTGTACTTTGTCGATGAAAACAATTCAGGGTCTATTTACAAGTTTGTACCTTCTGTTGCGGGTATATACACACAAGGTCAGACTTTTGTATTGTCAGTGGATGCCTTCACCGGTGATGCCAGTGCCAATTATAATCCGGCTGATACTCGTACAGGTTATGCCACATGGGTTGCGCTGACAGATGCCTCCGGCACCGCTGCCGCGCCTGGCATCACTGCTAACCCGTTTGATTTCACTAATCGTGGTGGCCGTGCTGCTACAGATGAAATCAACGGCACACCATACGGTCGACCTGAAGATGTGACCATGACAATAGCCAACGGTAATGAATACCTGCTGTTTGCTACAACCAGTGAAAACATCGTTTATGGTATCGAGCTGTTATCTAATGAGACTGCCATGGTTCGTGAATTCATGAACAGCGCTGTCACACCTGATCTGCTTGGCAATTACCCGGTAGGTGCCGGTAGCAATGATTCATCTTATGGTCTGGATGATCCTGATAACCTGGCAACAGATGCGGCGGGTAACATTTACATCATCGAAGACGAAAACCCCGGTGATATATGGCAGGCGGTTGATGCTGACAAGAATGGTGTTGCTGAACACGTTGCATTGTTCGCCGGACTGGGTAAATACGGCTCAGAACCAACCGGTTTCAAAGTCGATCCACGCGACCCAATGACTTTCTACGTTAATGTTCAACACCCCAGCGCACATAATAACAATGATTCACTATGGGTCATCAAGCATGATGTAACCGAGTCATGTGATTGTCAGTCCGCTAAAAGCCATGGTAAATATGTTTCCTGTGTAGCACATGCCGCCAGGGATCTAGGTATCAAAGGTGATAAGAAAGATGCCCTGATGGATCTGGCTGCAAGCTCAAACTGCGGCAAATAACAGCTGTCATTAAGCAAATAAAAACCCCTCGCAGACGAGTGTCTGCAGGGGGTTTTTCTATTCAGGGAAGAGATAAATAAAAATCAGAGCCCATAGGTACGATTAGCGCAGCGTAATCGTACGCATGCCTATTTTCTTGATGATAAATGACAAAACATTCACCCCTTCCAGCCAAACAACTTTTTGCTTACAGCTAACGCTCCACCAGCAATCCGGCTATTTTCCATTCCGTGAAACCCTCTTCCAGCCGTCGCGCTTTCAGGCCTTTTTGCCTTACTCTGGCGATTTTGTGCAGGGTGATGACATCATCGTTGCCCAGGCTGTAATAGACTTTAAGTCTCTGTTTTCTGCCGGCGACTGTTGCCAGTTCGTCGATACTGCATTCACCCTGGGACAGAAACTCCAGCAGCTCCAGACGATTAACACTACTCATCGCCTTGCCCACCCGGGCGAACTGGGAAAAAAGAGTGTGTTCGAAATTTCCACTTGACATACAATGTTACTTCCTCTATTCTACTATTCAAGAGATTAATTGAATATATAATACAAGTATCATCATAACCTGATTGTCGGCTTTCACAAATACCGTCGGAGAAGACTTCCATGAACCTGATTGACTCAATTGCCCAAAACGAACAAACCATCCGCCTGAGTTTTTTTCTGGGCGTGCTGGCGATCATGGCGCTCTGGGAAGTGCTCGCCCCCAAACGTGCGCTGACGGTCTCCAAGGCCCTGCGCTGGAGCAATAATCTGGGGCTGGTGTTTTTTAACACTATTCTATTGCGTCTGATTTTTCCTGCCGCGGCAGTGGGCATGGCCGCCTTTGCCAGCCAACAGGGCTGGGGGCTGTTCAACTATTTCCAGCTGCCGCTGGCCGTGGCCATCATCCTCTCGGTGGTGATAATGGATCTGATCATCTATTTGCAGCATGTCATGGTGCACGCCGTACCTGCGCTGTGGCGACTGCACCGGGTACACCATGCCGATCTGGATTTTGACCTGACCACCGGCGCGCGCTTTCATCCTCTTGAGATTCTGCTGTCAATGCTAATCAAGTTCGCCACCATCGTGGTCATCGGCGCACCCGTAGTGGCGGTCGTCATTTTTGAAGTAGTGCTCAACGCCATGTCCATGTTCAACCACGGCAATGTCGGACTGCCACCGGCGCTGGACAGGTTCCTGCGCTGGTTTGTCGTCACCCCGGACATGCACCGTGTGCACCACTCCATTGAAGATGATGAGACCAACAGTAACTTTGGTTTCAACCTGAGCTGGTGGGATCGTCTGCTCGGCACCTACCGCGACCAGCCGCGCGCGGGCCATCTGGGCATGACCATCGGCATCAGAAATTTCCGCACAACCAAACAGTCCTCCTGGATCACCGGTCTGCTGCTCATGCCCTTTATCGGCAAGGTGACTGGCTATGCCATTAACCGCCGCGAGTGGACAAAGGATTCTGAGATCAATCCCAAGGACAACAAATAATGAAAAATACGACGATCAAACTGATACTGACGCTGATACTGCTCGCTGGCATTACCATTGTCGTGATGTACCGGGATCAGCTCAATGCCGAGGCGTTGGAACAGTGGATTCAGAACGCCGGTGGTGCCGCGCCGATTCTGTTCATGCTGATCTACGCCCTGGGCACGGTGTTTTTCCTGCCCGGCTCGTTGCTCACCCTGCTGGGCGGCGCCCTGTTCGGGCCTTACTGGGGCACTTTTTATAATCTGACTGCCGCCACGATCGGCGCCATGCTCTCGTTTCTGGTGGCGCGCTATCTGGCCGCCGACTGGGTGGCCAGAAAAATGGACGCTCAGACTGGCGGCAAAATGAAGCAGCTCGTCTCCGGTGTGGAAAACGAAGGCTGGCGCTTTGTCGCCTTCACCCGGCTGGTGCCGCTGTTCCCGTTCAACCTGCTGAACTACGCGCTGGGCCTGACCCGCATCAGTTTCAGCCAGTACAGCATCGCCACCTATGTCTGTATGCTGCCTGGCGCTGTCGCTTACACCTATCTGGGTTATGCCGGCAAGGAGGCCATCGCCGGTGGTGAAGGCATGATCCAGAAAATCCTGCTTGCCTTCGCCCTGCTGGCGGTGGTGGGCTTTTTGCCCCGGCTGATTGGCGTACTGCGCCGCAAACCCATGGTCAGCACCGAGCAGCTCAAGCAGCGACTGGATGCCGGCGAAAAACTGCTGCTGCTGGACGTGCGCCCTGAAGAGGGTTACCACGGTGATCTCGGCCATATTGCACAGGCCACCCACATCCCACTTAATGAACTGCCGCATCGCCTGGAAGAACTGGGCGATTATCTGGAGCGTCCGGTGCTCACCGTCTGCCGCACCGACAAAATGTCCTCACGGGCGGCACAGCTGCTAGCGCAGCATGGCTTTGCCGATGTGCATGTGGTGAAGATGGGCATGGTCGACTGGAATAAACAGGGTTATCCCATTAATAAATAGTAATCAATAGTGAGTATTTAACATGTCTTTCGCTGTCATTGTGGCCGGTATTATGACCGGTGTATTACTCGGCATTTTCGGTAGTGGTGGTTCCATCGTTACCGTGCCGGCACTGCTTTACCTGCTGGATGTCGAGCCCAAATCGGCCATCGCCATGAGCCTGGGCATTGTCGCCATTACCGCCGGCATCACTGCGCTACAGCACTGGCATCGCGGCAACGTCAACATGAAGGTCACCCTTGTTTTTGGTCTGTTTGGCGTACTCGGCACCTATGCCGGTGCGCGTCTGGGCGTAATCACCCCGGTCTTTATCCAGCTCACCCTGTTCGCGCTGGTGATGTACCTGGCCGCCTGGAGAATGCTCAAACCGGTCGCTCTGCACAAATCAGTCGGCGCCGCCAGTACCGAATGCGCGGACGGCTATTACGATGACCTGAATTACCGTGAAATTGCCGTTCACGGCATTGCCGTCGGCGTGCTCACCGGGCTGGTGGGGGTTGGTGGCGGCTTTCTGATTGTGCCGGCACTGGTCCTGCTATCCGGCCTGCCCATGAAACAGGCGGTAGGCACATCGCTGGGCATTGTCACCCTGAAATCGGTGGCCGGTTTTGCAGGCTATGCCGGTGCGGTGGCGATCGATTATTCACTCATGGCTACCTTTACCCTGATCGCTATCGTCGGCAGTCTGGCCGGCAGCCATCTGGCGCACCGCCTGCCCGCTGCTCTACTGAAAAAAGGCTTTGGCATCTTCCTGTTGCTGGTCGCCAGTTACATATTAATCCAGCAACTAATCCAGGAGTTTGCATAATGAGTACCGTCACTGTCGTTATTCAGAACGCCCCCTATCAAGCCGACAACAAGGCCTGGCATGCACTGCGTTTTGCCGGCGCTGCCCTGACTGAAGACATGGTGGTGCGCGTGCACCTGCTGGATGATGGTGTTGAGGTCGGCCGCATTAACCAGCAGCCACCCGCAGGCACGGTGAATCTGGAGGAGTTCATCACCGAGCTGATGAAGTGCGGCTTTGAGGTACGTGCCTGCGGCATGGCACTGAACGATTGCGCCATTGATGAAGCGGTCATGATTCCCGGTATCGAACGCGGCTCGATGAAGGCGCGGTGGCCTGGGTCAAGGACAGCGATCAGGTGATGGTGTTCCAGGAGCATTGATTATGGCCATGAGCAACGACTATCCTGTTTATCACATGCCGCGTTCTACCTCGGCGAATACCCAGGATCTGATGCCAGCGCGTTACAGCATCGGCATCCAGCTGCTCAGCATGGCAGCCTTCACGCTGGCTTTCGTCGGCTGGCTCAACGAAACCTGGCTGATGTGGTTCGAAAATCCCATCTGGCTGAACCGCTATACCGAATACGGCATCATTCTGAGTTTCGGCATCTGGCGCATCATCGCCGAGAAAAACAGCTATACCCGCAAACGTCTGATCATTCTGGTCGGCATGGTCACCGCGTTCTGGTGGCTGGTGCCATGGCTGTATCCCTTCTACGAACCTTATGTGGGCTTCCTCTGGTCACAGCCGGTGTTCCCTTCGCTGCATGTACCCGGTACGGTGAGCTTTTTCCTGATTCTGGGTCTGGTGTTTCTATTCGGCCGGCGCATCATCTGTGGTTTCAACTGCCCCTGTGTCGGCATCCGCGAAACCGTCGGTTTTGCCTTTCGTGACCGCACCGTGCGCTCCAACTGGGGCTGGGCACTGCGCCACAGCAAATGGTTTTTCTTCATCTATTATGTCGGCGTCATGGTCGTCACCCAGTTCCCGCCCAGCTCGTGGACGGTGAGTTTCGTCGGCGGCTTCTATGCGATGGTGGCGCTCACCTACTTCGGCAGCTTCTATATTGCACCGTTGGTCGGCAACCGTTTCTACTGCCGTTATCTCTGCCCCTACGGCGCTACTTTCGGCCTGCTCAACCATGCCGGATTTTATCGCGTCAAAATGGATCAGGATAAATGCAACGACTGCCAGCGCTGTGAACAGGTGTGCGACATGGGCATCCCGGTGTGGACCCAGGGCAGAGCCAGCGGCCAGATCACCGGGCTGGAAGATTGCATGGGCTGCGCCCGTTGTGTGGTCTCCTGCCCGACTGATGCGCTGGAGATTCGCGATGTGCGCAACCTGTTCAATAAGTCGCTGGTGCAGAATGCCAGCCACCTGATGAAACGCAAAACGGTCATGCCGGTGGTGCGCGTGGAAGCACCGGTTCGCGCGCCTGAGCAGCGCGTTCAGGACTGGTCGGAGATTACGCTGTCGCCAACGCTGACTGAGATTCAGGCACAGGCCAGCCGCTGTCTGGACTGCGGCATGCCCGGCTGCATCAATGCCTGCCCGCTGCAAAACCGCATCCCGGAGTGGCTGGAAGAATTATCCAAAGGCAACATCGAACAGGCCGCAGAGCTGGCCCACAGCACCAGCAACTTTCCGGAATTGTGTGGCACGCTGTGCCCGCAGCACCGTCTATGCGAAGGCGCCTGCACCAAGGCCAAAGAACCCGGAGGCGCGGTCACCATCGGCGCGGCTGAGCGTTTTCTGGTCGACGAGGCTTTCAGGCGCGGCTGGCGGCCGCATCAGCAGGATACACCTACGAAACAATATCAGCAGCGTAGCGTGGCCATCATCGGTGCTGGCCCGGCGGGGCTGGCCTGTGCCGATGAACTCAGCCGCGTCGGCGTCAACGTGAATGTTTATGATCGAATGCACGACATCGGCGGTCTGCTGGCCTCGGGTGTACCCACCTTCAAGCTGGATCGGAGCCTGCTGGAACGACGCCGGCAGCAATTACTGCAACAGGGTGTGAGTTTCCATCTGGGCAAACGAGTCGATGAGCCCGGCGTGCAACAGCTACTGCTCGATCACGACGCGCTGTTTCTGGCGACCGGGGCGCAGACCTCCCGCGATCTGAATCGGCCGAATCAAAATCTGGCCGGCGTCACCGATGCCATCACTTATCTGGCCGTGGCCAATCAACGTATTGACAATGGGCAGATGGACAGCAGCGCCCTCACCAATCAAGATGTGCTGGTGATCGGCGGCGGTGACAGCGCCATGGACTGTGCCCGCGCTGCCATCCGCCAGGGCGCAGCCAAAGTCACGCTGGCCTATCGCGGCACTGCACAGGCGATGCGCGCCTCGCCAAAAGAGCAGCAGGCAGCACGCGATGAAGGCGTTGTTTTTCTGTTCGAGCACAGCCCGCTTAATGTCATCGGCAAGCAGCAGGTCACCGGTGTGCAGTTCAAAACCGCCAATGATGAGCAGGCTCTGGTTAGCTGTGTGCGGCTCATTCTGGCGGTGGGTCAGGTCACGCAGGCCGATGACTGGATGGGACGACTGGGCATCAGCACCGATTCTGTCGGGGCTATACGTGTCGATGCGCATGGCCGCACCCGCCACCCGCAGATCTATGCCGGCGGCGATAACACGCTGGGGCCGGAACTGGTGGTGACGGCTATTTCAGCCGGTCGCCGCGCCGCCGAGGCCATACTCAAAGACTTTCAGCCCTGGCGGCAATGGGCCCCTAAATTCAAAACTGCATTCAAATCCCCTCACGCCCCTACCAGTCCAACCATGGCCGGCCCGGTCACCGTGGCCGATGCGACCAGCAGTGCCGCAGCATGCGAAAGCTGTCGCTAATTATGTTGCTGAGCATGACCGCCACGGCAGCGCAGGCCAGCCACAGCTTTGGCGGGTTGGATATGTGCGCGCTCTACCCGGAAGTGATGCCGCCGGGGATGCCGCTTGCGCAACTGCCGGAGGCGGAAAGTGCCGGTGCGCTGGCATTACAGAATTACTGCACGCAGTGCCATGAACTGCCGGGGCCGGGTCGGCATACCCTTGAAGAGTGGCCAGAGGTGCTGGAGCGAATGAACACCCTGATGGCGGTGGCCAACCGCTTTGGCAGCCTGCTGGGCAACGTCAAGAAGCCAACGCCAGCCGAATACCGGCAGCTGGTCGATTATCTAAATCGCAACAGCCTGCACCCCCTGAACACCACACCCGAGGGACTGGGCGCGAGTACCTTTACGCAACATTGCAGCGCCTGCCATGCCCTGCCGGACCCGGCTCAGCACAGCGTCAGCGAATGGTCAGAGGTTATCAAACGCATGCAGCGCAACATGCAGATCATGCGCTACGACGCGCCCTCAAGAGACAGCCTGATACAGATCCAGCTTTATCTACAGACCGGACATGCGTCCGGCACCGCATTAGCCGAACCCCGGCTCGCGCCCGCGCCGACTGTGCACAACAGCTGGTTTAAGTCGATAGCGCTGGCGCTGGGGCCCTTTCTACTACTGGTATTCATCGGCCTGCTACGCTGGCGCATCGGCCACAATAAAAACACCTCACAGGATTGAAATAACCATGCGTCTGGCCTATATCTGGATCACCCTGCTCATCCTCAGCATCCTGATTCCCGCTGGTTTCTGGTATGTAGACTGGAGCAAGAGCGGTGACGGCGCCGGCCTGTATTCACGCGACTGGTTGCCGGAAGCGGTTTTCGGCTACTGGAATCCGGATGATTTCTACCAGTCGGTAGACGCGGTAGTGGGCGAATTCGAAGGCGAAGAGTGTGTCGCCTGCCATCGTGATATGAGCCCCGGCATCGTCAAGGACTGGCAGGCTTCACGCCATGCGCAGGCCGAATCCAAAGTCTATTGCAGCGCCTGCCACGGCAGTGACCATCAGAACCTGCACCTGCCGACGCCGGATGTCTGCGCCACCTGCCATGTTACCCAGCACGAGCAGTTCGTGGATGAGAAACGCTACGGCTTTCCCAGCCATGCCCTGGCCATGGAGCGGGCGCTGGACGCGAAACATTTTGTCGATAAGCCCAAGGCCGAAGTCACCGCCTGTCTACAATGCCATTCGGTGGCGACCAAGTGCGACTCCTGCCACAGCCGACACAAATTCAGCGCCGCCGAAGCGCGCCGGCCGGAAGCCTGCATCACCTGCCATAGCGGCCCGCCGCACCCGGATGATGAGACCTATTTCAACTCCGCACACGGCCAGCTTTATCTCCAGCAGGGTCAGGACTGGGACTGGTCCAAACCCCTGCAGAAAGGCAATTATCCCGCACCCACCTGCGCCTACTGCCACATGACCAAAGGCAAGCATCAGGTGGCGGACAAGTCCATCTGGAAATTCGGCATCAAGCAGATCAACCCGCTCAGTTCCGGCAATGTCGTCAAACGCCAGCAGTGGATCGAACTGTGCAGCGATTGCCACGAAGCCGAATGGTCGGCACAGAAACTGAGCGCCATGGACCGCGAACGCAAGCAGGCGTGGAGCAAGCTGGATGAAGCCGAAGCCCTGTTAAAAGGCCTGCGCTCCGATGATCTGCTGTCGCCCTCGATTCATCAGCGCCCGCCCTATCCCGGTGATGACGCGCATACCTTGCTGCAACGCGAGCGCATCGGCTTCTTTGAAGGTCAGGCTTCGGCTTTTTATAACGTCTCGCCAATCGAGCGCGACTATTTTGATATGTGGTATTTCAGTAACCTCGGTGCCTACAAGGGTTCGGCGCATGGCGATGCCTCGTTCGTCAACAAGGGCCATAAGGCCATGGATCAACAGCTTGAGGCCATCAGGCAGAAAGTCACGGTTATCCGCGCCACCGGCAAAACCGAGGCTGATAAAACCGACCCGAATAAAACCGAGCTGGAAAATATCTGGCTGAAAGGTGAATACACCGAATATAACCGGGAGCACAACTGATGCTGCGTCCCTTATTTCTACAAACCTTTCTGCTGACCTTTCTGCTGACTTGCCTGCCGCCGCTCGCCCACGCAGAAAGTCGGGAAGCTGTAGAGGGAGAATTCAGTCACGAAGAGTGCATCGCCTGTCACCAGACTACCGAACCGCAACTGGTGGCCGACTGGCAACAGAGCGTTCACGCCGCCAGCGAACCGGTGGCGCTCTGCACCAGCTGTCATGGCCGTGATCACCAGAGGGCGGCGGCTCGCAGTCGGCACAATGATAGCTGCGTTGACTGCCACGGCGGTGGCACATCGCCGGTGGTGCACAGTTACGCCACCTCCAAGCACGGCATTATCATGCAGCTGGAACAGAAAGAATATGACTGGAACCAGCCGCTACGCGAAGCCAACTACCGGGCACCGGGCTGCGCCTATTGCCATCTGCACAATGGCAATCATTTAACCGCAAAGGCCGAACCGCTGAAACCGGCAGAGGCCGACATGGATCGCATTACTACCAGCTGCCTCGATTGCCATGCCATCAGTTACATTAGCCGGCTCAATGCCAATGCCGCGAGCATGATCGAGATTGCCCGGATGAAAGTTCGCGAGGCCCGGCAGCTGGTTGGTGAGTATGCCAATGAACATCAGGCACAAGCCGATGCCGAGCTCACCGGCTTCATGCAACAGACGAAAAAACATCTGCGCAACGTCTATCTCGGCGCCTTCCATCAGTCCCCGGATTACCAGTGGTGGCACGGTCAGCCGGCGCTGGACGGGGACCTCCTGCGCATCAAGGGTTTCATCGGCAACCGGCAACAGAACACGGACGATGCCGATAAAACAGGCACAAAACCTGTGCGATAATGACGCCGGTGCGACGTAGAGAAGGCTGCGTGCCTGATGCTATCAACTCCTGACGGAAACAAGAATGTCCATAACACCAGCAAATGCCTTCCCCCGCGAACGCTTCAACTTCGCGCTGCTGGCTATCGCCCAGTCGCTGTTCAATATCACCGCGATCACGGTGATGACCCTGAGCGGGCTGGTCGGGCGCGAGCTGGCGCCCGATTCAATGCTGGCCACGCTGCCCATTTCAGCGATGATGCTGGGCACGCTGCTGTCAACGCTACCGGCCTCCCTGTTCATGCAGCGATTCGGGCGGCGAACCGGGTTCCTGCTGGGCACCAGCCTTGGTGGCTTTCTCGGCGGTGCGCTCAGTGTGCTGGCCATCGCCAACGTCTCCTTCTGGCTGTTCTGCTTCGCTAGCCTGCTGCTGGGAATCTACCAGGGCTTTGCCATGTATTACCGTTTTGCGGCGGTCGATGTGGTGCGCCCGCAGTGGCACAGTCGCGCTATCTCGCTGGTGCTTGCCGGCGGGGTGGTTGCCGCCTTTCTCGGCCCGTGGAATGCCAGCGCCACGCTCGACCTGCTACCTGCGGTGCCGAATGCAGGCCCCTACGCTGTCATCACTGCACTGTCTGTGCTGGCGATGCTGTTGCTCAGCATGTTACGCGTACCACCCAGCCGTGAGCCGGGCGCGGATTGGCCCCACCGGCCACTGCGTGCGATCACCGCTCAAGTCGATTTCAGGGTTGCCGTACTGGCCAGCGCTGTCGGCTATGCGGTTATGGTGATGCTGATGAGTGCCACCCCGCTGGGCATGCGCGCCGCCGGTTTCGCCATGTCCGACATTGCCTTCATCATGCAGTGGCATGTGCTGGGCATGTTCGCTCCCTCCTTTTTCACCGGTTTCCTGATCACCCGCTTTGGACTGGGCAAAATCCTGCTTACGGGTTGCGTGTTACTGGTGATTTCGGTCCTGACTGCGGCCGCCGGACAGACCCTGTCCCATTACTGGCTGGCGCTGGTATTGCTCGGCGTCGGCTGGAATTTTCTTTTTGTCGGTGGCAGCGACCTGCTGACGCTCACCCATACCCCCACCGAGCGCGGCATCACCCAGGGAATAAATGATCTGATCGTCTACGCCACGGTAGTGACCAGCTCACTGCTCTCCGGGGTGTTGGTGCATTACCTCGGCTGGTCGCTGCTCAATCTGAGCGCACTCCTGCCCATTCTGACCACCCTGGCGGTCATCTTGTGGTGGCTGCAACGGCGTCGACCTGAATCCAGCCCTGCTTTTGAAACCCGCTGAAATAAAACCTGCATTTATTTCCCGGTGACTACCCCGTTTATACGGCGTTTTTACTCAATAGAATACATGTTATAGATACTGCAACAACTTGATAAAAACTGACTGAAACAGACATGACGGAGAACGACTATGAACGCCCTGATCATCATCAATGAACCTCCCTATGGTAACGAACGCAGTTATAACGGCCTGCGTCTGGCCAAGGCACTGATTGCCGCCGATGCCAGCGTCAGCGTATTTTTAATGGCCGATGGCGTGAGCTGCGCCAAACACGAACAGAAAGTGCCAACAGGGTTTTATAGCATCGAACTGATGCTCAAGGCGGTGACGCGTAAAGGTACGGTACTGCTCTGTGGTACCTGCATGGATGCGCGCGGCGTTACCGATGAAGAGATCATCAAAGGCGCCCGGCGCAGCACCATGAAAGAACTCGCCGAACAGACCATCAACGCTGATAAGGTGCTGGTGTTTTAAAATAGTCTTGATTAAAGTTGTTTTGAAGATAATAATTAAATCGGTTTTTATTAACTCAATCTGGCAACCGATCTATCATGCAAACATACAACGCATCAACGACCCCCGACCCGGAAACATGGTTAGAACTTGATGAAGCGGAACGACTGGAGTTAATCTGCGACTTCGTTGAAAAATTTGAAAGCGATATTGAAGTGGAAGCGCAACGCCTTCATGCTGCAATTCATATGACCGTTGAAAACCAGCTAGCGCTGAATGTCGAGCCCACCAATGAGACTTATGCCCGTTTAAGAAAACAGGGCCTGAATCGCCATGACGCCGTTCACGCTATAGGCGCTGTCATTAATGAAGATATCTATGAAATAATGAAAGGCAATAAAAATTCCCCGTTCGAAGGATACAAAGGTCGCCTGAGAAAACTGACGGCAAAACGATGGAAAAAAGGCAAATGGTAGGCTCATAAACTGACCATTATTTCGTCAGGCACCAGCCACCAAATATCACACCTGCAAAGCAAATGCACACAAAAATTATTGACCGTGCTGGGATTTAAAACTTGCGATCTGCTTGAGGCCATAGCGCTGTAAACAGCACTCAGTAACGAAACCTCGGCTGGCAGAGTTCGACAGAAGCGGTAAAGGATGCTTTAACTGCGAGAAGACACTAACACAGCGCGTATCCGAGAAGAAAAATACCATACCCACATGAATATACGGTTGATGAAAACCGGTTTCCGTCCACAATGGCCACATGAAAAAACTTGAAGAACTGAAGTTCGAAAACAGCTACAGCCGTCTGCCCGAAATATTTTACAGCCGCCACACGACAATACCCCTCAGCAAGCAGCACCTCATCAGTTTCAATGCCGACGCGGCTGAGCTGATTGAACTCGACCCAGAGGAATCAAAGCGAGAAGATTTTGTAGAGATCATCAGCGGCGCTATACATCTCGACGGTTTTGATCCACTGGCGATGTGCTACGCCGGTCATCAATTTGGCCAGTATGTACCGCGTCTGGGTGATGGCCGGGCCATTCTTCTCGGCGAGGTCAAAACCGATTCGGGCGAGAAATGGGATTTGCAGGTAAAGGGCGGCGGGCCGACGCTTTACTCGCGCGGCAGTGATGGCCGAGCCGTGTTGCGCTCGACCATTCGCGAATATTTGTGCAGCGAAGCCATGCACGGACTGGGCATACCAACGACGCGTGCGCTCTGCATTCTCGGCAGTGACCATGAAGTTTATCGCGAACAGATTGAGACCGGCGCGATGCTGCTGCGCATGGCACCCAGCCATGTGCGCTTTGGCTCGTTTGAATACATGTATTACAACCAGCACTTTGATGAACTCAGGCAGCTGGCCGACCATGTAATTGCACAGCATCATCCTGATTTCACAAAGCTTGATGAACCCTATCTTGCCCTGCTCGGTGATGCCATTAAATCCACCGCGGAACTGATCGCGCAGTGGCAGGCGGTGGGTTTTGCGCATGGCGTGATGAACACCGACAACATGTCGATCCTGGGCCTGACGCTGGACTACGGTCCTTATGGTTTTCTCGACCAGTACAACCGCGATTTCATCTGCAACCACTCCGACCATCAGGGCCGATATGCTTTTGACCAACAGCCGGATATCGGCCTGTTTAATGTCAGCTGCCTGGCGCAGGCCCTGTTACCGCTGCTCGATGATGACCCGGACCGTGCCGTGGCAAAAGCCAAAAGCGTACTGGAAAAATATCGCCGCTATTATGTCGAGCGTTACTCCGCCCTGATGCGAGAGAAACTCGGCCTGTATGTAGAGCGAAAGGGTGATCAGGCTTTATGCTCAGAACTACTGGCACTGATGCACGACAATCAGGTTGACTACACGCTGCTGTTTCGCCGCTTGTCCCAGCTACCCGGTGATGATTATAAAAACAGTCTCCGCGATCTGTTTATCCAGCGCGAAGCCTTTGATGGCTGGCTGGAAAAATATGAACAGCGCATCGCGGAAGAAAATGTTGATGCTACAGAACGCAGCCGCAGGATGCGGCAGGTGAATCCGAAATACATCTTAAGAAATTACATGGTGGAAATTGCGATCAGAAAAGCCAGCGATGAACAGGATTATTCTGAAATCGATGTGCTGCTGGAACTGCTGAAAACCCCGTATGATGAACATGCCCCGTTAGAACATTACGCCAGCCACCCGCCCGAGTGGGCGCAGCAGATTTCGGTGAGCTGCTCTTCCTGATTTTCATTCTGCAAATTATTACCTGCCCCATGAGTCATCAGCATTACCGGCACACACCTTGATGAAAAAATAAATACCTCAACTATACTAAGGAGGTTTTAAGACCAAATTACACAACGGATTCATCAACAGATTACCTGATACCCACGCAATGACAGTAATAATTGATTGAGACTCAATTGCAACAACATTAATGGCCAATATATCTGGCAGCTCGGGCAAGAAAAATTTTTAGATTGAAATGCTTTCCCGACATCCTTGTCGCGATATATTTTTGATGCTATCGCTATCTATATAAACTAAGCTAACCTACTTTAAGTGTGTATAAAGAACCTGATACAAGTGCATTTGAATAAGAAAACTACTACTGTGTAGAGCAAAAGCTTAACCATATTAAATAATGTTTCACTACAAGAAGAATTAAAACTATGTTCGATCACCGCAACCGACGAGCTGATAAACGCCTTGATCAAAAAGAGGCGCTCAGTCTGACCATTGTCTTTACCTCCCAGAATCCTGGACTTCTGGGTAAAACCATAAAGGGATCCACCATTGATATTTCCGCTTCCGGTCTGCGTATTATGCTGAAAGCGCCACTACCTGCAGACAGCACTATTGATGTGTCAATCAAGCTCAAAGATGACCCCTATACCTATTTCCTGTCCGGCAAAGTGCACTGGTGTAATGAAAGCGATGAGGAAGGTGTTTATGAGATCGGGATTGCCATTCAGGATTTAATCAACACCGAAACCGACTTTAAACGCTGGCGCAAGACCGTCAAATAGACTAGGCCCGGACAGCTAAACACCCGTTTTCTGGCAATGGAAAACAGGTGTCTTGTCTCGCAGTCTTAATCCGGTTTGATGGCGTATCTGCCGCTACCCAGAAAAATCACGGCCAGCGCCGTAAACAGATAGAAGCCCTGCAATTCAAGCTGCCAGCCACCGCTATCTGACAACATAAAGATTTCCGCCGTGTGCACCAGAAAAAACGCGAATAACATGTTGATGATAATAACAATGGCGCTATAACGTGTGAACAGGCCCAGTACAATCAACAGCGGTGCCAGCACCTCACCAATAAATACACCATAGGCGAGAAACGACGGCAGGCCGTTACTGGACAGACTGCTCTTGATAAATTCAAGCGTAGCGGGACTCTGGATTTTTGCCACGCCGTGAAACAGAATCAAAATGCCCAGGGCTAGACGCAGGATCAATTTACCCAGATCATCATTTTTTAATAAATCATTCATGTTGCTTCTCCTTATAATTATTAGCCACAGACCAACAATACTAGAAATTCAGACTCATTCTCTTTTATAAAATTATTTGTAAACGTTATACTTTTACTCAACAATTCATCTATATTTGATTCTAACTCTTCAATAAAAATTTAATAACAATGAAAAATGTAAGCCGACTTATCCCCAAGCATCAGCGTCCCACCTGGATCGAAGGTCTCGATGAAGCTGAAAGCGAAACCATCGAAATGCTCGAAATCCCCCTGCTGGGTATTATCACAGCCGGTCAGCCCATCGAACGTGTGGAGCAGAACGAGCGCGTCAAGGTGCCCGCCAATATGGTGCGCAAAAACACCTACGCGCTGAGAGTCACCGGCCACTCCATGGTGGACGACAATATTCAGGACGGTGACATTATTATCGTGGAAAAACGCGAATGGGCGGAAAACGGCCAGTCAGTGGTTGCGCTGATTAATGGCGAACAGGTGACGCTGAAAAAATTCTACATTGAAGCCGACGGCATCCGCCTGCAACCTGCCAACCCGGAGATGGAAGCGATTCGACTGAAGAACGAAGAGGTTCAGGTTCTTGGCATAGTCACCGGCGTGATCAGAGACTTTGAAGCCTGAGTATTGTTGGCTTTATTTGAACGTATATAACAAATTTTTTCACCGTGGAGGCGCAGAGGCGCGGAGAAAACCATTGTTGGTTAAAGCACCGTTGGGTTAGGCGTTTTTTTCCGTAACCCAACATTTTCAAACCCGTTGGGCTTCATAAAAAACATTCAGCCCAACAATAAATTTTGTTTTTCTCCGCGTCTCTGCGCCTCTGCGGTGAAAAGCTTTTGACCTACCCACATCCTTCAAACCGATTTCACCCTGAAAATACCCGCGTCCACCGAAGCCACTCTCACCCGCTGTCCGGCTAACAGGCTGTCTGTCGCTGCACTCGGGTCCAGTTCAATGGTCCAGTCGATACCGGAATAGCGGTGATGGCCAGTTTTCATCGGGCTGATATCTTCCTGCAACACGAACTCATAGCCAATCAGATCGCTGCTGTTACTCTGGGGGGAGACGTTGTCGTTTTGCAATCGGCGCATCGGTTTCCACAGCAACATGCTGACTATGCCGGTGGAAAGGCCGAAGCTGGAGACGCCTGCGATCCAGGTCTCGGGCAGCACACCCACCGCCATCAGCAGGCCGGTTATCAGCGCGCCGATGCCGGCGAACAGGATGATGATGGTGGCGAAGCCGAACACCAGCGCTTCCGCCGCCAGCAGGATAAAGCCCGCGGTAATCCAGAAGCCGGACTGGTGCGACTGAATGTACTCAATCATGAAGCATCACCAGGCTTGTTTTTATTCAGCATATTGATAATCGTCATCGCCTCAGCCACGACATTAGCGGCGCCGGTTTTCTCATCGCTCAGCAGCACCACCGAAGACTGTCTGGCAATGGCCTCTTTCGCGGCGATAGCCTGACTGGCCAGATCCAGCTGAATCGCTTTCTGACCTCTTTCCTCAATGGCAACATTACCGACCACTTCCAGCGCTCGGGCTTTGGCTTCGGCCACGGCAATAATCGCCTGCGCCTCACCTTCAGCACGCAGAATCTGCTGTTCCCTGTCCGCTTCGGCCGCCAGCACGATGGACTGCTTGTTACCCTGGGCTACATTGATCGCCGACTGCCGGTCACCTTCCGATTCCAGAATTACCGCGCGCTTCTCACGTTCGGCCTTCATCTGCCGCTCCATGGCTTCCAGCACGGTACGGGGCGGTTCAATGTCCTTGATTTCGTAACGCAACACCTGCACACCCCAGGGGCCTGCGGCTTCATTGATCGACGCCACTATATTAACGTTCAGCACCTCGCGTTCCTCGAAGGTTTTATCCAGCTCGATCTTGCCGATCTCACTGCGCATGGTGGTTTGCGCCAGCTGGGTGACGGCGTAAACATAATCATCCACACCGTATGAAGCCTTGTAGGGGTCCAGCACCTTGAGGTAGAGCACGCCATCGACGATCAGGGAAATATTATCGCGCGTAATCGCCGCCTGGCTGGGCACGTCAAAAGCCTGCTCTTTCAGGGAACGTTCGTAGGCAATCTTATCGAAGAAGGGCAAGAGAAAATTCAGGCCCGCGACCATGGTCTTGTTGTATTTACCGAAACGCTCGACCACGTAGGCGCGATTCTGCGGCACGAATTTGATCGAGGTTTTGGCGAGAACAATCGCCAGCACCGCAAACCCGACCCAGAAATTAAAAATTAAATTAAATAAATCCTGCATACTATTTCCTCAAGCTGTAATGGTGCTGAATATTCGTTAATGACTGTGAACCGGAGCCACAGCCATATCCAAACTGTAGCTAGAATAGCGGAATCCCTTTCTTTTGTCATTGCTGAAGATTCAGCCGCCACAGGCGACTTGCATCCTGCCGCGAGCTCCCCATAATAGCCCTGCCCGTTACACTTATACGCATCCTATGAGCACATCCGTACTTCAGCCTCTTTTCCAGCAACTCGATTTATGCATGTTAAAAGACCGTCAGGGCTTTTACCGGCGGCTGCGCAAACTCCAGAAGAACCTTAATAAACCGGGCTTTGATGAAAGCCTGAACAAACTCGGTCGCGATCTGGAGCTGTCGGTCGCCCAGGTTAAACTCCGCCAGCAGCAGGTGCCGGTGCTGAATTTTCCCGAAGAGCTGCCCATCAGCCAGAAGCGCGATGAGATTCTTGAGGTGATCAGGGCTAATCAGGTCACCATCCTCTGCGGCGAAACCGGCTCGGGCAAAACCACGCAGCTACCCAAAATCTGCCTGCAACTGGGGCTGGGCATGCGCGGGCTGATCGGCCACACTCAACCCCGTCGGCTGGCGGCGCGTTCGGTGGCGACGCGCATCGCCGAGGAGCTGCGTACCGAGCTCGGCCAGCAGGTGGGCTTCAAGGTGCGCTTTTCCGACCAGACCAGCGAGCGCAGTTACATCAAGCTGATGACCGATGGCATCCTGCTCGCCGAATGCCACCACGACCCGTATCTGAATCAGTACGACACGATCATTATCGATGAGGCGCACGAGCGCAGCCTGAATATCGATTTTCTGCTGGGCTACATCAAGCAGCTCATTGCCCGACGCCCCGACCTGAAAGTCATCATCACCTCGGCCACCATCGACCCGGAACGTTTTTCCCGACACTTTAATAACGCGCCCATCATCAATGTTTCCGGGCGCACCTATCCGGTGGAGGTGTTGTATCGGCCGCTACACAAAAGCGATGATGCCGAGGAGGACAACGACCCCAAAGACATGCAGCAGGGCATTGTCGATGCGGTGCTGGAAACCACCAAAATTGATCGCGGCGATATTCTGGTGTTTATCGCCGGTGAGCGCGACATTCGCGAAACCACCGAGGCGCTGAAAAAACAGCAGTTGCAGCACACCGAAATTCTGCCGCTGCTGGCCCGGCTTTCCGCCAGTGAACAGAACAAAATATTCAAAGGTTCCAGTCAGCGCCGCATCATTCTCGCCACCAATGTCGCCGAGACTTCGCTCACCGTGCCCGGCATCAAATATGTAATCGACACCGGACTGGCACGTATTTCGCGCTATTCCTGGCGCAGTAAAATCCAGCGCCTGCCGATAGAAAAAATCTCCCAGGCCTCAGCTAATCAGCGCAAGGGGCGATGCGGGCGTGTCTCCAACGGCATCTGCATCCGGCTCTATGATGAGGCGGATTTTATTGCCCGCAGCGAATTCACCCAGCCGGAAATCCAGCGCACCAATCTGGCGGCGGTGATTCTGCAGATGGAAAACCTGCAACTCGGCCACATCGATGATTTCCCCTTTGTGGAAGCGCCGGATCAGCGGCTGATCACCGATGGCTACAAACTTCTGTTCGAGCTCAACGCTATTGATGAAAACAGCAGGCTCACCCGCATCGGCAAGAAACTGGCGCGGTTGCCCATCGACCCCAGACTGGGGCGCATGCTAATCGAAGCAGAACAGGAGTCTTCGCTCAATGAAGTGCTTATTATCATCGCCGCGCTGGCAACGCAGGATCCCAGAGAACGGCCTATGGCCAAGCAGCAGGCCGCCGACCAGAAGCATCAGGTCTGGAAAGATGTGAAATCGGACTTTGTTTTCTTTCTCAATCTTTGGGACGAATTTCACGCCCGGAAAAAAGCGCTCTCCAACAATCAGCTGCGCAAATGGTGTGCGCAGAATTATCTGTCATGGATGCGTATCCGAGAATGGAGCGACACCCACAAGCAGATTAAAAAAATGTTGCAGGAGCTGAACATCAGCTTTAGCAACAGCGCCGGCAATAACAACGTCGGCAACAGCAACAGTAATTACGACGCCATCCACCGGGCGCTGCTCACCGGCCTGCTCGGGAACCTCGGTTTTAAACAGGAGAACAAGGAATACCTGGGCGCACGCAATAAAAAGTTTCAGGTTTTCCCCGGCTCCGGCCTGTTTAAAAACCCGCCCAAATGGCTGATGGCCGCCGAGATCGTGGAAACCTCACGGGTGTTCGCCCGCACCAACGCCAAAATTGAACCGCAGTGGGTCGAGCAGAAAGCGGAGCATCTGCTAAAACGCAGTTACAGTAATCCGCACTGGGAAAAACGCCCGGCGCAGGTGGTCGCCTCGGAACAGACCACGCTTTACGGCCTGATTATCAACCCTGAAAAAAACATCAACTTCGGCAAGGTTGACCCCCGGCTGTCGCGTGAAATTTTTATCCAGTGCGCACTGGTGCAGCAGGACTTCGACTGCAAGGCTGAGTTTTTCATCCACAACAAAAAATTAATTGCGCAGCTGGAAAAGCTCGAAGCCAAGTCCCGCCGTCAGGATATTCTGGTCGATGACGCTATTCTGTTTCAGTTTTATGATAAACAGATTCCGGAGCACATTCACAACGGCGTGTTATTTAATACCTGGCTGAAAGCATGCAGCAAGGCCGAGCCGGAAAAACTGCAAGCGCTTTTTCTCAGCGAACAGGATCTAATGCAGCACGATGCCGGCCATGTCTGCGGCGAGCAGTTCCCCGACCATCTGGAGATGAACAAGGTCAGCTATCCGCTCGACTACCATTTCGACATCAACCATCATCATGACGGCATCACCCTGACTGCGCCGCTGGCCGCGCTGCACGCCATCAACGCGCAGCGTTGCGAATGGCTGGTGCCCGGCATGCTGCGCGAAAAAATTATCGCGCTGCTGCGCTCGCTGCCCAAATCAATCCGGCGCAACTTTGTGCCAGCGCCCAATTTCGCCGACGCCTGCATGGAAGCCCTGGAGCCATCGACTTCGCCGCTCACCGCCGCCATGTCAAAACATCTGAAAGCCATGACCGGCATGGAAATTTCCTACGACGCCTGGCGCACCGAACTGATCGACGACCATCTGTTTATGAATTTCCGTGTCATCGACAGCCAGGGCAAAGTGGTTGCGCAGAGCCGCGACCTGCCCGCCCTGAAAGAGCAGCTCGGCACTCAGGAAAACGGACAGACGACTCAAGTCGATTCGAACACTGCCAGAGACGCCGGCACTGCGCCGCCGACAAAACACCCGCTGGAACAGGATGACGTCGGCGCTGAAGCGATTGATCTGCTGGAGCAGAGCATCGAACTTGAACAGCACGGGGTAACCATCAAGGCCTACCCCGCGCTGGTGAACGAAGGCAAATCCGTCGCCCTGCGCCTGATCAACTCAAAACAGCAGGCCGAGGCGGAAACCCACAGGGGTCTGCGCCAGCTGTTTATCCAGGCACTGCCCCCGCAGATCAAACACCTTAAAAACAACCTGCCCGACATTCAGAACCTGTGTCTCCAATACGCTGACTTTGGCCGCTGTGACGAACTGAAACAGGACCTCATCGATGTCATCATCGAACAGTGTTTTCTACAGCAACCCATCCACAGCCAGCAGGATTTCACACAGGCGCTGGCCGCCGGTCGCAGTGAATTAATGAGCGTCGCAACGCAATGGTGTCAGCTACTCGCCGGCATACTCGAGCAGTACCGAATTGTTAAAAAAGCATTGAAAAATCCACCATTGTCGATGCTCGACATCGTCAGCGACATACAGAACCAACTGACCTATCTGTTCCCGCCACACCCCCTGCTCAACATAGACAAACAGTGGCTGTCCCATTATCCGCGTTACCTAAGCGCCATCAGAAAACGTCTCGACAAGGCACAAGGCGACCCCGTACGCGACCGCCAGCACCGCCTGCAAATTTCTACCTTATGGGACGCCTACCTGAAACGTCAGCACAGCCTGGAAAAACAACACATCGACTCGCCGCAACTGAATCATTACCGCTGGATGCTTGAAGAGTATCGGGTGTCGTTATTTGCGCAGGAACTGAAAACGCAGTTTCCCGTCTCGGGAAAAAGACTGAAGGCTTACTGGAATGAAATCTCGGATGTTTAAGTGTTTTGACAGTAAGCCAAAAACATTATTCACCGCAGAGAGCGCAGAGAAAATCCTGGTTTATGAAATTATATTCATAATTAGTTATAGGTACGTTTCACGCTATGACTAACAACAAAATCATATCTAAACTAACAACGGTTTTCTCTGCGTTCTCTGCGTCTCTGCGGTGAAAATCGATCTCTCACCATAACACGACTCTGTTCTGAGCCTATTCCACCCCGGCTGCATCAGTCAGGCACTCAGAGAAAAAGACAACAAGGTTACACCTACTGCTGGTCGTATTGGATTTTTCTGTATCAAGTCAGTCCCTGTTATACTGACTTGACACTATTCAGTAATGATTACCCCATTATATGCACATCTATAACAGAGTGATTTACTCATATAATAATGTCATATGCTCTATGATAGAGACAGGCTGTATTACACTGATCATTAGCCATCTACTCATAGAAACATATTAAATACATTAACTTACAGGATTACTAACAATGAAAAAGATAATTTTAGCTCTCAGCCTTTCGAGCACATTAATTGTGACCGGCTGCACTACATTTGACCCATACACCGGCGAAGAAAAAACAACCAATACCACTAAAGGGGCTGGCATCGGTGCTGGAGCAGCACTTGTTCTGTCTTATGTTGCAAATAAAGACAAATCCAGTAGTGAACGTAAGAAGCGTATGCTGCGTGATGCAGGGATTGGCGCGATTGCTGGTGGTGGTGTTGGTTACTACATGGACACACAGGAAGCTGAGCTGCGGAAGCAGCTACGTAGCACAGGCGTTAGCGTAGAACGTGACGGCGATAACATTAACCTTATTATGCCTGGCGATATCACCTTCCCTACCGCTGGCAGTGACCTTAAATCAGAGTTCTATGGCGTATTGGATTCAGTTGCACTGGTACTCGAAGAGTACGATAAGACCATTGTTGCAGTAACAGGTTATACGGATAGCAGAGGTTCGGATGCGTACAATCAGAAGTTATCTGAGCAGCGCGCGCAATCAGTTGCAGCTTATCTACAAAGCAAGAAAGTTAAGCCGGCACGATTCGAAGTGATAGCTTTTGGTGAGCGCAACCCTGTTGCAGATAATGCAACTGCTGAGGGTCGCAGCTTAAACCGTCGCGTTGAGCTCACGCTAATACCAATTACTGAGTAACATGAATAATTAAAGGGCCGGTGACAACTGATTATGATAGTGATTCGTTTTTCACCGACCCGATTAATCATTGAAATTTTGCACAAAGAAGCCCATCAGATCAACAGGGTCGCCCGTTAGCCGATTCCAAAGCACGAAAGCACGGATTGATTTGAGAACATGCTCTCGCCTGCCCTTCCTCATCAAACCGTGCATGCGGTTTTTCTGTACACGGCTTTCATGTTCTTCACACCGAAGCATGCGCTGATTTCCAACCCGCTGTTGTTAGACCCTTTTGAAATCCCTCACTGGTTGTACCTTGCCATTCACTAGTTGATAGCATCTAATAACGACACGAACCGTTAGAGATGGGATCTTCCTACAGAGGACTTTCATCTCATTAATTCATGCCCATAATGTTCGTACACAAGACCTCCCGGTCAACGTCAAAAGGCGGTGCGGCTGAACTTTAACGTTAATCACACTTCACACACGACGCAGGAGAAAAAAATGGACCAACAGAAGCAGATGATGGGAATGCCCTGGAGCCGATTTGCGGCGATGATCGCGACCTCGACTTTTATCATGTTTTTCTTGATGTATCAGCTCGTCTACTCACCCGACCACGCAATGTTTAGTTTAAACCGATTAACCGCTTCATTGGTTATGGGGTGCGTCATGACCATTGTGATGCTGTCATTCATGTGGTCTATGTACAAAGGGGTGGGGACCAAAATCGCGGTTCTTGTTTTGGCCATCCTGTTAGGCGTGCTTTTGTTGTTTACGAATAGAGGCCAGTGGTTAATCGGGGATGTCGACTTTATGAAATCTATGATCCCTCATCACTCAATTGCCATAAACAACGCGCGGAATGCGAGCATCAGCGATCCACGTGTGCGCAAGCTGGCAGATCAGATTATTAAGGCTCAGGTCCGCGAAATAGCCGAGATGAAACTGCTCATGGATGATATTGCACGGAATGGAGAACGGGGTGAGGCGAAACTCCCCGCTCGCTCCACCAGAATAACACCCGAAATGGAGTACAAAATCGAACAAGTAGTGCAGTGAACGAACGATCTCAACGTCCGAGTCCCGGGAAGCGGGAGACACTCAAACTGAAGCCGTGACCGGACTTCCTGCCCTCTTGCATATTCCGGCCCAGCCTGAACACTCATTCTGGTTTAACGTGAACACCTATTCTGGTCGAAGCTGAACACCGATTCTGGTTTAAGTTGAACACTTTTGGCTATTTTCCGGAATAGGTGTTCAACTTAAACCAGAATTCCTTTCAACATATTGTTTTTCAACCACTTTGCTATCCTTCGCCACTTTTTGAGAGAAAGCAATGGCTACAAAAATTAAAGGGTCAGTGACAACTTAGAATCCTTACCACATTGCTATATTTGTTCATTTGCAAATAAACTTATCGCTCCAATTAATGACGATGCAGATGTCATGGCTGGAAAACCAGGGATGTTTTTACCGGATGCACCTTGCCACATTATCCAACGCGACAATAATCGTGATGCCTGTTTTTTTGCTAAACAGGATTATCAGTTTTATCTTGATTGCCTTTATGATGCCTCACACAGATATCACATTAAAATTCATGCTTATGTGTTAATGACCAATCATGTCCACTTATTGACGACGCCACTGAAAAAAATTCAATCAGTTTGCTTGTGCAGTCTACCGGTCGGCGTAAGGAATATCGAGGAACTGGCGCGCTTTGAGAGAGTCGATTCAAGGCTAGCCTGGTCGATGCTAAGTCTTATCTTTTGGCCTTAGCCGATATATTGAGCTAAACCCTGTTAATGCCACTATGGTGCAGCAGTGTAAACACTAATAAATAACTTTTACTTACTGCGCAATTTCAGGCATTAAAAAACCCTCATTACGAGGGTTTTTTAATTGGAACTATGTGAGGCTATCACATGTTATCGCGGTTAAACTTTACGTTTAGCGAAACCAACCAGAGCAATTAAACCAGAACCAAATAACCATACAGCAGCAGGCACGGGTACGACAGAAACCGTACCAAGTTTTGCTGCAAGATCATTAGTGCTACCCATTCCTTCAATACGACCACCAGTCAATCCAGTGCTGAGGCTACCACCGTCATATATTAGATTTGCTGTAAAATCTATAGAGCCACTAGATAAAACTGCCACTGTCAGATCGTTAAAAGTACCAGAGAGCAGGTTACCTGCAATATTAAATGATCCATAAAAAGCCATAACACTATCATCATAAGTTCCGTGCAGCGTAAATGACTGATTGGGAATATCTATAGAAGAAGTGGGATCATCGAATACAATAGCAAATGCTGTTGCATCAATATCAAAATCAAATGCTCCTGGTGACGTTTCCGTTAACCATGCACCAGCATCTCCAGAGAATAGCTGAATATCCAGTGCCGGCCTAACAACTGCTGCATTTGCTATACATGGTACAAGTAATACAACAGGAAGAACTACCAATGCTAATCGTTTAAAAATACTCATTTTAATAACTCCTTAGTGATATTTATATTATTTATTTTGGTTTAATATTAAACAGTTGATTTTCTGGCAAATCCCGCAATTAAAAGGCCAATACAGAGCAGCGCTAGCGATGATGGTTCAGGAACGCTAACGCTACTTCCCTGAATATTTCCATCAACTCTACCTGCAAAGCTTGAGCCATACATATTATCTGAAAAAACGGTATTCAGGCCTAATTGAAGGGCAAACAGCTCACCGCTACCAAACAAATATTGAAGCGAACCACCTGTAGCATTTAAAAGACCAACAACCTCACCTTTGGTACCAAGATTTGCACCTTCAAGGCTCAGACTCTGAAATTTGGCAGTTAATAACGTATTGCTATTACCATCAAAAATTTCCAGATCGTTTATTAAGGCATCGGTAGCACCGTTAAAGTTGCCTTTAGTAGAAGTTACACAAAAAAAGCAACCGCCTGAAAGGCTCTCTACAGAGTCGAAATTAGCGCTAAATATCATTGTAGAACCAAATAATTCTGGTGCAGGATTTACATCTGTTGTTTCAGTCAAGGCTGCTGTTACCAGCAGCTTGTCTGAACCATCAAAATTAATAGCACCATCAAAGTACAAAGTTGGCACAGCGTATGCGGATGACGCCGTCATTGTGAGCGCAATAAAAACTCCTTTCATAAAATCTTTCATATTTTTTCTAGAATCTTTCATATTCTTTTCCTTTTTGATTGTTTGATTATTTAACTTAGGTCAATTGAAATTCATGGGACATAAACACAGTATAGCAAATATTATGCCACCAAATAAAAATATTAATTTAAACAAAGAGTTATATATTTAGACTTATGTTTTTAACTCGTCATAACTTCATAAATGTTAAATATTTTGACACTAATTACGATAAGTCGCAGTGATTTTTTTACAATTTATCATGTACGTAACCCACTGATAGATATGCATAATTTATAATTCAGCTGTCAATGTCCTGCTGCATAATAATGCATCATTTAGTTTGTAAATTAATGTGACAGGGCATTTGCATGGCAAGGGCGGTCTGGTGCAGTTGTCATGGATGAGGAATATCTGGCACATGCCGTGCGATATGTATCGATGAACCCGCTTCGTGCCGGGTTTGTTGAGTGGGGAAAAGAGTGGCGCTGGTCGAGCGTTGTCAGTCACCTGTCGGAAACTTAGGGCGAAGAAACGGAAGATTAAGTGTATTTAATAAACTAACATCGCCATTTACCGTCATTTAAAACTTAAAAAAACCTTTACATAGAGGTCGCACTAAAATGCCGGGCGCATTTTGAATGCACGCTGTGCGTCCCGTAGAATGACACGCAGAATTGTGCAAAATAAAGAACGCAGAGGAGAAACGGGGACGGTGACAAATGATAATTATCATTAATAGGTTGTCAACAATAGGACATAATTAGCGTACTTAGTAAATTATCATGTAATTTAAGGACATTGTATGCGCGCTCATTATCTACAGCATGTTCCATTCGAAGGCCTCGGCAGTATCGAGCCATGGCTCAGACAGGGCGGCTATAAAATAACAGCTACACATTTGTTTGAGTCAGCTCAATTACCGGACTCCGATGAGTTCGATCTGCTCATTGTAATGGGCGGGCCGATGAGTGTTAACGATGAGAATGAATGGCCATGGCTTGCGCAGGAAAAACAGTTTATTCGCCGCGCCATTAAGGATGGGAAATCGGTGCTGGGCGTTTGTCTGGGCGCGCAGCTTATTGCGAGCGCAATGGGCGCGCAGGTATATCAGAATCATCTTAAGGAAATTGGCTGGTTGCCGGTTCTGGGGGTATCGCCGGCAGACAGCTCCGTCTTTTGCTTCCCGGCTGTCATAGAAGCGTTCCACTGGCACGGCGAGACTTTTGATCTGCCGCCGGGTGCCACTCGCCTTGCACGAAGTAAAGGCTGTGAAAACCAGGGCTTCCTGTTGGGGTCTGCCGTTATCGGCCTGCAATTTCATCTGGAAACTACACCGGAGTCAGCACGGGAAATTATCTCACACTGCCGCGCGGAACTGGTGCCATCGAAGTATGTACAATCCGAAACAGCGATTCTCGCGGCGACGCCGGAGAAATATCAATCGATCAATCAGCTAATGAGCGAGGTACTTTCATTCATAACCCGGCAACACGCAGACAAGACTCCTTAAAGTTCTGTCAGGTCGCATCGCGCATTATTTACCTCGCTTCGATCCCGGTAATGCCATTGGCATCGAGTTTTTTGGCCATCATCTCCTCGTAACCGGGAAACTGTCCAGCAAAACCTCGCCGAATACTTTATAGGTTTAAGTAAGTCCGGTAGCCCGCGTTAGGTGTTATTCCCGTACCTGCAATTGACATTATTTTTTCTCTGCGTCTTTCCGTGACACCGCGGTAAAAATAAATCAACGATCAAAATCCAGAATCTGCTTACTTTCGGTGAGAATGAAATCCAGAAAAGTACGCGCCGCCAGTGAAAGCTTTTTACCTTCGGAATGCACCGCGTACCAGCGGCGTTTGATGGGGAAGCCTTCTACATCCAGAACCACCAGTTTCTTTGCCGCCTGTTCCAGGCGCAGGCTGTGCAGTGACAGCACAGCCAGACCCAGACCGGCCATGACGCCCTGTTTTATGGCTTCACTGCTGCCCAGTTCCATATAGGGTTCGACTTTCAACCCCTTCTGTTCCAGCAGTCGGTCGAAGACCTGACGTGTACCCGAACCCATTTCCCGTAACAAAAAGCGCTCTTTGACGATCGTTTCCAGCGGGATTTTCTTTTGTTTCGCCATGGGGTGGTCAAAATGCGCCACCGGTACGAGGATATTCTCAAGAAAGGGATAGGTGACCAGATTTCTGTCATCAGGAATCTGCCCCATGACCACGAAATCATCTTCATTGTTTTGCAGCCGCTGTAACACCTTGGCGCGATTAGTGAAAACCAGCTTGGGCTCGACATCGGGATAACGGGTCAGGAAGGTGCCCAGCAAATGCGGCATAAAATATTTGGAGGTAGTCACCACAGAGAGTTGCAGCGGGCCTTTGACCTCGCCTTTCAGCGATTCCACCGAATCTTTCAGTTCTGCAACCCGCGCCAGAATATCGCAGGAGGCCTGATACATGGTCTTGCCCGCCACGGTGGGGAATATCTTCTTGCCTACCATCTCAAACAGGGGCAGCCCCACCTGCTCTTCCAGGCGTTTAATCTGAATATAAACAGCGGGTTGTGTCAGGTTGAGCTGTTCTGCGGCACGCGTGTAGCTGGCGTTTCTGGCGACCGCTTCGAATAGTTTCAACTGTTGCAAGGTAAAGTGCATGGTTATTTAATTATATACAAGTGTATATTCATTTTATAACAAATATTAATTTTTACTAATGATTTTTTAGAGTTATAGTTTTCGCACGCTAAGTAATCAGCGAATCCCGGTACGAAACACCGGATCAACACATAAGTTTTTAGAGATGGCGGTAGTTACTCCATCAGTCATATTAAATGCAAACGAGAGGTTGCTAGCAATGGCAGATAACAACAAATACAACGCGGGTGTTAAAGAATACCGCGAAACTTACTGGATGCCGGAATATACTCCGAAAGACACAGATATCCTGGCTGTTTTCAAAATCACTCCACAGGACGGTGTGCCCCGTGAAGAGGTGGCAGCTGCGGTTGCTGCGGAATCGTCTACCGGTACCTGGACCACGGTGTGGACTGACCTGTTAACCGATCTGGATTACTACAAAGGTCGTGCTTACGCGATTGAAGATGTTCCGGGTGATGATACCTGTTTCTTTGCTTTCATCGCCTACCCCATCGACCTGTTCGAAGAAGGCTCCATGGTTAACGTGCTGACCTCTCTGGTGGGTAACGTATTCGGCTTTAAGGCACTGCGTGCACTGCGTTTAGAAGATATCCGCTTCCCCATCGCCTATGTAATGACCTGTAACGGGCCACCACAGGGTATTCAGGTTGAACGTGACATCATGAACAAATATGGCCGTCCTCTGCTGGGCTGCACCATTAAACCCAAACTGGGTCTGTCTGCAAAAAACTACGGTCGTGCCTGTTATGAAGGTTTGCGCGGCGGTCTGGATTTCACCAAAGATGACGAGAACGTTAACTCGCAGCCATTCATGCGCTGGCGTCACCGTTTCGACTTCGTTATG
This sequence comes from Gammaproteobacteria bacterium, assembly GCA_024636785.1. Classification (GTDB taxonomy): domain Bacteria; phylum Pseudomonadota; class Gammaproteobacteria; order SZUA-229; family SZUA-229; genus LH-M37. The sequence goes on from JAGXGK010000003.1 coordinate 59,953, forward strand.
GAAGCGATTCACAAAGCTGAAGCCGAAACCGGCGAGCGTAAAGGTCACTATCTGAACGTGACTGCACCCACATCAGATGAAATGATGCGTCGTGCTGAGTATGCCAAAGAGATCGGCGCGCCGATCATCATGCATGACTACCTGACTGGCGGCCTCTCAGCCAACACTCAGCTGGCACAATGGTGTCAGAACAACGGTATGCTGCTGCACATTCACCGTGCTATGCATGCGGTACTCGATCGCAACCCGCACCATGGTATTCACTTCCGCGTACTGGCTAAAGTGCTGCGTCTGTCAGGTGGCGATCACCTGCATTCAGGCACCGTTGTCGGCAAGCTGGAAGGTGACCGCGATGCCACTCTGGGCTGGATCGACATCATGCGTGACAGCTACATTAAAGAAGATCGTTCACGCGGTATCTTCTTCGATCAGGACTGGGGCGCAATGCCGGGTGTACTGCCTGTCGCTTCCGGTGGTATTCACGTCTGGCACATGCCTGCGCTGGTTAACATCTTTGGTGACGATTCAGTATTGCAGTTCGGTGGCGGTACGCTGGGTCACCCCTGGGGCAATGCAGCAGGTGCTGCGGCTAACCGCGTTGCTGTTGAAGCCTGTGTGGAAGCTCGTAACACCGGTCGTGAGCTTGAGGTTGAAGGTAAGGATATTCTTACTGCCGCCGCTAAGCACAGTCCTGAGCTGAAGATGGCGATGGAAACCTGGAAAGAGATCAAGTTCGAATTCGATACAGTGGACAAGCTGGACGTTGCTCACAAATAAGCGGCGTCGTTTACTGTGATACCGCGTTGGTCGCGGTTCTGCGTTGCTCACGTATAAACGTATACGCTGCGCAACTCGAATCCGCGACCGCCTTGTCTCACAGCAAAATACTTGCTTATTGAGCAGAACGAATTTTTAAAATTTAAACTGGAGTAAAACCCATGAGTGATGTACAAGATTACAAATCAAGCTTAAGCGACACAAGCAGTCGCAAGTTTGAAACATTTTCATACCTGCCTCCGATGACGGCTGAACAGACTCGCGCACAGATCGACTACATTGTGAGCAAAGGCTGGAACCCCGGCATCGAACACACTGAGCCGCAAAATGCCCGTAGCAATTTCTGGTACATGTGGAAACTGCCGATGTTTGGCGAGACCGATGTTGATGCTATTCTGGCTGAAATTGAGAACTGTCATAAAGCACATCCGGACAACCATGTCCGCCTGATCGGCTTTGACAACTTCAAGCAGTCAGCAGGTGCCTCAATGGTAATTTACCGTGGTAAAACGGTCTAATTACGCAGGGTAGTGTGAAAACACAAAGCCCCTGTCCGCACACCGTACGGTCGGGGGCTTTTTTAATAGTTTTTATGAACAAGATAAATAAATTATGAACAAACCAAATACATATGTAGGCATTAATAATGATCTTAATGGCGGCATGACCACCATTGGCAAAATTATCCGCGACGCCTGGGTATTTGAATTGATTCCTGAAACTGAAACCTGTGAAGGCTGGAACCTGGCCGGGGTGGATGCTTTATTACAAAGATTAAATAGCGAGTGGGACAAGTATGGATGTCTCGTCAGCCACTTGCCGGAACCGCTACGTGAACGCCATGATCGCATTCATGGCGCCGCCATGATCCGGGCCAGAGAAAGTGGCTGGTGCGGCGAACATGAAACCGAAGACGAAAAGTAAAATTAGTATTACGCTTATTTAAATCCAACTACATCCAATTAAAAGGTGTGTTATGTCAGAAAATACCGTAGATCCAAAACAGTACATCATTAACGATGAGCCCTATTACGAACTGGTCAGTGACGAAATTGAGCGCTACCAGGCGGCTTACAATGTGCGTATGCCGATGATGATTAAAGGTCCGACCGGCTGCGGCAAATCGCGTTTCATTGAGTACATGGCATATAAACTGGGCAAGCCATTAATCACCGTGGCCTGCAATGAAGACATGACCGCCTCCGACCTGGTCGGGCGCTTTCTGCTGGATAAAGACGGCACCAAATGGCAGGACGGACCACTGACGACCGCTGCGCGCATCGGCGCGATCTGTTATCTGGATGAGGTGGTGGAAGCGCGTCAGGATACTACAGTAGTGATTCACCCACTGACTGACCATCGCCGCTATTTACCGCTGGACAAGAAAGGCGAACTGGTTGCCGCGCACCCTGATTTCCAGCTGGTGATCTCCTACAACCCCGGCTATCAAAGTTTGATGAAGGACCTCAAGCAGTCGACCAAACAACGTTTTGGTGCGCTGGATTTTGATTACCCTGCCGAAAAAATCGAGGTTGCGATTGTCATCCAGGAGTCCGGCGTTGATCAGGCCACTGCTGAGAAACTGGTGCAGATTGCACATCGTGCCCGCAACCTGAAAGGTCATGGTCTGGATGAAGGCATCTCGACACGACTGCTGGTCTACGCGGGTCAGTTAATCGCCAAAGGTCTGGACGCTGAGGCGGCGTGCAGTATGACCATGGTGACACCGTTGACAGATGATCCTGATATGCGCGACACCCTGAATGCTGCGGTACAGACATTTTTTGGCTAAAAATTTACAGCACAAGACGTCGCGTTGCAGAGCATGAAAAACTTTTTTCCTGTCATCTTTCTGTAACGCTGACGCAATGGCATCAAAGGTCTTTTGTCTATGAGCATCAAACTCGAAGATTACGAAGAATTTCTGCAAGAGGCAGCACCGGTTATCCGTGATGTGCTCGAAGGCACTTTCCAGGAAGCCGCACGCATCATGTCGCCCGCCGGCCTGCAAAACTACATGGAAGGCGCGAAAGCACTGTGCAACCTCGGTCGCGGTAGCGATCTGGTGGTAACCTATCTGCAGGAGACGCCGCAGGTGGTCAAGGAGTGTGGCGAGGACATTATCCCCGACATTCAAACCGCAGCCATGAAGCTGTCGTCAATGACCTCAGGCGAAGTGATCTCTCTGCTGTTCAGTAGCCTGCCCTCGGCAGCCCGGAATCTGGGCGATGCCGAACTGCTGCGCGGCTATCTGACTTTCATCCATCAGCTAGCCTCCACTGCGGCGCGGGGTTTGCGCCCGATGCTGAATCACATGGATGAGCTGCTATCCAAACTGACCTTAAGTGGACTGCGTCGCTGGGCCAATTTCGGCGCGCAGGCGTACCGGCGTGACTTTAATAATCTCACCGCCTACTTCAATCTGGAATCGGCGGACTCCAAAGCCATGCTGCAAAAGGAGCGGCGCGGCGTGCTCTTTAACAAGGTGCAGCGCAAGCTGAATTTTTATCTGCGCGCACTCTGGGGCCGTGATTTCTTCCTGCGCCCCAGCGGTGCTGATTACACCGATTTCAGACCTTATATCGAACACCGCATTCTGCACATGCCCGATGCGGTTGATAATATCGATCAGGGCGAAACTAATATTCCAGGGCTGGAACTGTATCGTGCTACTGCGGCGCACATGGCTTCGCATCTCTGTTATTCGACCTCGCCGATTTCCGCCGAGCAGCTCAGTCCGGCACAGATGTTTTTTATCGGTTTTATGGAAGATGCACGCGTTGAATACAAGGCGATTAAGGCTTTCCCGGGCCTGAAAAAACTCTGGAGATCGCTGATGCTGATCGAAAAAGAGGCCGATGTCGAACATGGCACCATGCTGGTACTGGAACATATTGCCCTGATGCTGCTGGACAGTACGGTGAAATCCGACACCGACGAGCTGAATCAATTCGTTGAAAAATTTCATAGCGAAATAGAACAGCGTCAGGATGACAACCAGTTCTCCTGGCACATGGGCATGGAGCTGTTTAATCTCTTTGCCGTGTGCAAGGAGGTGCCGAGTTTGCGCATTCTGGAGCGCATCCGCATTCCTTACCGCGATGACAACCGCTATGTCTGGGAATTTGAAGAGTTCGACTGGAACGCCGAACTGGAATATGTGTCTGCCAGCCAGCGCCAGGTGCGCAAGACGGTGAGCGTGATCGAAATGGCCCATGAGGTCGATTGCGAGCTGGCCGGCGATGATGCCCAGGAAATCTGGACCTGCCCCACCGAAATGCGTCCCTACGAAGATGACCTCACCGACAACACCAAAAGCTTCAATGAGATGTGGGGCAAAGAGGCGGTGTCCGACCCCTTCCATTATCAGGAATGGGATTACCAGATTCAGCTGCACCGCCCCGACTGGACCACGGTCTATGAACGTCGTCAGCCCAGGGGTGATATCGATGACATCATCAGCATTCTTGATGAATACAAACCGGTGGCGCATCGTATCAAACAGATTATCGACCAGCTCACGCCCGAAGGCGTGCAGCGCGTGCGCAACATGGAGGACGGTGACGAGATCGACATCAATGCGGCGATTGACGCCATGGTTTCAATTCGCATGGGTGAACAGCCCAACTCCCGCATCACCATGCGCAATGTGGTAAAAAATCGCGACCTTTCGGTAGTGGTGCTGATGGATCTCTCCGAGTCCACCAACGAAGCCATGGCCGGTTCGGACAAGACTGTTTTACAGTTGACGCGGGAAGCGGCGACGCTGGTGGCCACCGCCATCAATGGCATCGGCGACCCCTTTGCGCTGCACGGTTTCGCCTCCGATGGTCGCCACGATGTGCAGTATTATCGCTTCAAGGATTTCAATCAGCATTTTGATGATGAAGCCAAATCACGGCTGGCGGGCATGAAGGGCGGCCTCTCCACACGCATGGGGGCGGCACTACGCCATGCCGGGCAGCATCTGCTGAAGCAGCAGGAGCGACGCAAACTTATACTGCTGGTCACCGATGGCGAGCCGGCGGATATTGATGAACGCGATCCGCAGCATCTGCGCCATGACGCCAAAAAGGCGGTGGAAGAGCTCTACGGCAAGGGCGTACAGAGCTACTGCCTGACGCTCGACCCGCATGCCGACGATTATGTAAAACGTATATTCGGCGCCAACAACTACACCGTGATCGATAACGTCGATCGCCTGCCGGAGCAGCTGCCGACCCTGTTCGCCAGCCTGACCCGTTAGCAGGCTGTCGTATTTAAGGGGATTGTAGCGAGGGAGCGGGAGAGCGTCCAATTCATCCTGAATCCGACAGCCTCCCAGGAGAAAAGCATGAGCAGAATTGCAGATGTCCCCTACTGCGCACAGCGCGACGATGTGATCGAGGCAAAACTGTATAACCTGTGGCGGCGCGCAAAACGGCGTTTCACCATGCCGTTGCGACTACCGCTGCTTGATTACCCGGGTTTTGTGATGATCCTGGAAGCGCATGACTGGGTGTGCGCCGATGAGCGCCAGAATGATATTCCCATTCTGGCCTGGGTGGAGTTTGAAGATGAGGGGCGTGATGCGCTGCACCTGCCCGTCAAATGCAAGCTGAACTACTACCACTTCGCGGCTTCCAAAGTACGCGCGCATTCACTGGAACTGGTGCAGGCCGAACTGGAAAAACGCCTGCACGATGACAACCATATGGCCTGCTGAAAACAGGCCATAGACTTAAACCTGGATCCGTGGCTTAACCATGGATTCAGGTTAAACACAATAACGAGGAGTACATCATGGCACTGGTCAACATGCGCGACATGCTCTATCACGCTTACCAAAACAACTATGCGGTGGGTGCTTTTGATCTGGTTAGCCTCGATTTTCTGGAAGCGGTGATGGAGACCGCGGAGAAGTGTCGGGCACCGGTGATTCTCAGTATCGCCGAACCCCATTTCGCCCACTACGATTACGAACTGATGCTGCCCGCCGTTGAAGCCGCCGCCCGACGTGCTTCGGTGCCCGTGGCCATCCAGCTGGATCATGGCCACAGCCTGGAGTCAGCGACCCGGGCCATCAACCTGGGCTGCAACAGCATCATGCTCGACGCCTCCAACCGTAACCTACCGGAAAACATTCAGCTCACCCGTGATGTGGTGGAGATGGCGCACGGTTGTGGCGTACCGGTGATTGGCGAGCTGGGCTACGTCGCCGGCGTGGAAGGCCAGGGTGCCGAGCAACATCCGGGCGAGTCGGCCTTTACCGTGCCCGCCGAAGCCAAAGTTTATGTCGAGCGCACCGGGGTTGACGGCCTCGCCGTCTCCATCGGCACAGTACAGGGCCGCATGAAGGGCCGCGCCAAACTGGATTTTCAGCGCCTGAAACAGCTCAATCAGGCAGTCAACATCCCACTGGTGATTCATGGCGGCAGCGGCCTCAATGAAGACCAGTTCCGCCGTCTGACCTCACTGGGCGTGGCCAAGATAAACTATTTTACCGCGCTCTCGGATATCGCCGCCAAAACCATGCGCGCGCAGATAAAGCAGAACCCCAACGGCAGTTTCATTGAATTGAAAGCGGGCGTGAAGGAGGCCATCGGCCATGAAGTGGAACGCTGTCTGCGCCTGTGGGGCAGCGCCGGTCGCGCCGCTGAAGTATTAACCCAGTGTGAACCCTGGGCGCCGGTCGAACAGCTCGCTGTGTATAACGTGGAACGCATCAGCGATCAGCAGAGCCATGCCGTGATGGAACAGGGGCGCCAGCTGCTCGCCACCATTCCCGGCGTGCGCGAAGTCTTCGCGGGCGAGGCCCTGAAGGAAGACAGCAAATTCCGTTTCTGCTGGCGGGTACGTTTCTGCCACAGGGCGGCGATTGATTCCTATCGTGAACACCCGCACTTCATTGAATTCAATAACACGCTGTTTCGCCCGGTGGTCGGCGACCAGATCAGCATCAATTATCAGGACAGCCGCAATACCTTTCTGCTGCCATTAGCCGGCAGTGCAAAAACTGCCGGTGCTACAACGGTATTGAATACGCCGGAATCGCCGGCTAACCGTTACACAAATCTCATCGGTTTATAGTGCAAATAATTTCATTTCGCGTACTTAAAACGGCCTAAAAATTATCAGGTCGCATCGCGCATTATTTGCAGCGCTTTGACCCCGGCAATGCCATTGGCGTCGAGTTTTTTCGCCATCATCTCCACATAGCCGGGAAATTGTCCCGCAAAGATCCTGCCGAATATTTTGTAGGCGGAGCTCAGGTCGCCCATTTTTTCATACTGCTCGGCCTGAACGATATAATCGTGACAGTCCCTAAAACAGAACATCGCATCGATCATTTTTTCGATATCTTTCAGACCCTCCATCTGCCTGCCCGAATCGACCGGATCATCAATAGTGAACACCACCAGCGCAATCGCTTTTTTGAATATAATTTTGATCGCCTGCGCATAAGAACTGAATTTATTCTGTTGCAGGATCTCCTTGACCAGCAGCTCCAGATAATAATCATCGAACAGCGCGCCATTGCACCGATTCCAGTATTTCAGAATTCTGATCACCGGCAGCAGCAAACCCCTGTGGCGATGGTTGTCGGCATTGAGTGCGAAAGAATGAATACCCGGATTGGTTTTAAGCCATTGCTGATTTTTGCCATCGGTCACCACATAGCCCCGATCCTGCCGGTAAAAACCCGCCACCACATGAAAGCTGAATTCGGGAAATTCGACCACCACCGCCGCACCTTTATGGTAGAGCGCTGCATCAGGATAATGGCTGACCAGCAGCGCCTCGAACTTGTGCATCAGTTCGCCCGGTGTGTTCATCTGACTGCGCTCGGGTCTTAGCAACACGAACAGATCAATAGCATTGTCCTGTAGCGGCTGGATCATGGTGTTACGCGCGAATGCTCCCGGCAACACCGTGCCCAGAGCATCGAACTCCTCGACCATTATTTTTTCAATTTCAGACTGCCGGCTTGAGATCAACGAATGCTGGAGCACGCTGATGACCAGCGAGTCGTCCAGCACTCGCAGGCCATCGTCGATGGTTATGGACAGCGGATTATTTTTCATCATCAGCATCGGATTTTTATATTGAACCTGGATCCTTAGTTTAATCGTGAATGCATGGTGCAAATCAGTTGTTTAATAGGGGTTTCAGAAAATCCTGACTTAACCCTAAGGGTGAAGCCACAGATTCAGGTTGAATCCAGTTTTCTCAGAACAGGGCTGTTCTGCCTGTAAATATTCGACTAAATATTTGCCTTCCGGTCGGGTATAATTGCTGGCTACAACAATAAATGCATCGTCCCTATATTTTCAACGACAGAGAACCCGCATGTCACAGCAAGCCTACGAAAAAGCACGCGACCTGATTGATCAGGCCAACAGCGAAGATCCGAATACCGTCACCGATGCTGAAAACAGGGAGTGGCCGAAGGAGCTGTTATATTCACATTATATGTCTGACATGCTGCAACGCTTTGCTCCGGAGACCGATGAGGTAATGAAATTAGCAATTCGCGCCCAGCATATCCAGCGCTGGAAATCCGCGCGCAGTGACTACCCGATGGATCGCAAGGGCTACCATCAGTGGCGCACCGCGCTGTACACCTTTCATGCCAATACGCTGGCGCAGCTGATGGCGCTAGCGGGTTATGACGAGGCCAGCCTGGAACGGGTTAAGCAGGCGGTGGGCAAAAAAGCGCTGAAAAGCAATCCCGACACCCAGCTGGTGGAAGACATTGCGGCACTGGTTTTCATCGAGCACTACCTGCTGGCCTTCGCCACCAAGCACTCTGAATACGATGAAGCTAAATGGATTGATATCATTCAGAAGACCTGGCGGAAAATGAGTGAGCCGGCGCAGCAGTTTGCACTCTCGGGCAGCGTGAATCTGCCGGAGCCTCTGGTGCCGCTAATCCAGAAAGCGTTGTCCAGTGACTAGCGTCTATTCGCGTTAAAGCCAATTCATCCTGAATCCGAGAGCCTACTGGAGGCTGTCGGGTTTAGGGGGGTTGAAGCGAGGGAGTGGGAGAGTGAGCACAAACATTTCCGATTTTGAGGCGCATAGTTATTCTACGCAACGAAAAATCGGGGATATTTGGGCCGCTCTCCCATTTACGCAGCCAATTCATCCTGAATCCGACAGCCTCCTAAGGTAAATTTATTTGCTTTAATGGCCTAAAACCAAGAAAATGCGCACTCTTTTTTACGTGCACGGATGGGATAAAGTATGCCATCTCTACACAGACTTTAACGATTTCCGAGGATATCCCATGAAACTGATACTATTAGGCGCGCCTGGTGCAGGTAAAGGCACTGTTGCAAAATTACTGACCAAAATGGACGGTTCTGTCCAGATTTCCACTGGCGACATTCTGCGTGGCGCAGTCGCTGCCGGCACCGAGCTGGGCAAAAAAGCCCAGGCCGCCATGAAGGCCGGCGATCTGGTTTCTGATGATCTGATCATGGGCATTATGGAAGAGCGTCTGAAAGAGGATGACTGCAAGGCCGGTTACCTGCTCGATGGTTTCCCACGCACTATCCCACAGGCTGAAGCGCTGAAAGTACTGCTGGAAAAAATGGGCGAGAAGCTGGACTTTGCCGTTAGCATCGAAGTACCGACCGAAGTTATTCTCGATCGCCTGACTACCCGTCGCACCTGCACCGGCTGCGGTGAGATCTACAACGTAAAATCCAACCCGCCTAAAGTTGAAGGCATATGTGACAAATGTGGCTCGCCTGTGGTTCAACGTGAAGATGAAACCGAAGAAGCCATCAGCAACCGCCTGAGCGTTTATAACGAGCAGACAGCACCGCTGATTGGTTTCTACGAAAACGAAGGTATGTTGCTGAAAGTCGATGCGACTTCCAGTGATGCCGTGATCGACGCGATTCAAGCTAAACTGGGCAAATAATAACGTCCGGATCCAGCTGATACGCTGATCGAAAAAGCCGCTGACCGGAAACAGTCAGCGGCTTTTTTTATGCCCGCTGTCTAGCGCAATTCACTACGGGCAACAGGGTTGCCAGACATGCTGTATCCTGTATATTCTTCAGGAGGCTATCTGGTTTAGGGGGATTGAAGCGAGGGAGTGGGAGAGTGAGCACACTATCCCGCTTCCGCAGCCAATTCGTCCTGAATCCGACAGCCTCCTCGTCACACAGAACTAAAAGGATCATCATGAAAATTACCATTATCAGCGGTAGCCACCGCAATCCCTCACAAAGCGAAAAAGTCGCCCGCCATATCTGTCAGACCCTTGAAGCCGAGCATCCCGACATCGAACCAGAAGTTTATACTCTTGCCGATAACCCGCTGCCGCTCTGGGATCAGACCGTGTGGGAAGACAGTCCGGAATGGAACCAGCGCCTGGCACCGTTGAAAAAACAGCTCAGTGAAAGTGACGGTTTTGTCATTGTCTCGCCCGAATGGCACGGGCAGGTTCCATCCGGACTGAAAAACTTTTTTCTGTTATTTAATCGTTTCGAACTTGGCCACAAGCCTGCATTGATCGTCACCGATTCATCCGGTGACGGCGGCGCTTATCCGGTCGCTGAATTGCGCATGAGCAGTTATAAAAACAACCGGCTTTGCTACATCCCCGAGCATGTGATTTTGCGTAATGTTGAAAGCATCCTTAACAAAGACGCCGCCGACAATAATGCCGAAAGTGACGCCTATTTCAGGGAACGCATCTCGTGGGCGCTAGGCATTTTGAAAGGTTATGCTGAGGCGCTGAAAACTATGCGTGAGAGCACGAAAATTCATCATGATAAATTCGGCAACGGGATGTAGAGATAGTTGGCATATAAAAACAAAAACTTCAGTGCGCGAAGAACGCCAAAGACGCGAAAAAAGCAAAACAATAATTGTTAATGGTTTTTTCACGTCCTTCGCGTTCTTCGCGAATATAGATCTTGTTCTTATTTTCATCTGTGTTTATCTGCGTTCATCCGTGGACAAATGCCTTAAATGCCCAGCTTTTAACTGTCAACTAACATCCTTGAGATAATCCACTGAATACAATAAACTTTTTTCAAGATAAGCAAAATCTGCAATTGGCATGCTAAAAAGCCTGGTATTTGTCAAGCCGGTTATCGTCTCCGGGCTGTTTACTCTGCTTACCGGCGGCACCGCTGCCGCTCTGGCTTTTCTCACCGGCTATCTATTGCGACAAACCTTCGGCATTGCATAAACGAATCCCGGTACATAAACATGGCGAACTGCGAGTGCAACATTGAGATCAACAATCATGAACAGGGCAAAGTTTTAATTATTTTACTGGGCATTAATGCCCTGATGTTTTTAGTTGAAATCACACTGGGCATCATCAGCGAATCCACCGCTCTCATTGCCGACTCGCTGGACATGCTGGCCGACGCCGCCATCTATGGCATCGCGCTGTACGCCGTTGGCAGAGCCGGGGCGCTTAAAACCAGAGCCGCTTTTGCCAGCGGAATTTTACAGCTGCTGTTTGGCGTGGTCGTCGCTATCGACGTGTTGCGCCGACTGATCTGGGGCAGTGACCCGGAATCACTGCTGATGATCGCAGTCGGCCTACTGGCACTGATCGCCAACACGATATGCCTGCTGCTCATAGCCAAACATCGACAGGGTGAAGTGCACATGCGCGCCAGCTGGATTTTTTCCAAAAATGATGTCATCGCCAATCTGGGCATTATTCTCGGTGGCGGCCTGGTCTACTTCCTGGACTCAAGATATCCGGACCTTATCATCGGCATGATGATTTCAATTCTGGTTATGCGCGGTGGTCTGCTCATTATTAAAGAGGCTAAAAGCGAGCCTTAACCGTCCATGCAGGATTATTGTTATTAGCTTAAGCCCTGCTTACTAGATAAAATACCAACTCATTATTAAGCGTAAATCAAACTATGACTATTGCAGAATTCGAAGAAATTTCTTTAATCCTTGGCATCGGCGGTCTGATACTGTATATGATTTTTATCCTCTATAAACTTGCAGAGGAATCGAAAGCGGGTAAGTTCGGCACCTTTGTCATCTTCTTTTCGCTGGGGCTGGGCTTTGTCGGCTTTGCCGCAAAATATATCATCAAGCGATTTCTGGAGAATTAAACTGACTATTTATATGTGGCCATACAATTTATAAAATAAAAAATTATTCGGCACAAAACCGCTGAAAAAATACTTTTTTTATAAACACACTGGCAGCGTCTGGTATAAATAACTTCACGAAATTATGATAGTGCTAATGTGTTTTACTCAAACGAATATTTCCAACAGGTGACGTTTATGAAAACTAAATTACCTTCCAGCCGGTTCTTTATCTACGTAGCCTCTGCCGTGCTGTTATCGGCCTGCACTTCTCACGTTCCGCCGGAGATCAAACACTCGCTGGAGGGCGCACCCTCTCTGGCAGAAGTTCGTGATCAACCCCAGGCCTACATGTCGCAAAAGGTACGTTGGGGTGGTGTCATTCTTGATCTTGAAAACCGGCAGGATACCAGCTGGCTGACCATCCTCGCCTACCCGCTGAATGAGCAGGGGAAACCTCAGGTCTCCGATCACAGTTCCGGCCGATTTATCGCTGAAGCAAATGATTTTTTAGAGCCTTCAGTTTACAGTCATGATCGAAAAATTACCGTGATTGGTCGCCTTGTCAGAACCGAAACGGTCAAGGTGGGCGACTTCCCTTATGAATATCCGGTGGTTGAAATGTCGCAGCGTTATCTATGGCCGACGGAGCAGGAAATATACGATTATAATTACCCACCCTACTGGTGGTATGATCCCTGGTATCAGCCCTACTACCCATGGCACTATCCCTATTATCCGCATTACTATCGTTGAAGCGGCGAAGGAGAATGAACATGCAGCAGAAATTTCTATTATTTGCCCCGGTGGCTTTACTCATCACCCTGCTCACAGGATGCGCGACTACGCCCGACTTCGATACCACTGGTGTCGATCGATCTCTCACCCCTCGTAGCGTTGTCGCCGAACCTGAAGTCAATCGCGGAAAAACCGTGCTCTGGGGCGGCACCATTCTCAACACCAGCAATCTGGAGAACATGACGCAAATCGAGGTTCTGGCCTACCCGCTCGATTCATCGCAGCAGCCCCTGCTGGAAGAACAACCACTGGGGCGGTTCATGGTTGAACACGAGGGCTTTCTTGAACCCGCCACCTTTGCTCAGGGCAGACTCATTACCGTCCTCGGCAACATCGGCGATACCCTGAGTGGCAAAGTCGGTAAAAGTTCGTACATTTATCCGATAGTGATTGCCCGACAACAGCACCTGTGGTCACTACACAATCCCAGCAGTCGAACCAACTTCAGTCTCGGCATCGGTGTTCGCCTGTAGAGAAGTGAAAAATATAGTTGGCAGTTGGCAGTTGGCAGTTGGCAGTTGGCAGTTGGCAGTTATTAGTTAAAACCCTTAACTGCTTACTGACAAGTGATGATTATGTTTTCAGCATGCTCGTTCACAAATTACAAGTGCAATTTCAACGCCTTATAATTACCTGCTAGTTATTTCACTACTTGAAAATCCTGTGGTGGCACGTATTGCATAACCTCTTTGGCCTCCTCAAAGATTGCTATATCCAGACCTATTTCCGGATAGAGCCAGTGCGTTACACCTTCGCGCTGAATGCGCTGTTCCGGCTCGCCGAAGCGTGCCTTTATTATCTCTTCATCCAGATTCAGCGACGGGATAAAGGTGATGCCGTTAATTGCTTCTGCCAGCACCTGCGGCAGGTCATCCGGTGATGGTAGATATTTTACAGCCTTACCGCTCGCCATATATTCAGACTTTATAGCCTGCTCACGCCAGCGTTGGATATTTTCTTCACTGCTACTGGTCTGCAATATCAGCTTGCCCGAGAGTAAGCCTGCACGGTAATTGCCATAATACATTTCAAGATTTCCGACCTCATTAGTGCCGGCAACAATCGCCAGCTCCATATCGTGACCTAGAATATCCAGCGCATCCGATAACCGACTTGTCCCCAAATGCAATTCAAACACACGCGTTGAGCCATCCGACATAACTTCAATCTGCCAGGGCAAACCCGTTAGTGGTGGTGCATTCTCAGATTCATCAAGAAACGGATATACCAGCAGCACCGCTGCCAGCAAGACGAATAATAATAGAAAAATTTTCACTGAATTTAGGCTGCTCTCTGAAAGTAATTAGCGGGGACATCTGATTTTTGGATTATAACGCGAACAAAATCCTTGTTGTGAATTGTTTGGTTTGATATTGGTAGATTGAAAGGCGTTCACCGCAGAGGCGCAGAGGGCGCAGAGAAAAAATAAAATAATTGTTGGGTTGAATGCTTTTTATGAAACCCAACAGGTTCATCGATGTTGGGTTACGGCAAAAAACGCCTAACCCAACCTACCAACAATCTTTTCGCTTTTCTCTGCGCCCTCTGCGCCTCTGCGGTGAATGCTCTTATAATCACCCATAAAAAAGCCCGGCGGTTTTCACTGCCGGGCTTTTTCGATTTAGCATTTCCGTTCAGGCGATGATGCTGCCTGTTGTTCAAGCTTTAGAAATGCAGGAACGCGCCTACCATCATGCCTTTGAATTCAAGGTCGGCATTGATTTTATCCAGACCTTTTAATTCAAGATTGGTGGTTTTCAAGCCCAGTTCAAAGCCGATCACACCCATTTCATACAGAGCGCGAATACGCAGATCGTTGTAGCTGGCGTCGGAGTAGCTGATGGTGTTGATGTCTGCGCCAACCGAGAGACCGGTGAGAGGCAGATCGAACTGAACAGCAGCATACAACATGGGAATGGTTTCAGAGACGGCGACGGTTTTAGTATCAACAGTAAAATCGGCATCCAGCTTACGCGCGGTAAAACCGAGATCGAAGTTCACCCAGTTATCCAGCAGGCGCCAGTACAGAATGGCGTCGGTGTTATCGATGTTGATGGCCGAAGGGCCCTTTAAATTAGAAGTATTGTCAAAGGTTAAATTAGTCGCAGTGCCCGTATGACCCATGGTCGCTCTTTCAATGCGCACATTCGGCACCAGGGGCACGAAATGCTCAAACGCAGCGTAGACATAGCTGTCTTTCTCACCGCTGTATCTCAAATTTGATTCCATATCAATTTGAGGATCACCGACCGTGCCAAAACTGCCCGATGGGTCATGATCCCAGACACCGCCGCCTACATACAGGCCCAATGCGTCCGCATTTGCATTACTGGATAAGGCCGACAGGGCCAATATCGTTGATATTGTTATTTTACGCATGTTCACATCTCCGGATAAATAATCAATAATAGTTTAGCAGACCCTGATAGATCAATCTGTGAACTGCATTTAATTTTTAAATTAATACCTGAATCCGTGAATTGACAGCTGGAAATTCACTTATATCAGTGCGCGTCTACAATGTCGGATAATCGGTATAACCTTTTTCGTCACCACCGTAAAACGTTGATTTATCACCTGTTGCCAGCTCGGCACCGGTTTTGAATCGCTCTACCAGATCAGGATTTGAGATAAACAAGGTTCCAAAAGAGACCATATCCACCTCACCATTTTTCACCGCCTGATCGGCCCGCTCGAAATCATAGCCGCAATTCGCCATATACGGCCCGCTAAAACGCGATTTTATCTGCGCATAATCCAGCTCACGTTTGTCACTGCCCATATCACCTTCCAGCACGTGCAGATAGGCCGGATTAAAACCATTCAGCATTTCGGTAACGGCGTTAAAGGTGTTCTGCGCATCGCTGTCGTGCATATCATTAAAGCTGTTTTCAGGAGAGATCCGCACGCCCACCTTGCGATTGCCGATTACCGCACAGACTGCCTCAACCACTTCACGCAGTAAGCGCATCCGATTCTCGACACTGCCGCCGTATTCATCCTCGCGCTGGTTGCTGCCATCGCGCAGAAACTGATCCAGCAGATAGCCATTAGCCGCGTGAATTTCCACGCCCTCAAATCCAGCCTGCATGGCTTTCCGTGCGGCGTTGACGTAATCCGCAATGATGCTTGCCAGCTCGTCTTTCTCCAGCGCACGCGGCTCGACAAATTCCTGCAAGCCCTCATAGGTGAAAGCCTCGCCTTCCGGCTTGATGGCGGAAGGTGCCACCGGCAACTGACCATCGGGCTGTAATGAAGGGTGAGAGATGCGCCCGACATGCCACAGCTGTAAAAAAATGTGTCCGTTTTTTTCGTGTACCGCGTCGGTCACCCGCTTCCAGCCTGCCACCTGCTCATCACTGTGAATGCCCGGTGTCGCCGGATAACCCACGCCCTGCGGAGATATCTGTGTGGCTTCGGTGATTATCATGCCTGCACCGGCGCGTTGCTGGTAATAGCTCGCGTTCATCCCAGTGGGGACATTACCTTCACCGGCACGATTGCGCGTCAATGGCGCCATAATAATTCGGTTAGGAAAAGTGTAATCACCCACCTCAATCGGATCGAACAAATCGTGTTGTGTAGTCATTGCTTTATACTCCCGAAAATATTTATCACAGTGTATGACTTCATGCAGCGACAATGCAAAGTTCTTTAGCCGTTAATGCATGAAGCATTTACTTTATAAAAATATAAAAAGTACGCAAAAATTTTACTCGAGAAAAAAGGGCTTGCACCCTTTTTTTAATTCATAAAACTTAAGCATGTTAACGCTTATCTGTTTTTATCAACGCTCTCGATGGTAGTCGCGCCTGGCGCGACTACCGGTAAGATTACTGCCGAAACACCAGATTAAGCTGAAGCGAGTCAATGTGATCGCGAGCCACATACTCAAGCCGTAAATCCATACTCTGACTCATTGCAAACCCAATACCCACGCCTGCCATAAGGCCGTCATCATCACCAATATCCAGACCGAGGCGACCCAGTAAACTGATATTATTATTGTTTAAAGGTAACTCAGCCACTGCCGTACCCCACAGGCCGTTAGCTTTTGTTGTGGATGCAAAAGGCGTGCTTCGATCAAAATCACCGCTGTCCATATATCCCAGCTCTACTGATAATTTCACGTTTTCTGTTTTAACGGGCAGCGGTATGCCTGCAAACACCTGGAACCCAACCGCATCATCATCATAATAATTATCATTAATATCGTTAAAACCAATCCCGCCGCCAAAATATATTTTGTTCGTATCCAGACTTTCCGCACTGACCTGCGTGGCGGCCAGCATTAAACCTACAACTATTACTATTTTATTCATTACGTTCATCCTGTTCAAAATTTAAATTGTCGCATTTCTGCTGATCATCGGGCGTTATCTATTTCATCGGATTAATTGTACCGGCCGGACGCATAGAGTACACCCTTTCCCAGGCATGGGTATCACTAAATTCAAGCCTCACTTAATCAAAATAATCGGAACATGCATGCTTCGTGATTGCTCAGCGTCTATCATCGTACAAATTTTATCCGGAATTGGTATTATATCCACTCGCAGAATTTTGATTACCAACCGCTGGTATTGACCTGCGTAATTAACCCAAAAAAATTCCGGAGTTATTAGCCATGAAACTGAACTATTACGCCTTGTGCTTCGCTATCGCCATTCTGCCGGCCTGCACCTGGATCGAACCCACCAAGGAAGCCCAACAGGTCACACTGGTAAAATCCTTCAATGTTAAGGACTGCCTGAAACTGGGCACAACTGTAGCGGCCGTTACCTATAAAGTGGGCATTATTACCCGTGAAGATGACGCGGTTACCAAGGATCTGATCATTGCTGCAAAAAACCGGGCTGCCGAACTGGGTGGTGATTCCATCGTCGCCAAAGGCCCGGCCAAAGAAGGCAAAATGAGCTTTGATATTTACAAATGTGGCGAGTAATTACAGTCGATCATTAAATTTCAACTGCGATACCTCGTTTACTTCTTCTTAGCCGGAGCCAGATAGGACTTGATTGGAGAAGAGGCAATGTCGTTTCCAGCCTGCAGGCCGATATAAACGAGTGCGCGAGTCGGACTGGGGCCGAAACCCGGTGAGCGTGCAACTATATTTATTTTCAGCGGCCGGCGTCCCGCCATTATTTTTATTTCTTTCTGCTGTGTCGCCAGGCTGTCGGTAAAGGGCAGCTTGAGCACATCTTCCCCGCCTATGGAAATCTCAACGGCGATCTCGACATTGCCCGCGCCGCCGACCTCGCGCGGTGGCGTAGGCTTAATGACCAGCTGATAGAGGCCGCTCTGCGTTATCATCAATTCGCCTTCGATGGAAACCGCCGCAACCGGGTAGCGCGAGGGATCGGAACGCTCATCAAAAAAACCGCTGTATCTGTATCCGTAGTCCTCGGGATTCAGTTTAATAACCGGCCCCAGTGTCATCCGGCCTTCCCGTAACGGGACTTCGGCATCCGACTCGAAATCTGAATTTTGTGACAGCCAGTAACGGCTGGAAACGGTAGCGACTGTTATTATTTCCGGGCCGGCGGTAGCGGCTGCTTGCACGTCTTCAGACAACTGTGATTTATTAGCCAGCCCGGCATTTTTTTCCAGGCGTTCGATACGCTGTTTCAGCTGTTCGATGCTTTCCCATAACCGCTGATCATCCTGGGCCATAACAGATGTTGAGAACATCAGCAAAAGTACAATACGCAGCATTATCGCTCCTCGATTTTGTAACGTTTCATTTTGCGCCACAGCGTCGACTTATCAATGCCGAGGATTTCTGCTGCCAGGGTCCGGTCACTGCCCTGTTCGCGCAGTGTTTTACGAATAAAGTAGGCTTCAATTTCTTCCAGACTTTGCGGCGCGACAAAATCCAGCGCGCGCAATTGCGAACCGTCATCTTCAGCCAGCTCAGCCGGTAACGCCTCTTCATTGACCCGATTACCCGTTGCCATGATGGTCATGCTCAGCACCACATTTTCCAGCTCACGCACATTCCCCGGCCAGTCATGCCGCATCAATACGCCCAGCACTTTGGTGGACATGCCATTCAGTGATTTACCCAGGCGGGTGGAGTGACGACTGAGAAAAAAGTTGGCCAGCAGGGGGATATCCTGACGACGCTCACGCAGAGCAGGCAGTGCAATATCGATAACCTTCAGTCGGTAGAAAAGATCCTGACGAAACTCTTCGCTCTTTATCATTTCCGGCAGATTGCGGTTACTCGCGGTAATCACCCGCAAATCGACCTGCTGCGCTTCGGTATCACCAATTCGGTAGTAACTGCCGTCCTGCAAAACCCGCAACAGTTTGGCCTGCAATGAAAGCGAAGCGTTGTTGATTTCATCCAGAAACAGGGTGCCGCCATTGGCCTGTTCAAGCAGGCCCGCCTTGTTTCGGTCCGCACCGGTGAAAGCGCCTTTCATGTAACCGAACAGTTCACTCTCGATAATGTTTTCCGGAATAGCTGCACAGTTGACGGCAATAAAAGATTTATCACGGCGATCGCTGAGAGAATAAATGCGTCTGGCGACCAGCTCTTTGCCACAGCCACTCTCGCCGGAAATAAGCACATTGCAATCATAAGCGGCTGCGGCTTCTATCAGTTTTTCTACTTTCGCCATGGCCAGCGACTGGCCATACAGCAACCGATATTTTTCATATGATTCAACATTGTCGCGTGAACGTAGTTGCTCGTTTTCGGTGCTGAGCTGATAGTATGCCAGCGCACGCCCCACGGTATGCAACAGCTCATCATTATCAAAGGGTTTGCGAATATAGTCGAACGCACCTGCTTTTAAAGCTTTGACTGCCGACTCCACGGTGCCATGTCCGGTCACCATCACTACCTGTGTGCGCGGATTGGCATGGCGTGCAAAATTGAGGATATCGATACCATCAACAAAAGGCATTTTCAGATCGGTCACCACTACCGCAACCTCTGTACCGGACTCGATCAAATCCAGCGCATGCTGGGGACTGTCCGCCGCAATCACTTCGGCATCAAGTTTGCCGATAACAGTAGCGACAAGCTCACGCATCCGGTCATCATCCTCGGCAATAATGATCCGTGGTAACTCATCGCGGCTCGTATCAATTACGGCTTTCACTGAGTTACTCATTAATTTTTTACTCCTCGTAATTTCATAATAAATCGAGCGCCTTCTTTGTAGGTGCTATCCAGATCAAGCGATGCACCGCGCCGTCGCAGCATGGCCTGACTGATGGACAGGCCCAGGCCGGTGCCTTCTCCGGCTTCTTTAGAGGTAAAGAAAGGCTCGAAGATACGGCGACGATCCTCAGCAGGAATTCCCGGGCCATTATCTTCAACCGCAAGCTCTACCCCGCGTGCACCAACACTGCGGGTGGTGATGTGAATCACACCATCCTGCCGCTCCTCAAGTGCGTGCAGTGCATTGAGCAGCAGGTTGGACAGAGCAATGTCGAGCTCGCCGCAGGGCATCTCTACAGCGGGCAGATTATCATCCAGATTGAGATGAATTTTTGTCGACTGGCGCTTCAACATGCAGGAGAGAAAAGTATCGACCAGATCCTGGATCAGCACATTAACATCACACTCCTCATCGGTACAGCTATCGCGGCGGGCGTAGCTGAGCAGGTCGTTGACAATACGTGAACAGCGCCGGGCTTCATCAGCAATAAAATGCGAGTAACGTAATTTTTTTTCTTCATCAACATCCTCGCTGTTAAACAGCTGTGAGTAGCCCAGGATATTTCCCAGCGGTGTATTCAACTCATGCGCAATACCAGCGGCCAGCTGTCCCATCGCTACCAGTTTTTCCCTGTTATAGACGGAGTCGAGCAGCTGCTGATAATCAGTGATGTCCTGCAACGTTATTACCGCATCGACTTCGGCTTCATCTTTAGAATAAAAAGCGATATTGATTGAGATATAACGCTCCGACTCAGCGACCATGGTATGAATAACGTAATTCTCCACCGGCTGCTTATAGAGAAAGGCATCGCGTAGAGTATCGCTGTCGTGCGGTTCCAGATTGAACACATCAAACAGCATCTCGCCCAGCAATAAATCAGACTCCCGCTTGAACAATTCGACCGCCTGAGGGTTGGTATTAACCACTATAAGATCATCATCCACCGCTAACAGGGCACCCGGCATACTGCCGAGCAGGGCATCCATCTTATTGCGTTCGGTCACCACCCGATTCTGACATTCCTCCACCATGGTGAACATGGTGCTGAGGTTTTTCATCATGGTGTTGTAGTCATGTACCAATTTTTGCGAGAGCGAATCTCCATAATTGATGTCGACCAGATGGGTGAGCGCACCTTCATGCGCATCGAGCACGGCTTCGTGCATCAGCGCCATAGTTCTACGATGCAGATACAGCATTGCCATGGCAAGCAGCAGCAGGGCTTCCAGCAAAAGCAGGCCTACGCTTTGATATGTCCATGAAAAATCGTTTTGCTGGATAAAAAAGATGGCAGTTGCGCAGGGAGCTGCAACAGCCATCAACAGGAGTATTTTTAGAAGTGCGTCAAACAGATAAACCATTATTTATTTATAACGACCAATTTTCGACTGATTAAAAGGACAGTTCACCATTACGACCGTGATCCTGTCCCTGATTGTCGATGGAGCTGAGAGTATACGCCCACCATGGGCGTGCATATACTCCCGGTAGGACCATTCTTAGAAAATCATCTGCAAGCCAAGTGTTGCCTGATCATAATCCTGCAGTGCCGCATTAGTCGGATGCTGATCATTGAACTCAATCGATGCAAACTCAGCGGTCACCTTCAGCTGCTGGCCATTGATGTAGTAATTGGCCCCTACCGAATTCGAGGTCAGGTCCGAAAGGCCGGTGTTAACGCCGTAATCGATCTCTTCTGATCTGGCAAATATCTGCAAACGACCGATACCCACCGGATTCGGCAACAGATAGCCCGCTTTCACATAAGCGCCTTCACGTTCAGCCCACGGCGACAAAGTCGGATCGGGACTAACCGGGTAGCCATCCAGGCTGTAATCAAAATAGGCGGCTGAAGCCGTGACGGTGCCGAACGCATAGGGATATTCAAAGAAGATATCGTAGGTTGTCGCCTTGTAATCTTTGACATCGGTTTTAGTCGCAAAATTGCCGTAAGCAACATCGGCCTGCGAGTCAACGGAGACACCCAGAGTCAGTACCTTCTGCGTACCCAGATAGGTGCCGCGATAACCGTAGGAATATTCAGGATCAAGCAGACTGACATGGGCGCGTGCGGTCACTCGTGGTGAAGATTTCACAACATTTTCACCCTCGCGTCCATCACTGACTGAAAGGCGGTACTGGAACATGGCATCGTTCAGATTGCCCCACATGGTCACGCCGGTATCGCGGGTTCCGCCGTAGGGTGTATAGGGCAGATTCTCACCCCGATCCAGGGTCAGTGGCTCCAGACACGCTTCCAGGTTTTCACGACTGAAGGTGTTTTTGTAACGCCCGATAATGAATCTGAAGGCATCACTGGAATCGATGGTTAAATAGGCATCGCGATAGTAAACGGCGCGATTATCCTGTCCGCCCTTGCTATCATTACCCGCCTCGAGCTGGGCATAGAAACCAATATAGTCATTATACTGACCAAGAAAAGTTATACGGTTGCGACGTAAGAAGCTGTCATAGACATCACCGTCATCATTGGCCGAGGTATAGCCCCGCTTCTGCGTCCAGAATTGAGCCGCGTAAGTGATCTCCATATAGCCTTCATCACCCACCTGAAAACTGGGCCCGGCCAACACCGTCTGCTGTGCGCCGAAACCGGTGAGCGCTAATGCTACCGCAGCGCATAATGAACGTTTGTAATACTGACGATTATTTTTCATTGTTATCCCCTTTATTAATCTTTCTGATATTTGTCGAGCAGTGTTTTCATGTCACCGTCGCTGTGGCAATCAGCACAGCTTTTCTGCGGCTCGGTTCTCGGATCGCCGATTAGATCTTTATGCGCCATTTTTTGAAGCATCAGCCGTTCGTTACCCTGATGGCAACCCACGCAGGAGTGATTTACTTTGTTATGCTGCTCATGCCAGTCTTTCGTCGATGGCGCTGCCGCGCGTTTGTCATTATGGCACTTATAACAGGATGACAAACCGAGTCCGCAGGCGTTGGCCACGGAGATCGGAGAAGCCGTCACAATGCCCTCATGCACACCGGCCAGAACATCACTGCCCCAGCTACCATCCTCAGCCACCGGCATGCCGTTATCGGCGACATAGCCCGCATAACCCGACCATACGATCGCCACCATGGGTATGACTAAAAGTGGCAAGCCGACTTTGCGCAGCCATTTTGCCCAACCCGTTGCATTATTTTTTATCTGTTTCATTCTTCCTCCGAGTCTCTGTTACGAGATGATTCTAATAATTGTGTATCTTGAGCAGCACCGTTCTCATTTGTGCCCTGCTCTAATTTTTTACTCGCCTGTATATCCTTTTCACTCAGCCCTCTGGCGCACATACAAACCGGCCCGCTCTTAAACTTTAACCTGGGCGATGAATTATCCCTGCCCTTTTCATTTGCATAGAGGGGGCTGGTCATCAACAACATGCCCAATATGATCAAAATTTTCATAAACCCCCTCTCAGCCAATTAGCCCCTGACTAAAGATAATGCATATCTTATGCCAACCTGTATATATCAATACTTTCATATAGTTAGGTTAATTAGTGATTTACCTCTGCATTGCACGGGTTGCCATTGGCAGCATATGATCTCAATTTGCAACGCCCGGCAATGCCCGCTCAGCAGCGATGAATTCATACTCGGTTGCGCGCGTCTCCGCAATGGCCTGCTGTAACAGATCGAGTACCACCGGCTTCAGGCTCCTGCGGTTACTGGCCAGATAGGACTCGAAAGTGAGCCGATACTGCTGACGCGGCGCGACCTGAATACGCAGGCGGATGCTCCCCGGTTGAACCATCCCATCATGGCGGCCGCTGAGCGTGCGCGTCCGGCCTGCGGCCAGTCGGGTATCAAAAAGCTCTTCGGTCAGCGCGAGATTAGCCTTCCAGGCGATCACGTCCCGCGCCAGCCCGGTGACCTCGCCCGCTGCATTGACATATTCAAGATGCAGCACCACTTCCGGCACCATGTAGGTGGGGAAATCATGGCCGGCGCCGGTGTTGGTGACCGCTGCCGTGGCACCGACAATATTACCCTCCTCCTGCAACCAGGTGATCTCCACCGTCAGCGCCGAGGCGGTCATGGCCGGGTCATGAATTCCCCGCCACTGGTGCTTGCGTTCAGGCATGTGACAGCTCTGGCAGTGCCTGCCTTCATCGGCAAAGCGCGTGGCGCGCCACTGGCTATAGGTATCCTCGCGCAACTTGCCGTTCAGCCTCGGCCCGTCTTCGGCAAACTGGTGACAGTTGGCGCAGAAGCGGCTGTCGGCAAAAGCATCGTGCTCGACAAAACCGCCATGCGCGCTTTCCGTCACCGGCACACGTGCTTTTGGCCCGAAACGGGTATGGGCGCGAACGTGACAGGCGGCGCAGACCAGCCCCTGCTGGTGCAGATCCGGTGGAATATATTCCGGCGGCGGCATAGTCAATTTAGACCAGCCGCGTTGCTGCGAGAGCAAGGCCAGCTGCTCGGTCATGGGGGCGTGACAGCGCAGACAGGATTGGGCCGTTTTCGGATCGGCAATTTGCAACTGCCAGAGTATGCCCGGCCCCATGGTGTGACTGTGCAAACTGCCGCGCCACTGCTGAAACTGTTCAGCATGGCAGCTGCCACAATCCGCCGGCGCCACCGAAGCCTCCAGCGCGGAAAACTCAGCAGGCGGCTGACCCTGCGCGGGAATCGGGTAGGCCCAGTGCTGCTCGAGAAAATCATCCACCGCAACCGGCGCCTGCTCAGCCATAAACCACCAGCCCCCCGCGAGCACCGCCAGCAGCAGCGCGATAAATCCGACCCCTTTCAGCATCACCTTGCGTTACTCCCGTTGCATCGCACCCGCTAAACAACATCGCCTTCAGCCAGTGCAAAAAAATTCGATGAAAAGCTTATCATTTTACAGAAAAAAAAAGGCAGCCACCGAAGGGACTGCCCGTTGTAGCCGTTATCAGGCTGTATTAACCACCGCAGGGGTTGGCAGGTAAACCACCGCCGGTTGTAGTACCGCCGGTTGATGTTGTACCTGTATCAACAACAATACCTTTATAGGCCAGATCTTCAACAATGATATTCTGAGCTGAACCTGCATAGGCATCAACAATAACACCGGAAGTAGTCGGTGGATCTACTGCTACGCTTTTCAGGAAGTAGTGACTGCGATCCACCGTATCTGTACGCCATGGGGAATTGACTGGCATCAGCAACTCACCATTACTGTCTTCTATCGCAGACAGTGAATGCCACTCGGTCATCGCACCATCATAGAAGCGGGTGGGCAGACCCAGAATCGCGGTTGAGGCAAAACCTGTCACCATGGCACGGTAGGTGGTTTCACAATAGGTATAAATAGTGTCACCGGACTGATAGGCGCTGCCATTACCCACTGGCTGCAGAGTAATATCAAGGAAGCCGTTGCCACCAACGTCTGTATCACCATCCACATAGGCCTGAAGTTCAGCCTTGGTTTTGTAGCTATAACCGTTCGCGGTATCAAGCAGGTTGCTAAAGTTCAGATCCAGCGCACCATTGGGATGTCCCTGAACAGGGCCAGTCTGAAAGTCACTATCGCCAGTCGGATAGTACTGATTGCTACCGCGGGCATCCCAGATGAATACACCATCGTCCAGTATATTTATATCGGTTGTCGGAACGATATTCACCATGTCTTCCAGCGTGGCCTGCAGGGCAAAATTGATCGCCGGCAGATCTTTCACCGAGGCAGTTCCGGTTTCAGGCGCTATATCGGCAGTCGCTGACATAGAGAGCGAGTTAGGAACCCCTGCATTCCACTCATTGCCTCCGTTCAGCACCGCAACCTGGCCTTTAAGCATGCCCCAGTAACGCAAGGTATACCAGCAACGGCCTGCTTGCATCGCCGCAAAATTGCCCGCTTTACCCTGTGCACAGACCACCATATCCTTGCTCGGATCGATATTGTATTTGGACAGGAAGGCGTCCATCATCTCACCGCTAGGTACCATGCTCTTGGTCTGCACCACGCCATTCGAGCGAAGCTCATTCACCATAGGCGCATCATAGGTAAATACACCTTGACTCGGATTAGAGGCTATATATTCATAAGTAGCAATATCACTACCCGCCTGCAGAATAATCAGTTTGCTATCGGGATCCAGACCGACCGGGCGGCTGGGTGTAACAGGATCGGACCAGTTTGTTACCCAGGTTTCCAGCGTGGCACCGGTAATCAGGCCATAGATGTTATCGTCATAGTTAGCGGCGGATGTTGTCGTCAATGACGCCGGGCTCGCCATCTCCGGCAAGGTTACTGTCGATGAGGTATTCAACCCTATGCTGTCTTCTGTACCCGAACAACCGGCCAGAACTATCGTTGTGGCAGCTACAAGACCGACAAGGCCTCTTCTGCCGCGTTGCACTCTTATCATTTTATTCATCACTATCCTCCTACGGATCGTTTAGCCTTGAAATTCGGCACTTCTTTTACTACCTACCCTATTAGACCTTTTACACTTGAACCGGAACTCATTATGAATCCGGTTATGCATCAGGCTGATTTAATTACTATTGGAATCTCGTTATCATTCAAGTTATCCAACACTGCTGCTGCACCTGTTTCGACTGCGGTTTTTTCACATTTTCTGCCGAGTTCCTGCAGGCCTTTTTCAATCATCGACTGGAGCTGTGCATCACCCTCTCCCACGATGAATAATCGAACGTTTTTTTCACTCATACCACGTACACCACGTCTGCGTTGACAATCATTTCCGCCAGCACCACCGGCGCGTTTTCATCGATATCGACCACCGGTACGTCGGCGAAATCGAGCGATTCGAGCTGCAATTCCACCTCGGCATCAGCACGATCAAGCTCGCCGACTACGGCGACCTGAATAACATCATCGAGCAGGGTCAAACCGGTGGCCATGCGCAGGGCTTCGGCTTTTTTGTGGCGTGCAATCATCAGCACATTTTTAATTTCATCACTCATCGGTTACCCCTAAAAAACCAGCACTTTATCGCAATGACGAACCAGTTCAGCGTTCTGATACTGGCCACCCACAATCAGTACGTCTTCAAGCGCTTTCAGATCAACCTCAGGGCAGATTCGCTCGACTGAATGTTCACATACCGACAGGTGTACCCGCTGCTGGTCGGCGACGTTGATAAATTGCTCGTTCCGGATCAGGTTGACGCCGTTATCGGTGAGGAAACAACGAACATTCCAGTCTCTCGCCAGCGCTGCTTGCATGAGATCAGTCACATGCTGCGAGTGTTTTTCATCGGTGACTACCAGGCCAAAGTTCATACTCACCCCTTGCGGATTTTCCAGGTAGAAGAGCCGTCACTATCCTGACGATCAAACACTTCGTTGCCTTCGCTTTCGCACATCGACAGGATCGATTCACCCGATGAGGGGTTGTCGAACATCAGGGTCAGTTCATCGCCTTCGGAAAGTTTTTGCAGCGCTTTTTTGGTGTACATCTGGGGATGCGGACAGACGTAGCCGGAAACATCGAGCTGATAATGTCCGTCACTGATTTTGTCAAATTTGATTGCCATACACTTAATACCTCTATTCATTAATTACAAATTGTCTGTAATGCGCTGCACCTGGCAGGCATTGTTTAAATATTGAATTCGTCATCCTCGGTTCGCCATTCAATCCACATGTTGAATGCCTTCACACCCAGCAGACCACCCAGGGTCATGCCCGCCAGGAATATCCAGCCGCTCAGGTCGCCGTTGGTGACGGCGGCGAAGAAGGCACCGACGTTACAGCCCATGCCGACGCGAGCGCCGATACCCATGAGCGCGCCACCAACCAGGGCGAAGGTGGCGGTTTCAATGTTCGGGACTTTCCATTTGAATTCGCGACGCGTCAATGCCAGCACCGCAGCACCAAGAATAATGCCGACTGACATCCACAGCGGTGCATTGACCAGCGGATTAGGCAGACCATTGATCAGGCCGAAGAAAATGTTGTCTCTGGTGTCTCTGCCCAGGCCTTCAAGTATCCAGCCACCGAGCTGTGCTTCCTGCGTGGTGATGTACCAGTAGCCGGGGTCGAAAACCGTCAGGTTCATCGACAGGCCATCGGTATGGCCCATCTTTTCCAGAAGCGTACCAAAGTTGTCTATGTTGTAGTACTCACGCAAGGCACCGGTGACCCACATTTGCAGACCGGCGAACACACCCAGGCCGAGACCGGCGAGCGCGGTGTTTTTCGATGCCGTCATCATTGCCCAGAAGCCTCGCATTTCATCTTTCATGCCGGGTGAGGCGAGCTTGAGTCGGCGAACATAACCTTTGCGGTAGGTGGTGAGGTAAAGCACGATAAGCACGGCGATAGTCGGCAGAATGGCCCCCAGCAGTGCGTTACCGATAAATACATCAAACCAGACATTACCAGTATCGAGCGACTGGGCGACGGTGCCGCCGGAAAGATCCCAGATGTAACCGGCATTGAACAGGTCGAACCAGCCATTGGTAGCTGAGAGCTCTTCCGGCATGCCTTTGTCTACGGCCGAAGCGACCCAGCTATCGGGCGCGAAGGCATTGGACCAGCTGCCCATATCGACAAACAGCGCCTGCGAAAATGAAATACTAACTAGCACCAGCATCGAACTCATATTGCCTTCGCCGCTTTTATACAGCGAGCCGGAGGCGCAACCGCCGGCGAAGACCATACCAAAACCAAAGATCAGGCCGCCGAAAATAATATGCCAGCCCAGTGGATTGGCATGAAACGTACTATATCCGCCCACCGTCACCATCCCCGCGGTAATGGAAAACAGTGCCGTGGCGATCATCACGCCCACCGCCATACGCGGCACCTTCACGGCAAACAGATCACGCACCGCCGAGGCCATGCAGAAACGTCCGTACTGCAACAGCACGCCGTAGGCGAGACCAAACCAGACATATACCAGCAGATAAATCCAGCGCGTGTCCATCGCCAGTACTACCACTGATAAAACCGCCACAGCAGCGATAATAAACATTGCTTTATAGCCACCTTCATGAGCAAACGTACTGGGGGTGCTCACTGCTTGCGTTGCATCTGTACTCATATTTTTCTCTTCTACTCTCTCGCTTCAATAAACGGTTTTAAAAACCGGCGGTTATTCTTCTCGACGCACATAAATGTGCCAGTTACCCTGCCTCTGTACCGTACCCAGATGCCTGCCTTCATAAATATCCATCATTGAAGGTATGGTTTCGACCACCGACAGATTGTCAGTAATCACCTCTATCACCACCCCCTTCGGATTGTCATTCAAAGCCTTTAGCGTCAGCAACTGAGGTCTCGGGCATCCTTCACCTTCACAGGCCACACGGCATCCCACCTCTATTATTCCGTGCCCCGGCAACTCGACCTGATCTGATACCTTCATACAGGCGCGATGCCGTTTTGCAGGAACCACATCCAGATTAAGGTGAAATAGATTTGATAAAAACATACGCATCTCTTTGAATCGTTGTTTTACATTATGCATCTTCCATGCCATATCATAAATTTATATAAATAACAGGGAGATAGTGTTTTTGTGTGCACAAATCACTAAAAAAAAATGCAAGACAATCCACGCCTGAAGCCCCCATATCGGAAAATGCAATAGAGGCCGGAGACCAACCCGGCGGACTAAATCCCGACAGGTGAAGTAGGGTGGGCACCGTTTTTGTGCCCACGCGTAACCTTCAATCACACGACAATGCCAAATTCGCACAACAACCGTATGTGTAGCAGTTGATTGCCGTTATGTGATCACGATGTTAATGGGGTCGTCTAACATCACACGTGGGCACAAGGGGTTGATGACGATTAATCGGGTTATTATTTGGGGACTATGCAGTTTTGTAGGGGGCAGGAATTTTCAAGGAATGGCAGGCGGGCAAGGAAGCTACATCCTGGCCATACCTGTTTGGAAAGAGTGATAGGCAGCATCTCACCGTAGCTGAATTTTTTTCGCGCCTGAAAACTGCCGAATAGCAGCGCGAAATATGTTTGCGGTCAATCAGCAATTAACTGCCGACACATCTAATCGGAGAGCTAAACGTAGGCACTTTAAACTGCCAACAAACTACGATGGCCTGTAAATATGCCAAAAATGCTGCTCATAATACATCTAACGAGCAGTACCAAAACTCTCATTTTCGGTATGGGTTGGAACAGACAATCCTGCAATACGCATCCCTTGTGCCACAGGGCCTTCTGGAAACAGCGTATGTAAATATTCACGACCGCCCTGCTCAGAAAATGCCTCATCAAGCATGTCGCCAAGTTCACGACCATTTTCAGCCTGGCCATTATCCAGATAATAATCCTGCAACTTCTGTATTACTTTAAAATGCGCGTCGGTGAGCTCTAAGCCCTCTGCCGACGCGATTTCTCTGGCTCGATCCTCATCCCAGGCCTGCAACTCCTGCTCACGCCCTGTGCGCTGCTGGCTCGCAATATCTGTATCGACACTTCTATCCATCATCTCAACAGCCTCAGCCTCGGGAGATGTGGATTTTTTTTCATAATCAGTCATAATATTTTTCCTCTTTTTAATTACTATTTTATAAAGATAACAGAAAACCTGCCTCATTAAAATTTTGATGCGCTGACACTTAAAAATCATCTAGAGATATATTAGGACCTTTTAACGTACCAACATTATAAATTTTACGTTCAGAATCTCGCCTTCATACTTAATAATATGGAAATTTTAACACTCCTCATGCAAGAGTAATAAATCACAATTTTGTGGTTGATTTTTAACAGCATTTATAATTCTTACTTATGCTGCACATTTTATATGGTAATAACACATTCATAAAAACAGAATGACAGTGGCTGACTGTTTTCTGATTTAGCCAGACAATGAACCATTCGCTGCCTGGCAGATAAAAGCAAAAGAAATCTGATTAACAAAAAACGCTTTAACCGGTGATCGACTGCCGGCCAAAACAAAGCGGCGCTCAGCCTAAAAATGCAATTAATTTATTGTTTTTCAGAGGAAAAGTTAAGCGGTGAATCAAGTCGAGCCTGATCCCCTTCTGCCCCACATCCCCGTCATTCTGGCGCAGGCCGGAACTCAGATGCTTGACTGCGATATTTAGAACTTATTAGCGTAATTAATTAAAAAATGGAACGACTAAAAAAACCCGGGGCGTTTCCGACCCGGGTTTTTCTGCTGATTTATCACTTATCCTTGTTCAGCTCTATCAATTTTTAGCTCTCTATCATTCCAGTTTATTTATGCCCATCATTTTAAGAAGATAGCGTTCATACAAAGGTTCTGTATACCCCTTTCTCATCTTTCGAATAAAATATTTTTCAAATCCGATTTTCGCCTGGTGCACCCACTTACCTTTTTTGAACCAGGTCACATTGCGTGGCGG
Organism: Gammaproteobacteria bacterium; assembly: GCA_024636785.1. GTDB lineage: Bacteria > Pseudomonadota > Gammaproteobacteria > SZUA-229 > SZUA-229 > LH-M37. The sequence goes on from JAGXGK010000003.1 coordinate 91,108, forward strand.
TATTTGTGGTAAAGCTACAAAAGCGGCACCGGTATCACCCATGTCGGCCAGACAGATAGCATTCCAGGTACCACAGGTTTCAGGTGCTTCGCCCGCGATTTCGTGCGCAATATTATGCACAATAGCGGTTGCCATAGTTTCAATCATGTAACCTGTTTTGGGTGCGCCGGTGGGTACCGGTGTGGCTTCAACCGGTGGGATTGCCACGCAGACTCCCGCAGAATAAATATTCTTATATTTAGGATTACGCTGGTATTCATCGATCAGGACGAATCCACGTGGATTGCATAAGCCTTCAACTTCCGCAACGGCATCAACGCCTTTGAAGCCTGGCAACATCATTGAGTAATTAAATGGCAGTTCATGCTGTTTTTTAACGTTACCATCATCATCCAGTTCATCTACAAACATCATGCCATCTTCAACTTTCGTTGTTTTTGCGTTGGTGATGAATTTTATATTATGGTTGCGTAGATCACTTTCCAGCATGCCTCTTGAATCACCCACACCAGCCAAACCCAGATGGCCGATATATGGCTCCGATGTGACGAAAGTCATCGGTACTTTATTGCGCATTTTCTTTTTGCGCAGAACACAATCAAGAATAAATGCAAACTCATAAGCGGGACCAAAACAGCTGGCGAAAGGCATGGCGCCGATAATCACCGGGCCGGGGTTTTCGACCAGCCTGTTGAAATCATCTAATGCAGTGACCGCATGTTCAGTGCTGCAAACAGATGAGGTGAAACCTTCGGGGCCGGAACCCGGAATCTCTTCAAAAGCGAGTCGGGGGCCGGTGGCAATGACGAGATAATCATAACCGACTGCTTCGCCCTCTTTTAACTCCAGCCGGTTATTTTCAGCATCAATTTTAGTGACCCGATCCTGAATAAAATTGATGCCTTTTTTAGCCAGTATCGATGACAGCGGTACAGTAACATCTTTCTGGGTACGCCAGCCAACCGCGACCCATGGGTTCGAGGGCGTGAACTGGAAATGATCACGTTCATTAATAATGGTGATCTGGTGATCCTTACTCAGGGTTTCTCTCATTTCGTATGCACAGGGCAATCCCCCTACACCGGCTCCTACTATGATGATACGTGCCATGCCTTATTCCTCTCGTTTGTTATTTGCTTGTCTGTCTGCGTGTCTAAAAGCAAGGTTCAGGCCAGTTTTTGTCATTTCCAATAAAAACAACATGTTAAATAGGTTTATGTATTTATTTAGCTTTTACCTGATTAAATACAAGGAAAAGCTTTGTCATTTTTGACAAACATGGCATGATATCCTGTCAAATATGTCAGACATTACACTGAATAACTACAGGGCAAGTAATTATGAGCTCAACCAAAATTTCAAAAGAAGCCATCGACAATCCCTCGTTTCTCGATGGCATGCTCAATAGCTACAGCAACCCGGCGGTTTTGATGAATCGGGATTACGTCATCGTCGCCGCCAACGAGGCGTACCAGAAACAATACGGCTTCAAAGTCGACGGCAAAAGCCATTGCTATGAAATATCTCATCATTATAAAAAACCCTGTGATCAGGAGGGCGAGACCTGTCCATTAAAACTGTGCCTGGAAAGCAACTCGGCACAACGCTCTCTCCATGTTCACCACACTGAATTCGGTGAAGAACACGTCGACGTCCAGCTCAGCCCGATCCACGACGAAAAGGGGGAGATAAAGTTTTTTCTGGAAACCATGGCATCGGTTAAATGTGCCAGCACCAAACCTCAGGCTGAAGGTTTGGTCGGTCGCTCCGTTGCCTTTAATACCGTCATTGAAATGGTGCAGCGCGTCGCTTGCAGTGACGTCAACGTTTTGCTGCAGGGCGAATCCGGCACTGGTAAAGAGCTGGTGGCTGAAGCTATTCATACAGCCAGCCGCCGAACCAAGGGACCATTCGTCCCCGTGGATTGTTCAGGACTGACTGAAAACCTGTTTGAAAGTGAATTATTCGGACATGAGAAAGGCGCTTTTACCGGCGCGCAATCGCGAAAAATTGGCCTGGTTGAGGCTGCCAGTGGTGGCACTTTATTTTTAGATGAAACCGGTGATATTCCACTCAACCTACAAACCAAGTTACTGCGCCTGATCGAGACCGGAACATTCCGGCGGGTCGGCGGTGTTGAGCCCTTAAAAGCGGATTTCCGCCTGATTTCGGCAACGCACAGAAATTTAAATCTGATGATCGAATCCGGCGAGTTCAGGAAAGATCTGTATTACCGCATCAGCGCCTTTCCCCTGCATTTGCCCACATTAAGGGAACGCAGCGAAGACATTCCGTTGTTAGTTGAATGCATGTTAAAGCGATATTATCCTGAAGAAAAAATACGCATGTCCGAACCGGCGCTAAAACAACTTCAGCAATATCCTTTTCCGGGAAACATCCGCGAGCTGTGCAACATCGTACAACGCGCCACATTAATGGCCGATGGCGATGTTATAGAAACCCAGCATCTTCCGGATGAATGCGCCACAGAAATCGACAATAAAGACAAAGCCTGCTTTTCTGATTTGATCAGCCTGAAAGAACTGGAAAAACGGTATTTGGAATGGGCCATGAAACGCGTTGATAACAAAACCGAACTGGCGAAAAAACTCGGCGTCAGTGAGCGCACTTTATACCGGAAACTTGAACTGCTGGAGTAAGTAAAAAATCCAGAAAACAGGTTAATGTTTACGAATGATGCAGAAGAGTATTCCGGGAAATGTTACGAAGATAATACTGTAGACTGAAAAACATTTTCAAAGATCCGTCTGTATCTTTCCAGCGCGTCTGATTTTTCAGCGATTCTTCCAGCCATTCCAGACGTTGAAAGGGCGTTGCGCTCAACCAGCATTTCAGCTACTGAAACTCTTCCTCGGTCAAACTGTTAGCCATTTTATTTTTGTCCATCGAGTATCACCTGAAGATATTTAATGTCTTCCAGATCCTTGCCTCGTCCGGCCTTTTGTTTCATCGCTATCAGATGCCCGATATCATAAACGGGTACAGATTCACCATCCATGTTTAGCATAATGGCTTTGTTTGACAATTCAGCAAAAGGCATCGGTTCTCGCACGAATATATCAACAATTAATACAGGATTTTCAGGATCATAAAACGTAAACACCAGCATGTTTTTGTTTTCTATCCATGATTCCCGTATTGATTCGACAGTAAAATCCATCGGATCAACCGGCAATCTTGCCTGCAGACCAAGAGAGGTGATTAATTTTATCGCTTTCTCAACTTCCTGCTGTTCGAGATTAATAACCAGATCAATGTCAGCAGTAAACCGTGGGTAGCCGTGTAGAACCGTTGCCAAACCGCCGACAATCACATACTCAACTTTTGCCTGATTGAGTGCTTTGAATAGCGGCAGATAGGCTGACATGACTATGCTTTTGAGTAGATCTTCGAGCCCGCTTTCTTGAACTCTTCCGATTTCTCCTGCATGCCTTTGTCCAGGGCAATTTCGATTTCGCCGATGCCGTGCTCGGCGGCGTAGTCGCGCACGTCCTGTGATATTTTCATGGAGCAGAATTTCGGTCCACACATCGAGCAAAAGTGTGCGACCTTGTGTGCGTCCTTGGGCATGGTTTCATCGTGATATGAACGCGCGCGTTCGGGGTCGAGCGCCAGTTTGAACTGGTCTTCCCAGCGGAATTCAAAGCGGGCTTTGGACATGGCGTTGTCGCGAATCTGCGCGCCGGGGTGACCTTTAGCGAGGTCGGCGGCGTGGGCGGCAATTTTGTAGGTGATGATGCCGACGCGCACGTCTTCCTTGTTGGGCAGGCCCAGATGCTCTTTCGGGGTGACGTAACAGAGCATGGCGCAACCGTACCAGCCGATCTGCGCGGCACCGATGCCGGAGGTGATGTGGTCGTAACCGGGGGCGATATCGGTGGTGAGCGGGCCGAGGGTATAGAACGGCGCTTCGTAACACTCCTCCAGCTCCTTATCCATGTTTTCCTTGATCATCTGCATGGGCACATGGCCGGGACCTTCGATCATCACCTGCACGTCGTGCTCCCAGGCGATTTTAGTGAGCTCACCGAGAGTTTCCAGTTCGCCGAACTGGGCTTCGTCGTTGGCATCGGCAATCGAGCCGGGGCGCAGGCCGTCGCCCAGCGAGAAGGAGATGTCGTAGGCTTTCATGATTTCGCAGATGTCTTCGAAATGGGTGTAGAGGAAGCTCTCTTTATGATGCGCCAGGCACCATTTGGCCATGATGGAGCCGCCACGCGAGACGATGCCGGTCATGCGTTTGGCGGTCATGGGCACATATTTGAGGCGCACCCCGGCATGGATAGTGAAGTAGTCCACGCCCTGCTCGGCCTGTTCGATCAGGGTGTCTTTGAAGATTTCCCAGGTGAGGTCTTCGGCGACGCCGCCGACTTTTTCCAGCGCCTGATAGATGGGCACGGTGCCGATGGGCACGGGGGCGTTGCGCAAAATCCATTCGCGGGTTTCGTGGATATTCTTGCCTGTGGAGAGATCCATGATGGTGTCGGAACCCCAGCGGATACCCCAGACCATCTTTTCGACCTCTTCGGTAATGCTGGAGGTGACCGCCGAATTGCCGAGGTTGCCGTTGATTTTGACCAGGAAGTTGCGACCGATGATCATCGGTTCCAGCTCGGGGTGATTGATGTTGGCCGGGAGGATGGCGCGGCCGGCGGCGATTTCATCGCGCACGAATTCGGGGGTGATCTCACTGGGCAGATGCGCGCCGAAGTTCTGCCCGGGGTGCTGCATCAGCACCTTCTGATATTCAGGGTTTTTGCGCAGTTCCTGCAATTTCATGCTTTCGCGGATGGCCACATATTCCATTTCCGGGGTGATAATGCCCTGTCTGGCGTAGTGCATCTGAGTGACATTCCTGCCCGCTTTGGCGCGGCGCGGCGCACTGATATGCTCGAAACGCAGGTTGGCCAGCTCCGGATCGCTCTGGCGCTGTTGACCGAATTCTGAAGTCGGGCCGTCCAGCAACTCGGTATCGTCGCGCTCAGCAATCCAGGCGCTGCGCACATTATTCAGTCCCTTGAGCAGGTCGATTTCAACTGTCGGGTCGGTGTAGGGGCCGGAGCAGTCATAAACCGGAATCGGCGGATTGGGCTCGATACCGAAGGTGGCGGCGGTATCTTCCAGATGAATTTCGCGCATCGGCACCTGAATATCGTCCCTGGAGCCCTGCACATAGACCTTGGTCGAGCCGTCCATCGGCTTTCTGGAGGCGGATGACAACTCGGTAGTACGTTGCAGGAAATCTTCTGGGATGGCACTCATATGTATGTCTCGCTTTTAAGCTGCGGTTTTAGTATTAACAATGGTCGTTAATATTAACATGCTAAAGCCGATATTAACCCTAAGAGGCTGTCGGGTTTAGAGGGATTAATGCGAGGGAGTGGGAAATTTTGGGCAGCTCTCCCGCTTCCATAGCCAATTCATCCTGAAAACGGCCTTTCGCGGCGCCTGTCACCCGTTATACCTGCTTGCCGGCATTTGCCATCTTTTGGAGTCGCGGGGTACAATCCCCAGCCATAATAAGATGACTTCAATAGCTACATGTGATGGAAAGTATGGATTTCGAACAAGCCCGTTTCAATATGGTTGAGCAACAGGTACGCCCGTGGAATGTTTACGACCCCCGCGTTCTTGAGGTCATTAGCCGAATCCCCCGCGAAGATTTCGTGCCCGATGAGTACCGCAATCTGGCTTATGCCGACATTTGCATCCCGTTGAGTAACGAGGCCTACAGCAGTAGCATGCTGCACCCCAACATTGAAGGTCGCATACTGCAAAATCTGAGTATTGATGAGGATGATGTGGTGCTGGAAATCGGCACCGGCAGCGGTTATCTCACCGCCTGCCTGGCCGCACTGGCGCGCCATGTGGACAGCGTTGAAATCAACACCGAGCTGTACGAGCTGGCCAAAAAGAATCTGGCGGTTCATGACATCCACAATGTCAGCATCAGCAATGGCGATGCCGGCAAGGACTGGAATCAAAAACAGTTTTACGATGCCATCGCGATCACCGGCTCCCTGCCCGAAATTCCCCAGACCTACAAAAAGAAACTTAAAGTGGGCGGCCGCCTGTTCGTGGTCACCGGTGAGGCTCCGGCGATGACAGCGCAGTTGCTTACCCGTATCGGCAAAAATGAATGGTCGACAGAAAATTTGTTCGAGGCCTGTATTGAGCCGTTGTGCGGTACTCAAAAAGCCAGCCTTTTTGATTTTTAATCGCGAATAACCCCTCTATTTTTAATGATCCTTTTTTGATTTTTCCGGCAAACTTCCATGCGTGAATTTGACGCACAGCAACTTGATCAGTATCTCAACAGTAGCGACTCAACGCCGTTACTGCTTGATGTGCGGCAGGATTGGGAATACGATATTTGCCATCTGGCGGATAGCTTGTTGATGCCCATGGCACAGGTTCCCGCGCTGATGACCGAGCTGGATAAAAGCCGCGAGACCGTCGTGATATGCCACCACGGCATTCGCAGCCGGATGATCGGCGCTTATCTTGAACAGGCGGGCTTCGACAACATCATCAATCTTCAGGGTGGCCTGGATGCCTGGGCTAAAATTATTGATAACACCATGTCGACCTATTAATTTTCACCTTCACCGGATTATTACCTTGAAACTAAAAAATCTTGCCCATCTGTTTTTCTACATCGCCGGTCTGACGTCGTTACCGCTGCATGCGCTTGGTCTGGTCGAGGCTCTTGAGCTGGCACAACAGAATGATGTCGTGCTACAGGCGGCGCAGGCTGAATACATCGCTATTTCCGAAACTGAACCACAGAGCACCGCCGCTTTATTACCCTCGGTTTCTCTCGATCTGTTCGCGCAGAAAACCACCACCGAAACCAGCAACGCCACCGGCGTATTCACCAACGGCACCTCCGATTTCACCACCGACGGTTATACGCTTTCATTGCAACAGACCCTGTATAACCAGCAGCTGTTTGACACCATGCAGGCTAGCGAGTCTATTTCGGCGCAGGCACTGGCCAGTTACGAAGCCGCGAAACAGGCACTGATACTGCGTCTGGCGCAGACTTATTTTGCAGTACTGGCAGCAAAGGACAATGTTGCTTTTGCCGAGGCGGAAAAAAAGGCCAATGAGCGCTTACTGAAACAGAATCAGGAACGTTTCAAAGTCGGCCTGATTGCCATCACCGATGTCAAGGAAGCACAGGCCAACTATGATTCGGCGGTCGCGCAGGCCATCATTGCCCACAACAATCTCAGCAATCAGCAGGAAGCGTTATGGTTCATCATCAACCGGCGACCTGAGTCTTTGAATGCACTTCAGGAATCGATTCCGCTGACGTTCCCCGAACTCGAAAATATCAAGCTCTGGCAGGACAAGGCGCTCGCCAACAACCTGAATTTACGCGCCGCGCGTTATGCCGCTGAGGCGGCAAAAAACAATTACGATAGCCAGCACGCCGGTCACTACCCGACTCTAAGCCTGAACGCACAGTACAGCGCAACCAGCGCCGATGGCAGCTCGCTGGGTTTTGGCGGGCGTGATGTTGACGACACCACCATCGGCTTGAACCTGAACATTCCTATTTATAGTGGCGGCTTTACGAGTTCAAAAGTTCGCCAGAGTGCCGCCGAATTCGAACAGGCAAGAATTCTGCTGGAAAGACAGCAACGTCAGACCATTCAGGAAATGCGCGTGGCCTACCTCGGTGTGCAGGCAGCCATTGCTCAGGTGCAGGCGTTCAAGCAGGTTTTGATTTCCACGCAGACTGCAACCGAAGCCACTCAACTGGGTTTTGAAGTTGGCACCCGCACCAGTGTGGACGTGTTACTGGCGCAGGGAAATTTATTCAAAAGTCAGCGCGATTATGCTCAGGCGCGTTATGACTACATTCTCAAGCTGCTGGAAATAAAATACGCAGCCGGATTGCTGTCTTCCGATGACATTCAGCAGATCAGCCAGTGGCTTACTGCCTCGTGAATGAAAAAGTCAGCCTACAAATTCACCGCTGGCTGCACCCTAAATACTGGGGGCTATGGCTGTTCTTTGGCCTGCAACGACTCTCTACGTTACTGCCACTAAGCGCCATTGAAGCACCGGGTGCTTTCATCGGCTGGCTCTATTACAAACTGGTACCTTCACGCCGCCGCATTGCGCGCATCAATATTCAACAGGCCTTTCCCGAATACAGCGCAGCGCAAATAGAAAATCTGAACAGAGCCCATTTCAAAAACCTGGGCATCTCTGTTTTTGAAATGGGCATCGCCTGGTGGGCTTCCAATAATTATTTACGCAAAAACTGTCGTGTCGAAGGGCAGGAACATCTGGAGCAGGCACTCGCCAAAGGCAAGGGCGTGATTCTACTCACCGGCCACTTTTCCACGCTGGAAATGGGCGGCGCGCTGATGTCGTTATACACGCCGCTGCACTCTGTCTATAAGAGGGCGCATAACCCGATGTTCGACACTTTTATGCTGCACTACCGCAGCAAGCGCCTGAAGAAACTCATCGCCAATACCAACGTGCGCGAATTCGTCAAAGGGCTGCGCGATGGCTACGCCACCTGGTACGCCCCCGATCAGGATTTCACTCAGCACGTGGTGTTCGCACCCTTCCTCGGCGGCATGGCCACCACCCTGATTTCAACCGCCAAAGTCGCCGCCATGACCGGCGCCAGTGTGGTGCCTTTCTATCCACAACGTCTGGACAAGGGCCGCGGCTACAAGCTGGTGATTTTGCCTGCGCTGGAAGATTTTCCCAGCGGCGATCAGTATCAGGATGCGGTCAAAATAAATCAGGCGCTGGAAGAGATGGTGCGGAGAAATCCGGAACAGTACGCCTGGGTACACAAACGCTTTAAAACTCAGCCGCCGGGCATGCCTTCAATTTATTAGCCATGGCCATTTATCGACTGCTCATCGTTATTCTCTCGCCGCTGATTTTCGCGCACCTGTTGTGGAAAAGCATTCGCCTGAAACAGCCGCGCTTTTTACTGCAAAGACTGGGATTAAAATTACAGCACATCCCGCAAAACTGTGTATGGTTTCACTGCGCCTCGGTGGGAGAGGTCAATACCATTCTGCCGCTGCTGCACGAACTGCACCAACGTCATCCTGAACAGCCGTTTTTGATCACCACCAATACCAGCACCGGCGCGGAGATTATTGCGCACCAGAATCTGCCCTGGCTGCATCATGCTTTTCTGCCTATGGACTGGAACCTGACCACGCTCAGTTTTATTCGCCGGCTCAAACCCATCGCGCTTTTTCTGATCGAGACCGAGTTATGGCCGAACCTGATCGTGCTCTGCAGCAATAATGGCATTGCGGTGAATATCATCAATGGTCGACTTTCGGTAAAAACCACCGGTGCCAACAGCTGGGTGCGTTCGGTGTACCATCAGGTGCTGTCGCAGGTCAGTCACATTTATGTGCGCTCACAAACCGATCAGGATAATTATTTAAGGCTTGGTGCCGGCCGCGAACAGGTTTCCATACTGGGCAATCTGAAATTCATTCCGCCCGCATCAATAAATGCCCCATCACAGACAATAACCCGGCGCGATTATGTGCTGGTCGCCTCCTCACACCATGACGAGGAATATCAGATCGCCAGAATCTGGAACCAGCTCAACCGAAACGAACTGCTGGTGATAGCACCGCGCCACCCCGAACGCCGCGAGCACATCATCAAACAGCTGAAACAGATTGACGGCATCGATACAAACACTCTCGCTCTGCGCAGTCACAATGACCCCGTTACCGGGCAGACACGCATCTACCTGCTCGATACAGTGGGTGAACTGATGCAGTGGTTTGCCCCGGCTAAACTGATCATCATGGCCGGTTCATTTAGCCATCGCGGCGGCCACAACCTCCTCGAACCCGCGCACTTCGGCAAGGCGATAATTTTTGGTCCGCACATGGAAAGCTTTGTCGATGAAAGCCAGCTACTGCTCGCGCAGAACGCTGCAGTGCAGGTGCAGAGTTTTGAAGAACTGGGGACTGCTATTAACGAGCTGCTGGATAATAAAAATGCCCGCCTGCAACTGGAAGCCAATGTTAAACAGACCCTCCAGCCGTTTGCCCGTATCGTGAATGATTATGCGGATGTGATTGCGCCGCAACTGTAGGTGTTTGACGTTACGCAGATAAACTAAAAAAACAAGATCTATATCCGCGAAGAACGCAAAAGACGCGAAAAAAGCAAAACAATAGCTTTTAATGGTTTTTTTGGCGTCCTTTGCGTTCTTCGCGGACTGAGGCTTTTGTTTTTATCTGCGTTTATCTGCGTTCATCTGTGGACTAACTTTATAACCCTGCAACAGCTGCTTCCAGTTATGTTCGTCAAAGTAGAAAACCTGATTCAGCGATTTGAATTTCAGCAGCGAACGTTTCAGCCGCGCCAGATTCGAGGCTTTCCACGAGTCCCCCAGATAACGAAATGCACTCTTATCAAAATCGATTAAATACACTTTATTTTCGCTGAGCAGAATATTTCTCACGTTCAGGTCGGCATGATAAACATCGTGATCATGGAAGCGGCGGATACAGCGCCCGACTTCCTGCCACACTGCATCGTCGGCGGGAGAATGCAGCAGTTGATCGGCCAGGGTTTGCGCGTGGGGGATTTCCAGCGTAATCAGCGCGGCGCGAAAAAACAGTCCTGAGCGTTCTGCGCTCGCGGCCACCGGCACCGGAGCGGGCAATTGCAGTTGCTGCAACTGGTGCAGCAGACGGAACTCCTTGAACGAGCGACTGTGTTGCGGATTAATGCCGAAGTAGCGATCGCCCAGCACAGGCGCGATGAGACCGCCGCGAAGATACTGTTTGAGCACCAGGTCGTGGCCCTGATAGTGAAAGAACCGGGCTTCGGCACGACCAATGGCCGCCGCTTTTTCTGTCGATGACTTTGCAGCCGGAGAAAACAACATTTCATCCGGATGTTCAATCAGCATCGCCTCATATAGGATATGATGCTGGCCAATATTTTTAATTTTTATACTTTCCGATGACACTGTCACAATTTAACCTTTCAAAGCCGCCCAAAAATATCTGCATTCTTCGGCTGTCCGCGCTGGGTGATATTACTCATACCTTGCCGGTTTTGCGCACGCTGCAAAAAAACTGGCCAGAGATGCCGATCACCTGGATTATCGGCAAGACCGAATATGAACTGGTCAAGGGTGTCGAGGGCGTGGAGTTTATCATCTTTGATAAATCGCAGGGTTTCTCCGCCTACCTCGCCCTCCGTCAACAAATGCAGGGTCGCCATTTTGATGTGTTGCTGCACCTGCAGGTGTCACTACGCGCATCGGCGATCAGTTTTCTGGTGCCCGCTACGATCAAGCTGGGTTTCGACCGCGAGCGCGCCAAAGATTTGCAGTGGCTGTTCACCAACCGCAAAATTAAACCGGCCTCCACCCGCCAGCACGTGGTCGACAGTTTCATGGCATTCACCGCCTATTTCGACCTGAAGCCGGTGCTGGAGTGGGATCTGCCGGTTCTGGAGAGCGCCCGCCAGAGTCTCAGACATAAACTGGACAAAGAGTGGCTGAGCCATGCAAAAGGTGAAAACCGGCTGCTAGTAATCAACCCCTGTGCGGTGGCCAAATCACGCAACTGGCGCGACTGGAATATCGACGGTTATGCAGCTGTCGCCGATTATGCCAGCGCACAGCTCGGCATGAAGGTGATACTCAGTGGCGGCTCCTCAATGCGCGAACAGAATGTCGCTGCCGCCATTTTTTCGCTGTGCAGCGAAAAACCGCTGAATCTGGTCGGCCAGACCAGTATCGCCGAACTGGTCGCGCTGCTGGACATGGCCAGCGTAGTGATCGCGCCGGACACCGGCCCGGCGCACATTGCCAATGCCCTGAATACGCCGGTGATCGGCCTGTACGCCGCCACCAATCCGCAGCGCGCCGGGCCGTATCGTTTCCAGAAACTGGTGGTAAACCACTATGAGCAGGCGTTGCAGAAATATTACAGCTCGAGTATCGGTGACGCCTCGTGGGGCCAGCGCATTCAGAACGCTGAATGCATGGCCCTGATCAAGCCAGATGAGGTGCTCAAGAAGCTGAGAAAAGCGCTCGAGCCTTTATAGCGGACAGCCTGTATAATCCGGGTTGCGATACGCCTTCCAGCTGTCGTCCGCCTTTTTCTCGATGCTGAACTCATCCTTCACTTCAGCCTTATCATTGAGATAACGCACGGTCAGCTGATCACCGGTAACATCAATAAGTAACGAACCCGCTTCCATCATGTCCACGGCCATCGCTGGATGATCCAGCTTTGCACCATCGACCTTGGCGGAAGCCCCCGCTACTATGTAAACCGTGCCTGAATGCGGCATGGCGCGCTCGCTCTTGTGCTTGATAAATTTCGCATTGCGACCTTCAACACCTTCCGAAACGATATTTTTCCGGCTGAATTCTGCTGAATCCCCATACTGGCAGCCCATCAGATAAGAGCGCTCATAAACATGGCTGTGCCCGGCCAGCACCAGATCGGCACCGTATTTTTCCAGCACTGGCAGTACCTGCCGGCGCATCTCTACCAGCCGTCCCCCGCTGTCACCCTCATCGTCCGAATCGTGCGACCCCTTGCTGTAAGGTGGATGGTGGAAGGCGACGATCAGCCAGTCCTGGGTGTTGGCCTCCAGGTCCTTCTGCAACCAGTTGAGCATGGCACCACCGGGTTCGCGATCGCTGGCCTGCGAATCGAGCATGACATAGTGAATATTGGCGTAATCGAAGGAGTAATAATTTTCGGTCGCCGAAGGCACACCGCCCGATTCCGCCTGCTCGGGCAGGGAGAAAATATCAAAAAATGTCCAGCGGCGATCATCGTGATTACCATACACCGGCCACAGCGCGATATTTTTAAAAATGGCCGGATAGGCGTCGAACAGCGCGGCCTGATACTGCTGATTTGAACCCGAACGGTAGGCGTTATCACCCAGCGCCAGCCATTGATCCAGATAAGGTCTGCCCTGACGTGGATGACTGCCGACCCAGTCTTTCATGGCATCACGCACCGCTCGCTGCACTTCACCCGGATCCCCGGAATCACCGATGACCCACAAGCGGACCGCTGCTTCGCCGCCGGTGGCGGGTGCGGTCATAAACCAGTCATCCTCTGTGCCGCCGTAGATCATGGCTTCGTCATTGCCCACGGCGTAGTAGTAGCGTTGCGATGCTTTCAAGCCGGTCAGGCGCAATTCGTGGGCTTCACCGGCTTCAGGTTCTCCGGCCTGCATGTTCAAGTCATCCGGGCTGAGGCCGTAACGCACCACTCCGATTTCGGCTTCGTCGCTGTGCCAGAGCACGCTAATGGCTTCGGCTGCCTGCTTCTGGAAATAGGGTGCACGCGCTCCCTCAATCTGACTGTCGGTGTAGACCACATAAAAACGCGCCACGCCGTAAAACAGCAGCAACGCTAGAAATGAAACCGAAACCCATTTAAGTATTCGTTTTAACCACAACACAATAGTTTTCAAGAGATTTTTATCCTGCCAATAAAATAACTGCTCAGGCAAATATGATACAATTCCGCCCCTGTAATTACTATTAAAGCATTGTTTTCCCAACTTCAAATTCATGATCACTTACCTGAAAAAATTACCCAGACTGCATATTTATATCGTCCAGTATGTTGCCAGCCTGCTGCTACTACAGAGCTTGCTACGTCTGGTCTTCTTTTTCAAATTCGCACCTGCCACCAATCCACTGCCTGCCAGTGATATTGCCTGGGCCTTTTATCTCGGACTGAAGTATGATTTGCAGTTCGCGCTGATTCTGAGCCTGCCAATTTTCCTGCTCGGCTGGATACCCGGTATTCATCCCGTCTTCAATTTGGCGGGGCGACGCATCTGGGCCGGATACATCATTGTGACAGTCATTGCCCTGCTTGCGTTCCATGCCAGTAACTTCGGCTATTACGCGTATCTGGCCCAGAGCCTCGATGCAACTTCACTGCGCTTTCTGGAAAACCCGCTGATCTCGGCCTCCATGGTCTGGCAGACCTACCCGGTAATCTGGGGCGCGCTCATCATGTCCGCCATGGTGTGGATCTATTATCGCCTGCTCAGAACCGCCAATCTGGGCATTGATGCGAGCAAGCGTCTACAGGTCAAGTGGAAAGGCAAAACCGGCATCGTCATCGTCACCTTTTTCGTGGTGCTGTTCGGCCTGTTTGGAAAAATATCCTATTACCCGTTACGCTGGAGCGATGCTTTTTTCAGCAGCACCCACACCTTTACCGCCTACCTGACCTCCAACCCGGTGATGTATTTCGCCAACACATTAAAGAACAGCGTCGAGAGCTATGATCTTGAGGCAGCGAAAAAATACTACCCGCTGATGGCGGACTATCTCGGTGTCGATCAGGCCGATCCGGAAAACCTGAATTACACCCGCACCGTTACTTTTGAGAACAGTGCGAATGAACCACGCCCGAATGTGGTCATCGTTATCATCGAATCCCTGGCGGCCCACAAAACCGGGCTATCCGGCAACCCGCTAAACCCGACCCCTAACCTCGATCGCATCGCTGAAGAGGGCGTCTATTTCAGCAATCACTTCGTGCCGCATACCGGCACCGCGCGTTCGGTGTGGGCGCTGATCACCGGCCTGCCCGATATTGAAAAAAACCGGACTTCAACGCGCAATCCGTTGATCGTCAAACAGCACAGCATCGTCAATGATTTCAGCGGCTATGATCGCAGCTACTTCCTCGGCGGCAGCGCCAGCTGGGCCAATATTCGCGGCCTGCTCTCCGCCAACATCGAAGACCTGAGCATCTATGAAGAGGGCAGCTATGAATCTGAACGCGTCGATGTCTGGGGTATCTCGGATCTCAGCCTGTTCAAAGAAGCCAATGCAGTCCTGAAAAAGAAACAGGGTCCATTCATCAGCATCATCCAGACTTCAGGCAATCACCGACCCTACACCATCCCCGAGGACAACGACGGTTTTGTTCTGCTCACTGAAAATGATCTGGCGCACCCGATATCAGAATATGGCTTTTTCCATCTCGATGAGCTGAATGCCTACCGCTTCATGGATCACAGCATCGGCCGGTTTATGGAAATGGCGAGAAAGGAAGACTATTTTGATAATACCCTGTTCGTGTTCTTTGGCGACCACGGCATCGTTGGCCACACCGGCAACCATACGCCGATCTCCGAAGAGCAGCTCGACATATCCAGTTACCGGGTACCGCTGGTCATGTATGGCCCGAGAGTGCTAAAACAAAGCGGTGCCATTACAACGGTCGCCAGCGAGATTGATATCCTGCCGACCATCGCTGCGCTAACAAAAAACAGTTACACAAATACCACGCTGGGACGCGATCTTTTCGACCCGGCTTTTGATAAAATGCGCTATGCCTTCACGATCTCACACGGGAGCTTCAGAACCATCGGCCTGCTCAACGATCAATTCTTTCAGAAAATAAAATTCGACGGCTCCGACCCGCATCTCTATCAGCTGGGCACGGAAACTCCCACCAGAAATCTGATGACGGAAAAACCCGAACTCAATAACACCATGATGACGCTCACTTCGGCCATTAATGCCACGGTAAGATACCTCAGGGAAAACAATCAACATTAACAGTAAGAAACCATTATGAATATTTCAGTGATTGGCACCGGCTACGTAGGACTTGTTACAGGCACCTGTTTTGCCGAGATGGGACACAATGTCATATGTGTGGATATCGACCAGCAGAAAATCGAAAACCTGAAAATTGGCATTCTCCCCATCTATGAGCCAGGACTGGAAGAGATGGTGCGCAAAAACACCAGCGAAAAAAGATTACATTTCACTACCGACATTCACGAAGCAGCAAAGGCTTCGACCATTCATTTCATCGCCGTGGGCACCCCGCCCGGTGAAGGTAGCGCGGCGGATCTGCGTTATGTGCAGGCAGTGGCGAAACAACTCGGGGAATCCATTACCGCACCGCACAATATTATTATTGATAAATCCACTGTGCCGGTAGGCACGGCCGATAAAGTCAGCGAAATTATTCAGCAGGGTCTGAGTGACAGAAATCTGGAACTTGAATTTGATGTGGTCAGCAACCCCGAGTTTCTCAAGGAAGGCGCAGCCATCGACGACTTCATGAACCCCGACCGGGTGGTAATTGGCGTCAATTCCGAAAGAGCTCGAAAAATCATGCATGATCTGTATGCACCTTTCATGCGCAGTCATGAGCGCATCATGATGATGGGCGTGCGCGGTGCAGAGATGACTAAATATGCTTCCAATGCCATGCTCGCCACCAAAATTTCTTTCATGAATGAAATGTCCGAAATCTGCGAGAAGCTGGAAGTAGACATCGAAGATGTTCGACTGGGCATGGGTTCCGACTCACGCATCGGTTATGAATTCATCTACCCCGGCTGCGGTTACGGCGGCTCCTGCTTTCCCAAAGACGTTAAAGCGCTGGTCAGCATGGCCGCTGGCTGTGGCGTGCCTTCGGATGTGCTGCACGCGGTGGAACTCAGAAACCAGCGTCAGAAAGAGCATCTGGGAAAAAGGATAAACCGCTATTTTGATCACGACCTGAAAGGCAAAACATTCTGTCTCTGGGGGCTGGCCTTCAAGCCCGGCACCGATGACATGCGCGAAGCCTCTTCATTACAGATTATCAAAGACCTGATCGATGCCGGTGCAAAAATTCACGCCTTTGATCCGGTCGCCACCGAAACCGCCACCGCCGAAATACCGGCAGCCTGGCTGAGCAATGGTGATGTCACCTTTTTCGATGACATGTACGCGGCCGTGGAAAACAGCGACGCGCTGATTCTGGCGACCGAGTGGAAACAGTTCCGCAGCCCGGACTTTAACAGCATCAAACAGAAACTGAATGCGCCGATTATTTTCGATGGCCGCAATCAATACGAGCCCGCGCAGATGAAAGAGCTGGGCTTTGTCTACTTCGGTATCGGCAGAACAAACCAGGGCTAATACAGCATGAGTAAAAAACGAATTCTAGTGACCGGCGGCGCCGGCTTTCTCGGCACCAATTTAACCGCGCGCCTGCTCAATGAAGGCCACCATATCATCTGCGTCGATAACTTTCTCTCCGGCCTGAAAGAACACATCGTAGGCTTTCTCGACAATCCGAATTACCAGCTGATCGAACACGACATCATCGACCCGATTGATCTCGAAGTCGATGAGATCTACAACCTGGCCTGCGCCGGTTCGCCGCCGCATTATCAGGCCAACCCGATACACACCACCAAAACCTGCGTACACGGCATTCTGAATATGCTGGAGCTGGCGAAAAAAAATAACGCCCGAATCATGCAAGCTTCGACCAGTGAAGTATATGGCGACCCGGAAGTGCATCCGCAGGTGGAAAGCTATCTGGGCAATGTTAACCCGAATGGCATCCGCTCCTGTTACGACGAAGGCAAGCGCTGTGCCGAATCGCTGTGCTTCGATCACCAGCGCATGTACGGCACCAACATCAAGATTGCACGAATTTTTAATACTTATGGCCCGCACATGGACCCGAAAGACGGCCGCGTAGTTTCCAACTTCATTGTGCAGTCACTGCGTGACGAGCCACTGACGGTTTACGGCGATGGTTCACAGACGCGCTCTTTCTGTTACGTCGATGATTTGATTGAAGGCTTCATCCGCCTGATGGCCAGCGAGAACTTTACCGGCCCGGTCAACCTCGGCAACCCCGTTGAGTTCACCGTGAAAGAGCTGGCGGAAAAAACTTTGCAGATGATCAATCCAGAGGCGCAAGTCAGCTATCTGCCACTGCCCTCGGATGACCCCACCAAACGCAAACCGGATATCACTCTGGCGAAATCAAAACTGGGCTGGGAACCGAGCATTGCGCTTGATGACGGCCTGATAAAAACCATCGAATATTTCAAGAGCGTTGTCTAACTAACGACCATGGCAAAAATCAGCGCCTGCATCATCTCTTATAACGAAGAGAAAAAAATTGAAGACTGCCTGAAAAGTTTATTGCCTATTGTCGATGAAATCATCATCGTCGATTCACTCAGCAGCGACAACACGTTGAAAATTGCCGAAAAATATACCGATAAAGTATTTCACCAGAAGTTTCTCGGTCACATCGAACAAAAGAACCTTGCCGTTGAGAAAGCCTCTCACGACTGGATCATCAGCCTCGACTGCGATGAAAGACTCACGGAAGAGTTACAGCAGTCTATCCTCGCCATCAAGGCCCAGCTTGATCAGACTTCCGCTGACGCTTACTGCATGGCGAGAAAAACATTTTATATTTATCGCTGGCTTAATCACTGCTGGTATCCGGATACCAAAACCCGATTGTTTAATAAACAAACGGCGCACTGGGGCGGCACCAATCCGCACGACCACGTCATCACCGACGGTGACAACATTATCAAACTTGATGGCGATATCCAGCACTACTCTTTCGATGACCTATCCGCGCATCTGCAAACCATCGACAAGTTCACAGAAATTGGCGCGGACGAGATCATCCGAAAAAACAAAAAAGCATCCATCTTCAGCCCGCTAACGCACGGCTTCTGGACCTTCATCAAAATCTATTTTATCAAGCGCGGCTTCCTCGACGGCTTTGCCGGTCTGCTGGTGGCTACGCTCTCGTTCATGCATGTATTCGTCAAGTACAGCAAGGTGATCATCAAACGCAGGCAATCCGCATGAATGTGCTGGAACTATGTCTGTCACCGGGACTCGGCGGCCTCGAACTCTATGCTTTTCGCGCCGCGCAGGCCTTAAACGAACAGCATCAGGTCGTCGCCGTAATCAACCCGAGCAGCAAGCTAAAAGACTATTTCGAAAAACATTCTTCGATCAGTCCAGACTACCTGAAATATTCGCGCAGCTACCTGCCGCTGATGAATGCCCGCCAACTGGCTAAGCTCATCGACCATCATCAGATCGATGTCGTGCATATGCACTGGGGCAACGACCTTGCTGTGGCCGCGCTGGCGAAAAAACTTTCCCGGAACAAACCGGCTCTGGTTTACACGCGCCAGATGAAAATCACCCGCAGCAAGGACGATCTCTATCATCGCTTTCTCTATCGTGAAATGGATCTGATGCTGACCATCACTAAACAGCTCGAGGCCGAAGCCCGAACCTTCATCAGCCGTTACGCCGAGCACATCACTACGCTCTATTATGGCGTTGATGCGCCCGATGAATTTATTGGTGACGCAGCCCGAAGCGAACGCCGTGCTGAGTTAGGTTTCAGCGATGATGATTTTATTATCGGCCTGATCGGCAGGCTGGAACATAACAAAGGTCAGCACCTGCTGATCGAAGCACTGTCGCTGGCCAGCCGCGATAATATCCAGCTGAAAGCACTGATCGCAGGTCACGAGATGACGCCCGGTTACCGCAACACGTTACGACGTCTGGCAGACTCACTGGGCGTCGCCGGCAACATCGTGTTCATGGATTTCGTCAGCGAACCGCAGCAGATGATGCAGCTTTGCGATACCCTACTACTCGCCAGCGACGAAGAGACGTTCGGCCTGGTGTTACCAGAAGCCATGCGCGCTGGTGTTGCTGTTGTCGGTAGCAACCGGGGAGGGGTTCCTGAAATCATCGACCACGAAGAGACCGGTCTGTTGTTTGAAAGTTTCGACATCGACAGTCTGTATGCGGCGATAAAACGCCTGTATCTGGAGCCTGAGTTTAAACAGCAGATTGCGGCACAGGGTAAGCGTAAGGCGGATGAGGTTTTCAATACTGAACAGCATTTCCAGATGCTCGAGCAACACCTGAAAAGAATCACCTACAGCACCAATAACTGATTATTGATTACTTTAGGATATGGTTAGCCACACCTGAAGCAGGAAGACTCTTGATGAAAGATTTTATTATTTTTTTTGTTAGCCGCATCATAAAAATATTCGCCAACCTTAGCAAGCTGGCGTGTTATGGCTTTCATCTATTCTTTCCCAATAAACGCTTTACCCTTCCCAGCCAGGCCAAGCCACTGCTAACAAGCAGCAGACCATCCAATATACCCAGAATTTTATGGCAGACCAATTTCACCAACCGTGTGACGCTTGCCGTCTACCTCAATTATCTATTCAACCGCCTGCTCACCTATAATTTTGAGTACCGCTTCATGATCACCGAAGACCGCACAGCGTTTATCGAAGCGAACTACCCGGCAGAGATTTTTGAAAGCTACTCCAGAATTCAGATCGGCGCTGCACAGGCCGATTTATGGCGACTACTGGTTCTGCAAAAATTTGGTGGCGTCTACATGGACATCGATGCACATCTGGTCTGGCCGTTAGGCGCGATCATAAATCCGGATTATGACGAACTTTATCTGTTAATGAAGCGCGGCGAAATCAGCAATTATTTTATCGCCAGCAAGAACAACAACGCACATCTCGATGAAATGATTCAGATCATCATGAACAACATAAAAGAAAACGTCATCAAAAATGTTTACGATTTAACCGGGCCGGGTGTATTCAATCAGTCGCTTGATGTGAACAGGGTCAACACCCGCAGCTATCGCTATCTGTGCAATCAGGGTAACTTCACCAATGAATATTTTCAGTACATCGACAAGCAGGAAGGCAAGTGGACCAAAGCCCAGCAGAAAATCGATATCATCAGGAAATAGGATATTAATCACCGCTATCGGGCGATGGAGCTAATGCAAAAACCCCTGTCAAAAATTCTGGTTATCCGCAACGACAAACTCGGTGACTTCATGCTGGCCTGGCCGAGCTTTCAGGCGCTCAGGCAGCTATTCCCCGAAGCACGCATTTATGCACTGGTACCGGCATACACCAGCCCGATGGCGGAGATCTGTCCGTGGATTGATGAAGTCGTTCTGGATGAAAATCAACATGGCCTGTCGGACCTCATCAAAACCACAGCCCATTTAAAAGCATACAACTTCGACGCTGCGTTATGCCTACACTCCACGCCTCGCATTGCGCTGGCATTATTCCTGGCCGGAATCCCGCACCGTTTTGCACCGGCTTCCCGCATCGACCAGATCTTTTACAACCACACCCTGACTCAGCGCCGTTCACGTTCGGAAAAACCCGAGTACGAATACAATACTGATCTGGCCCTGTTTATGGGCCAACACTTCGGCGTAAGTGGCAACTACAACCTGAAGCCACCGCTGCTGTCTTTTCCTGATAAAGAAGTTGAGCAGATCAGAAACCAGTTTTATGCCGAGTACCGTATCGAACCTGACCGAAAACTTATTTTTGTCCATGCTGGTAGCGGCGGCTCAGCCACGAATTTATCTATTGAGCAGTACGCGCAACTGATTCAGCTGCTCTCGAGAAATCCCAAATTATTTTTTGTATTAACGGCAGGGCCCGGTGAACAGGCAGTAGTAAAAGAGTTATCTATACTGGTAAATGCTTGCGATCATATTACTTATCAGTCTACTAATGGCCTGGTTGAATTTTCAAAACTATTGAAGATTGCCAATATTTTCATTAGCGGTTCGACAGGCACATTGCATATTTCAGGCGCCCTGGACACTCCAACCGTTGCCTTTTACCCGGAACGAAGGTCCGCGACATTATTACGCTGGCAAACACTTAACACACCGAAGCACCGGCTTGCATTTACTATTACTGATGAAGATAATGCATGCAAAAATATTTATATAGAAAATATCTGTATAGAGATTAACAATAAATACTTAAATTTAATAAATGTAATTTGAAAACCGTAAGCGCGAGCAATACAGCTCAAAGGACAGGAAAATCATGAAGACATGGTATATCAGAGGCGTTTGGGCAACAAAAAAAGCTAAACAAAATCTTGCCCGACTCTCATTTGAAGACGTAAAAAGTATCGCGGTAATTCGACACGCTGCTCTTGGTGACATGGTATTGACTCGCTGCTTCATCATTGAGGCGAGAAAATTATTCCCTAATGCAAAAATAACCCTGAGCGTTATCAGCAATTACACGCGCGGCATTCCCGAGGATCTGGTTGATCGCGTCCACATCATTCATGGCACTGATCAGCGCGGCGCGTCCCTGCTCAAACGCATCAGGAAGATTCGCGAACTTGGCTATCATGACCTTATTTTTGATCTTGCCGGCGGCAACCGATCATTCATGACCTGTTTATTTACACCGGCGATGGTCAAATTCGGTTTTCCCTACAGAAAACTTCGTGCGCTGATGTTTTACGATGTAACAACCTGTCGTACAGATCTTAATTTCGAGGTCAATGATATGCTAAGTATGCTGCACGTATTGGGTGCAAAAACCCACTATCCGCACATTTATAATATGCCTGGTCAGCCTTTAAAAAGAGAGAAGCCGTACATTGTTTACTTCATCGGTGCATCGGATGCTTATAAGTGCTGGCCACTAAATAATTTCTCAGACTTGATAAAAAACATATCAGAACAGTACCCCAATCACGATCACCTGATACTCGAAGGCATAAAAGACTGGGAAAGTGCTAATGAAATCCTGCGGTGCGCCGCTCATGACAAGAATGTTCAGGTTGTCAACACAGAGACTATAGATGACACCACTTCGCTACTTAAAGGTGCTGATCTGGTGGTCTCAAATGACACGGGGATTCGCCATGTGGCCATTACCTGTGAGACACCAACAGTTGGTATATTTATTGGAGGCCCCTACCGCTACTGGCCCAGATATGATATCCATGACGCAGTCTTTCCATCATTGGAAGACAGCATTGTTTCGGTAGACGAAGTTACATCCTCATGCCTCAATATGCTGAGCAAAACGATCATAAACTAGCTGTATTCTTCGTATGATTTCTCTTCGACAAAATCAGAACCCAACTTCAGGTTAATATCGCGCTTAACCTGTGAGCGACGATCATTGGTGTAATAAACGGCACGAGCCAGCTTGATAAATTCAGCATCAAACAGCTTATTCGATTCCATTTCACGGATATCATCCTCTATATCCCACAATTCCTCATTAATAGTTTTAAGCTCAGTTACTTCAGACTCCACATCGGAACGTGAGAACGTCAACTGTTGAAGCAAGTTGTTCAGGTAATCCAGTTCCTTGTTAATATTTTCCAGCTTGCCTGAATCCTTGATTTTTTCATGCTTGATTTCAAGAATTGTCAGCTTATCGAAAAACTCGCCAATTGATATTTCTATATTTACGTTCATATTGTAATTTATTAACTCCAGAATAAATTAAAAGGTTAAACATCCTGACCATTTTAGCAAATAACTTTATTGCATGGCTCATATTCTGCTGTAGCGGACAGGGTCTGTAACTACCACCATAGCCATACAAGCTCTATAACGGTCGAAGAATCACCTACTCAGCAAGGCGGTACGAGGTGAGAATGACATGGGTGTTATCAATATTGTAAACTCTACGACAGAAGAAATCTCACTAATGAAGCCACCTTATGAACCATCCAATTAGCATTATACTCCCCAATTATAACGGTGCCGGACTTCTAGAAAAAAACCTGCCCTCACTGCTTGAGGCTATTAATGGCTTCAAATATGAAATTATCGTCATCGATGACTGCTCCAGTGATAACAGCGTCAGGTTTCTCGAACAATCCTATCCCGACATAACAGTAATACAGAATGAAGTTAACCTGGGATTCTCCGCCACCTGCAACAAGGGCATACGCGCATCACGAATGGAGCTTCTATGCGTAGTCAACACTGATGTCACTTTCACCCCGGACTACTTCACTAAAACGATCAAGGAATTTGACGACGTCTCACTGTTTGCCGTCAAAGGCGACATCATCAACTACAACAGCTCTTTTGAAGACGTTATCAATATCGACAGAACTACCCTTCTCTATTACAAACGCGGCTTTCTGCGCTTCGATACAAAGACACCACTGACTAAGCGAACACTGATAACAGGAGATAACGCACAATTTATCGGCTTAGGCTGCTGCTTCGTTTGCAGACGGGAGCAGATGTTAGACCTCGGCGGATTTGATGAGATTTACTCACCGTTCTACTGGGAAGACTGTGATCTCGGACGAAGAGCCATGCAAAAAGGCTTCAAGCTGCTGTACCTGCCCGAAGCCAATGTTTTCCATCAGGCCAGCTCAACAATCAGCAATTACCGAAGCCACAGCCAACGCAGACTGGTCTCGAACCGCAACAAATTCCTGTTCACCTGGCGACACCTTGACAGGAAACGGCTATGGCTATCACATGCCCCGGTAACATTGCTAAACCTGTTAAGCCGATGGCTAATACTTGACTGGAAGTACTATGCTGCTTTTTTCTATGCTATAAAACGCCAACTTAAATTTAATCGGTAACAACTATGACATCAGCAACAAACATCGTGATTATCAACCTAGGATGTGGTAACAATAAAAGACCCGAAGAAATCGGCGTAGACATAATAGATGGACCATGCGTCGATGTTGTCGCAGACCTTAACGTCTACCCAATGCCCTTTGAGGACAACAGCGCAGACATCATCAGATCATCGCATTGTTTTGAGCATCTGGATAATACTGTGACACTAATGGAAGATATTCACCGAATTCTGAAACCCGGCGGCATTCTGGAATTTTCCGTGCCGCACGTTAGCAATATAGAATTTTTTCGCGACCCGACACATAGGCGACCCTTTACACTAGGCACAATGGACTATTTTGTGCACGGGACACTAGTGCCAAAATACACAAACGTCGAATTCGAATATATCACAAGAGAACTTAGATTTGGCGGCGGCTTGCGCGGCAAGATAGGTAAACTACTAGCAAAAATATCTGCGCGTCGATATGAAAAATATTATTGCTGGAAATACCCCAGCAACGAAATATACTTTTCTTTACGTGCACTCAAATAATTACAAATCTGCACGCTCTGCATAAATCCAGTCATTCGCAAAGCTTATGCCATAGTTGAAAGGCTTTATTCTGTAACCATTTTTCTCTAATGTCGAAACCACAAACTCCTTGGTGCGAAAATACTCACCATCACCGTTATTAGCCCTGAAATCGTGACAGGAAATAATAAATCGTTTGATAAAGCTAAAATTATCAATACCTTGAAGAATTTCTTTTTCAGCACCTTCGATATTCATCTTAAAGAGATCAATCCTGTCTATTTTATAGCGCCGAAGGAAATCAGCCCATTCCATGGTAGGCACATCAATATAACCTTCTGGAATTTCGCCAACAGCCGCGTAAGAAAAATGACTGACAAACTTCACTGACTCGGCATCAGTAATAGCATATGGCGATGCAATAAACTTTTCACCAGGCTGCCTAAAGGTATTTGCCAGACACTCAAATATAACTGGCTGAGCCTCAACTCCAATATACGTTACATCTGGTGACTTGCTGGCCACATACAAAGCCTCATCGCCATATCCTGCACCAAGATCGACAACAACATCATTGCCTTTTGGCAGATAGTGATGGAAGAATAGATTCTCACATACCCAAAGGATATCCGACTCCTTTGCCAGATGTTTTGGGAGACGGATATACACCCACTTCCCAAAGCGTTTATGCCTATAGAACCCGGTAGACTTATCGAATTTTACCTGTAGTAAACGGCTAACTCGTTTTTCTATACTATTAAACAGTTTCATACTTAGATATCACTAGTGATTTTCAAATATCTCCCATTAAGACCTGTTCAGATCGGTATCTTAGATCCTGAAAAAACTTTTTAATTTATTTTTCCATTCACGCGTCTTATTTCTTGGAGGGTTATATTGTTTTATTTTTTCTTCTCCTGTTCTCATATGTTTTGGCATTTCAACAATGTCCTTTTCTATAACTAATATACTGTCGTAAAAGTGCAGAGAACGGGCAGATTTAGAAAACTCTGTAACCTCAAGCTTTGGCGTTTGTGAATGTCAGGCATTGATACTATCAATAAGATTTTTTGTATATTCGATAAACGTCCCGTGTTTCTTATAACCTCCACCTCCCCAGCCTTTCCAATATGATGTATGCATATCCTCACACAAATAGGCGCCATGGGCACTCACATGCGGAAACAGCTCTTCAAACGTACTAATCTGCTGCTGCATTCGGTGTCCACCGTCATCAATCAGGATGTCGATACGCGGTATATCTCTCGCCAATGATTTTAAAAATTGCCGATCTTCCTGATCACCTATAAATATTTCGATGCAGTCTTCTTCCAGCTCCTTGCAATAGGGATTTATATCCACACCATAGATCTTGCAATCCGGGCCGAAATACTCTTTCCACATTTGAAGCGAACCGCCCTCGGAAACACCAAACTCAACCACATGAACATCCGTACCCCTGAATCGGGAAAAATGGCGATCGTAGACATCAAAATAATGCTGCCACTTATGTATAGATCGATCCGTGTTCTCGGTAAAATATTTTTCAAGATCATTCATCTTGCCATCCCCGCATTTTTCTCAATGTTGTTAATTATAAATCTTTAATAAAATTAATCGAGTAATTCCAGCCACTCATTAATTTCTCTATCAACAGAGAAATATTTTTTAGCCAAATCAATATTTACTTTCGATCTTGATCGCTCATTTATGATATCAGAGGCAACACCGTGTAGCTCCTTTGATAAGCCAGCTATATCTTTATTTTTTACGATATGAACATAAAAGCCCATCTCCAGAAACTCCGGGAAGACAGTATTATCATAGGAGACGCAAATAAGCCCGAAATGTAACGCCTCTATGTATGAACCGGGCATACCTTCGCCTGAGCTTGGAAACAAAAATATATCCGCCTTTTTCAGGTAAGAATTTACGTCCTCGACATAGCCTTCCATATTAATCGATGATTTATAGGGCGATGACTCCACCGCCTGAACCAGCTCATTCATATAGTCATCGCCTTCACTACCACCCACCAGACTTAATGAAAACCTGATGCCTGCCTCATGGAGACCATGGCATGCCTTAACTGCGTCAACCTGCCCCTTGCCCTGTGCGACACGGCCAACGTGAACAATGTTCAGGCATTCTGCATCGTTGCTATCATCCGGCTTATCGTTTTCATCGAAGTTAAAGGAGGGACGAATCACCCTATAATTTTCCAGCTCTGTGATTGGCGCAATCTGCTTTACGTTTCTTTCCAGATGTTTTGAGATGGCGACATGCTGGTTAACGCATGAATAAACCAGCCTGTGGAAGGCGTCTCTTTTGGGGCGGCTCTTTGTCGTGCCGTGCCATACGGTAACATTCAAATTCTTTCCCAGGAACGAGAAGTACAGCGTTTTTAACTCCGAGGCGCCAAAGAAGATTACATTTTTTATATCACGCTTATCAATTATCGCCCGCACCTGAAACAGCATCGAAGGGCTGAATGTTCTGCTCATAAATGAAACGGTTTCGCAGGCATACGGGTAATCGCCTTCATCATAAAGCCTCTGTGTAAACGACCCTTTCTTACAGAGCAGCGTGACCTCTGAAATTTTAGACAAGGTCTCTGCCAGCCGCACCGCAGATCGCTCCATGCCGCCGGTACCGCTGGAAAAGCAGATTACTGCGACTGGTCTTGTTTTTTTATTCACGGTCATCGTTGCTGCTGCAACCTCTCGTATACTTGTTCTGCCGGTATTTCAACCAGGCAGTTGGTATGACCCAGGGGGCAATCGCGTTTGAAGCAGGGGCTACAGGATAAATTTTTATAAAAGATATTCATCTTTTCAGCTAAAGCCAGCGGCGGTGTATAGTCCGGCGTGGAGGAACCATAAATCACATTAAGCTTGATGCCCACAGCAGCCGCTACGTGCATCAGCCCGGAATCATTGGTTACCGCCTGCTCGGCGCAGGAAAGCAGATCGACGGCGTCGACCAGTTCGGTGTGGCCGGAGAGGTTAATCGCGTGTTGCATTAGCCCTGAGGTAATGGCATCACCGAGGGCTTTCTCTTTGGCTGAGCCGATCACCCAGACCTGATAGCCTTTATCGATCAACAGCGTTGCCAGTTGCCGGTAATGTTTTTCCGGCCACTGTTTTGCAGGGCCGTATTCGGCACCTGGCATCATGGCGATTACCGGGCGGACAAGATCAAGATCCAGCTCTTTTATTAACCGTTCGCGATTGCTTGCGTCCACTTCCAGACGGGGAAAAGGAATGTCCGGAACCTGATTGAAGTCGCTGTCATAAGCATGTGCCACGTAGCGCTGCACGGTCTGCTTGAGCAGGTTTTTATCCAGTTGGCGTATGTCGTTGAGCAGACCGTAACGCATTTCGCCGCGATAGCCGGTGCGCACTTTTGCGCCGGCAAAAAAAGGTACCAGCGCTGATTTCCATGAGCGCGGCAGTACGATGGCGTGGCTGCAACCGTGCTTGCGCAATGACCTGCCTAACCTGATTCTGCCCAGCAGTGAAAATTCGCCATGCCCAACCGCCAGTGCTATACCGCGGTTAACCTGCGGCATTCGCTCAAGTATCGGTAGCGACCACGCAGGTGCAATCACGTCAATGCTGCAATCCGGATAAAGTTTTTTCAGCGTGATAAATAAAGACTGCGCCATCACCATATCGCCGACCCAGGAGGGGCCGACAATCAAATAGCGTCTGGGCGTATCGGACATGATTTATTCTGTAACCTGTCTGTACTGCTCGGCAATGTCGACATTTTTTCGCAGGTGGCTGGTGTTGATGGTGCCAACGATCATGCTGCTGACCGCAGGCTGAGTGAGCACATGCTGAAACGATTTTTCTATGCCGTGCCCCCCTTCCGCCACACCGGCATAGCCACTCAGCAAGCCTTTTTTAATAACCACGCCTTTATGCAGCACTCCGGCTCTGTCCAAAACGGCCTGTTCTTCATTGTATTCGAGATTGCAGGTCGCCATCACCACATCACAGTTTTCAACAACCCAGAGGCCGCCTTCGACGGTTTTGCTGGACATACCGAATGCCCGAATCAGACCTTTCTGTTTCAGCTTTTCCAGTTCGGCCAGGGCATCGGTCTGATGGATAACATTCATGTCATCACCACTGGAATGCACCAGCACTACATCGAGATAATCGCGGCGCATTTTTCTCAGGCTGCTCTCCACGCTTTCGCGAGTATGTTTAGCGGAGAAATCAAAGTGTGACTGCCCCTTTTCAAAAATTTCACCGACCTTGGTTTCGATGACCCAGTCGTGGCGCTGCGCCAGCAGTTTGCCCAGGCGTTCTTCGCTTGTACCGTAAGCGGGTGCGGTGTCGATAAAATTAATACCCAGCGACCAGGCCAGATCGAGAATGCGCATGACATCTTCGTCATCGGGAATTTTAAATTCCTGCGGGTATTTGACCTGCTCGTTGCGGCCAAATTTAACGGTGCCTAAGCCCAGCACACTGACATCGATGCCGGTTGAGCCTAACGTTCTTTTTTCCATCACATTGACCACCTTGATGCTTCGTTCCATGGCAGAATCGCGTAAGCCGGCTTTGGCCACAGAGGCAGTTCAGCCTCAGCTACACGCTTCAATCTTTCATTATCAATCATTTCTAAAATCCGTTCGGCCATCACCGGTGCCAGCGCCATTTTTGTCGGCCACGCGGTCATCACTTTATGCTGTTGTTCGACGTAAAATGTATCGGGTCGTTTTGTACCCGGCTTCTTCACTTCGGCGCGATTTATAGCCAACGTCGCCCACTGAAATTTCGACTGATCCAGCCAGGGGATAAGTTCGGCCAGTTCCGCCTGCGCCTGTTTAATCTGTTCGGCATCGGAACGCGCCACGCCGTCTTCCGCCAGCTGCCCGCCCAGATACCAGACCACCTCGCCCTGCGCATCACGGTTTGAAGTAATGGTAATGCGCGGGTTAACGCTACCGCCCATACAGTGCGCAAACACCATGTCAGCAAGCCCGCCGCGCAGCATGACCATTTTCAACGGACGCAACTGCATCTGCGGTTGCTGCAAGCCTAACGCGGCTAATAAATTTTCATTTCCCTGCCCGGCGGTCAGTATGATTTTTTTGAAATCGAAATCATAACTTTGATCATCCTGCGCCTGCACAGACAACCTGTCTTTATCATATTTAATGTTGCCGGCTTTTATCGCCAGTATCGAATCCATCACCGGTTCGGCAATGGCACGTACGACACTCATGGCATCAAACACCGGCTCATCCAGCGCATAAATCTGGCCTTTGAAACCAGCATGCCTGAACAGTGCTGGGCGGGCGTTTTCAGCCAGCTCGCTGGTACGCGCTCGCATCACCTTGCTGGCAAAAAAACCGGAAACGCGGGACGTTAAGTTGGAGGTTGACCACAGATAATGTGCTTCTGATAACAGCGTTGCGCGCGTTAAATCGAGCACGCCGCGGCCGTTATAACAATTGCGCCACAGCGCGGGCATGTCGGCCACCGCTTCCGAGGAGGCGCTCAGTTTTCCGGTTAAGGCGTATTTGGTGCCGCCGTGGATGATGCCCTGGGCAAAGCGGGTCTGCCCAGCACCCAGTGCTTCGGCCTCCAGCAGCACAGCTTTATAACCCGCCTGTTTCAACCGGGCCAGCGTCCACAAACCGGCGATGCCACCACCTACTATAACAACATCGACGTTTACGGCAGTGCTGTCAGTCATTACTTCGATGTGCCTTTGCCTCGAATCGAACCGATTATTTCGGTGGTCGAGATGCCGTCCGTATAAGACAGCACTTTCACCTGCCCCCCGGCTTTGCGCACACAGTCACCGCCCGGAATTTTATCCGGATCATTGTCGCCGCCTTTCACCAGAATGTCCGGTTGCAGTTCGCAGATCAGGCGCGTGGGTTCGTCTTCCACGAACGGCACGACCCAGTCGACACATTCCAGCGCCGACAGCATGCGCATTCGATATTCGACGCTGTTCACCGGACGATCCGCGCCTTTCAGTCGGCGCACGGTTTCATCGATATTGACCGCCACCAGTAGCCGATCACCCAGCTCGCGCGCCTGCTCCAGATAGGTGACGTGACCGGCGTGCAGAATATCAAAGCAGCCGTTGGTCATGACGATTGTCTCGCCATGCTGGCGGCAGGCTGCGACCGCCTTGAACAGGCTCGCCTCGTCGAGCACGCCGCGCTCAACCACAAAATATTCGCGATTCGCCAGCTGCAACTCGTCCACGGTAACGCTGGCGGTGCCGGATTTGGCCACCACCAGTCCGGCGGCGAAATTGGCCAGCGCCGTGCTCTGTGGTAGATCCTGCCCCGCCGCCAGCGCCGCAGCCAGGGTTGAAATCACGGTATCGCCCGCGCCGGTGACATCAAACACGTCGCGCGCGCGGGTCGGCAGATGGGTCACGCTTTTGCTGCCCTCAATCAGGCTCATGCCGTGTTCACTGCGCGTCACCAGCAGGGCGCCTAGCTGATGCTGCTCGCGCAGCTGCTCGCCTTTTGCGGCCAGTTCGGCATCATTGACACAGGGGCCCACCACGGCTTCGAACTCGGAGAGATTCGGCGTGATCAGGCTCGCGCCCGCGTACTTGCTGAAGTCGCTGCCCTTGGGGTCGATCAGGATGGGAATGTTTTTCTGCCTGCACAGGGCGATCAGACTCTGCACATTGCGCAGGCAGCCCTTGCCGTAATCCGAACAGACCACCACGTCATGCTCAGCCAGCAACTTGCCGAATTCGGCCTCCATGGCGGATAGATCCTGACCTATAAAGCCGTCTTCAAAATCCAGACGGATCAGTTGCTGATGACGGCTCATCACCCGCAGCTTGGTGACGGTGGCGTTATTTTTAAGGCGGATAAAATGCGTGTTCACGCCGGCGGCTTGCAGGCTTTTTTCCAGTGCATTGGCGGCGTCATCATCGCCGGTCAGACCCAGCACGGTACTGTGCCCGCCGAGTACCGCGATGTTCAGCGCCACGTTTCCGGCACCGCCGGGGCGCTCTTCAATCTCGCTGACATGCACCACCGGCACCGGCGCTTCGGGCGAGATGCGCGAAGTCGGGCCGTGCCAGTAGCGATCCAGCATAAGGTCGCCGACCACCAGCACCCGGGCGTTTTTGAAAGAGGGTATTTGTACGTGCATGTTTGCTTCTTGAATTAATCCTTGAGAATGTATTCGCAACCACAATAGGGGCATTTTGCCGAGCCGGTTTCTTCCACCGGAATATAAACCTGAGGATGCGAATCCCACAGGCTGGTGCCCGGCATCGGGCAGTGTATCGGCAATATTTTTCTTAGCACCTCGTGCACCCTGTTTTCATTCGGCACATCAAGATCATCTTGCGTAGCAGTGTGTGGATTTGGCATATTTAACTCCTGGTGTTATTTAGTGCATTAACAAGCACAGATACGCGCCTCTCATCGTTGTGCTGCGCAATGTTGCCGTCTGTAACTCGCATTAATCGCCCGATGAAATCTCCCAGACTGATCTTGCTTTTATCCGCGTTCATCAATGGACAAAAATTTTCTGTTTTTATTCAATCCGTACCGACACCAAATTGTCACATCCCACATAGCTTTTGCCTTTTTCGCGTACTTGGCGTCCTTCGCGGATAATGTTTTTATCTGTGCAACATTATTTAACCAGGGTCAGCCATTCCGGATGCATATCCAGACGTCCATGCACCAGATCAAAATAGAGCGCTTGCAGTTTTTCGGTAATCGGCCCACGTTCGCCGACTCCGATGACGCGATTATCCACTTCTCGCACCGGCGTAACTTCGGCGGCAGTGCCGGTGAAAAAGACTTCATCGGCAATATAGACTTCATCGCGGGTAATGCGTTTTTCGCGCAGCTCGTAGCCCTGGCTGCTGGCCAGCTCGAACAGCGTGTTGCGGGTAATGCCGTTCAGCGCCGAGGTTAAGTCCGGGGTATAAATCACGCCATCGCGAATGATGAAGATGTTCTCGCCGCTGCCTTCCGCGACATAGCCTTCATTGTCC
Source organism: Gammaproteobacteria bacterium (assembly GCA_024636785.1). Classification (GTDB taxonomy): domain Bacteria; phylum Pseudomonadota; class Gammaproteobacteria; order SZUA-229; family SZUA-229; genus LH-M37. The sequence goes on from JAGXGK010000003.1 coordinate 123,931, forward strand.
AGCAGCATGGCCTCATCATAACCACAGGCGATGGCCTCCTGTAGCGCCAGCATGGAATTGATGTAGTGGCCGTTGGCTTTGGCCTTGCACATGCTGATGTTGACGTGATGCCGGGTGTAGGAAGAGGTGCGCACACGAATGCCTTTTTCCAGCGCTTCCTTGCCCAGATAAGCGCCCCATTGCCAGGCCGCTATAATCACGTGCACTTTCAGATTATCTGCGCGCAGGCCCATGCCTTCTGAACCGTAAAAACACATCGGGCGGATATAGGCGGTTTCAAGATTATTCTGTTGCACCGCCTGACGTTGCGCTTCGCTGATGGTGGCCTTATCAAAGGGCATTTCCATCTGCATGATATGGGCCGAATCAAACAGGCGGCGGGTGTGCTCTTCCAGACGGAAAATCGCCGTGCCTTTATCGGTTTTGTAGGCGCGCACGCCTTCAAATACACCCATGCCGTAATGCAGGGTATGGGTGAGCACGTGCACTTTGGCATCACGCCACGGCACCATCTCACCATCGAACCAGATTACGCCGTCACGGTCATCCATGGTATGCATTATTGATCTCTCCACACATTCATTATTATTACCCGTTAATTTGTATAAAGCGCCTTTAGCCCATCCGGTTATCAGGCGCTTGCATTAAATAGTCACGACCGCCCTGTGCAGTCATTCGATCTGTTCTTTTGCCGGCATCAAACGCTGCCACACGGCTTCCACTTTTTCCCGATAGACCGACATCGTTTCGTCATCCAGCGCGGCAATCATTAACGCCTGCCGGTTAACCTGTTGCCGATACTGCCGGTAAGCCTGACTCAAGGTCTCTGACTCCTGCGCGGTAAACCAGTCACAGGCAACCAGCTGACTCAAAAAGGTGAGCGTTGAGGTGCTCTCCAGTAGATCACTGTGCGCCTGCACGTGCAGCAAAACCCCCGCCTGCGTCAGAAATTCGATATCAATTATGCCGCCGGTATCCTGCTTGATATCAAAGCGGGTCGCATCCTTGCTGCTCAGATGTTCGCGCATTTTGTAGCGCATTTTAGCGACATCATCACACAAAGACAGCGCATCGCGCGGCCTCGCCAAAACCGAATGGCGAATTCTAGCAAATTCCTGCCGCACGTGGTCATTTCCGGCCACAATCCGCGCCCTGATTAACGCCTGATGCTCCCAGGTCCAGGCCTTGTCCCGCTGGTACAGCTCAAAAGCATTCAGGCTGCTCACCATCAGGCCCGATTGCCCCTGCGGGCGCAGCCGGATATCGGTCTCGTAGAGCAGGCCTGAATGCATGCGCGCGCCCAGAATATGCAGCACCTTCTGCGCCACCCGGCTAAAAAAGGTCGAGTTGTCGATGACCCTATTACCCGCCGCATCGCCCTCGGTGAGCTGATTTTCGCCCGCGCTGCCGTGCAGAAAAACAATATCCAGATCAGAACCGTAACCCAGCTCCAGCCCGCCCAGCTTGCCGTAAGCAACAATGGCAATGCCGGGAAAAACGATTTCGCCCTCAATGCAGCACACCGGCCGGCCATGCTTGTGACACAGCTCGTCCCAGGCCAGTTGCAGGGTCTTCACCAATATCACCTCGGCGATATGGCTGAGCGTGCTGCCAACATCGGTCACAGCCAGAATCTGATTGACATCCAGCACAGCGGTTTTCATCACCTGGGTATTTTTGAACTGGCGCAGGCGATCCATATACTGCTCAAGATCACCCGCCTGCACCGAAGACAGCAGGTACTCAAGCTCCTGCGCCAGCGCCTGATAATCCTTGGCCTGATAGAGCTCGTCGGCGTCAAGCAATTCATCCATCAGAATCGGCTGCGCCTTCAGTTGCTGCACGAACCAGACACTGGTGGCGCACAGCGACAGCATCTGCGCGCGCGCCTGCGCATATTCCAGCAGCAGGTTGATGTAGACCTGACGACCCGCCACCGCGCTCAGAATCTGCAACACCCGCTCCACCAGTACATCGGGCTCCGGAAACGCGGCGATAGCCGCCAGCAGTTTCGACAGCAACTTCAGCAGACGCTGCGCAGCCTGCTCGGAGAGGCTACGGATACGAGCATCCTTGCGAAAAGCCTCCAGTTGCTTCAGTACCGCTTCGGCATCGGAAAAATTGTTTTGCTCCAGCCAGTGCCGCAGCTCCTCCGTATCTGCAATATTCGCCCAGTAGCTCTTCAACGCCGATGCCTGCTTTTCCAGCACTGAAGGCTCATCCTCTTCACGTGAAATAATCGCCTGAAATACTGCATGCACATTATCGCGGTGCGCTTCGATTTTCGGAGTCAACGCCTGCCAGTTCTCTTCATTCATGGCCAGCGCCAGCCGTTGCCGCGTGACCTCGTCCACGGGCAGGTTGTGCGCCTGCATATCCCTGAACATCTGAATTCTGTTTTCCAGCCGGCGCAGAAAACGGTAGGCCTGCTGCAACCGGGCCGTTTCGTGACTTTCCAGCAACTTCATCTCCGCCAGCAGATCCAGCACCGGCATAATGCCGCGCTTTTGCAGCGCGATATCGTGGCCGCCGCGCAGCAGCTGAAACGTCTGGCCGATGAATTCGATTTCACGAATGCCGCCGCGCCCCAATTTGATATTGTCGGCAATACCCTTGCGACGCACTTCGGATTCGATCATGGCCTTCATTTCTCGGATGGATTCGAAGGTCGAAAAATCCAGATAGCGCCGGTAAATAAATGGCCGCAAGGTGGCCTCCAGCTCGTCGATGTCCGATTGCTTTCCTGTTAACGCCCGGGCCTTGATCATGGCGTAACGCTCCCAGTCGCGGCCCTGCGACTGGTAGTAATTTTCGACAGCACCAAAACCCATTGCCAGCGGGCCGCTTTCGCCGTTAGGGCGCAAGCGCGTATCGACCCGGAAAACAAAACCGTCCTGAGTGGTCTCATTAAGAAATTTGACCAGTTTCCCACCCAGGCGCAGAAAAAACTCATGGTTGGATCGCACACGCCCGCCCTGCGTTTCACCCTCTTCCGGGTAGACAAAAATCAGATCGATATCGGAAGAAAAATTCAGCTCGTGACCGCCGAGCTTGCCCATGCCCAGCACCAGCATGAACTGCGGCTCGCCGGCCTCGCTCATCGGTGTGCCGGTGACCTCAACCGCCTGATGATGCAGGTAATTCAGGGTTTCGGAAACCATGGCTTCAGCGAAATCGCTGAGCTCGTGCAGAATCTGTTCCAGCGGAGCCAGCTCATTCAGATCGCGCCAGGCAATGCGCAGCATCTCCTGCTGGCGCTGCACGCGCAAAGCGGCCATCACCGCCGCCTCATTATCCGGAGCTGCCGCCAGAGCGGCCTGGATTCGAGCTCTGAAATCAGCAAGCTCGGAATCACTATCAGCCCCCTGCTCGAGCAGGGCTTTCAGCATGGCGGGTTTGCGGGTAGACAGGCGCGCGACAAAGTCGCTACACGCCCAGACGCGGCCAACCACCACCAAAGCAACCGGCAGATCAGTGGACAGACCTTGCGCTTCACACGCCTGACACCAGTGCTGCCAGTACAGGCTGACGGAGTCATGCAGCGTGGCTGGTAGCGTATCGATTAATTCGGTAGGGATTGAAGACATGCTTTAACTTAGAACGAATGGGACGAGAAATACAGGCTTTCTTTGCCGATGCACCCATATTTTTTTACAGCAACGACAATTGCCGCAAGCCGGAGCCATACCAACAACCTGAATACCTGACAAAAAAGTCAGGGCGTCGACCTCATATTCAGGTAACAGGCCTTAGCCAAATATCCCCTTCAAGCTAAAGAAGAAGATAATCGAAAGTATCGCCCCTGCCGGCAGGGTGATCACCCACGACATGAAGATGTTGCGGATTATATTGAGATTAAGGGCGGCCATGCCGCGCGCCATTCCCACACCCAGTACTGCGCCCACCAGTGTGTGAGTGGTGGATACCGGAATCCCTGTGCCTGATGCCAGTACCACGGTGGTGGCGGCAGCCAGTTCGGCGGCAAAGCCTCGACTGGGGGTAAGTTCGGTAATCTGTTTACCGACGGTGGCGATGACTTTACGTCCATACATCATCAGGCCCGCCACGATGCCAACTCCACCCAGCAACAGCACCCACATTGGCAGCGTCGATTTGCTCATAACTTCGCCACCACTGCTGACGATACCGACCACGGCGGCCACGGGGCCAATGGCATTGGCGACATCGTTGGAGCCGTGCGCAAAAGCCATACCGCAAGCGGTGACGATCATCAGCACACCGAATACTTTTTCGACATTGGTGTAGTGAAAATATTTGTCGGCCGCAGGATCAATCTTAATTCGCAGGATAAAGAATCGTCCAACGAGCATGACGACAACACCTATGGCCACCGCGTAGGCGTAACTTTCCGCCAGGCTTATTTCCAGGCCGACGTGCTTGAGGCCCTTGGTCATGGTCACCAGCGCCATCATGAAACCGGCCAGAAAGATATAGAGCGGCACATAACGCTTGGCGTATTTCAGCGGATCCTCACGATTGAGAATCAGTCTCTGCACGCTGCGGAACAGCAAATAGGCGATGGTTCCAGCCAGCAGGGGTGAGATCACCCAGCTTGCTACAATGAAACCGATTTTTTCCCATTTCACCGCTTCCATGCCGATGCCGACCATGGCGAAGCCGACAATCGCGCCCACAATGGAATGCGTGGTTGAAACCGGCCAGCCGTTATGCGAGGCGATCAATAGCCATAAACCCGCCGCCAGCAGGGAGGCCAGCATGCCGTAGAGCAACAGGTCGGGGGAACCGGAAATGATTTCGGCATCAACGATGCCCTTGCGTATCGTCTGCGTGACCTGCCCGCCCGCCAGCACCGCACCGGCAAACTCGAATACCGCCGCCACCACAATCGCCTGCTTGATGGTCAACGCTTTCGAGCCTACGGATGTTGCCATGGCATTGGCCACATCATTCGCGCCAATGCCCCATGCCATGAACAGGCCAAAGACACCGGCCAGAATCAAAAAGGTCGTGCTATATTGGGTAATTACCTCCATTAGCGCGCCAGCATCAGCTGCAAACGACTACCCACGCGTTGCGAGTAATCGGCAACATCGCCGGTCTCTTCGATGATCTTGTACAGAAACATCACATCGACCGGCAGTAACTCCTTTTCTATGGCGAATATTTTGTGGCGAATTCTGGACTGTAAATAATCAGTATCACTCTCAATCTCGTCCAGCTTGGTGATCATGGCTGAAACAATCTTTATTTCCTGGCCACTGAAACCGGTTTCCACCAGTTCATCGAGTTCATTGATAGCTTTTTTGGCCTGCTTACAGGCATCTACACAGCGCTGCGCAAATCGGATGTAATCGACGTGAATCACTTCCGGCAACACCATGCGTCGGCCTACGATAATGCCGGCGATGTCTTTGGCTTGATTAGCAATCTTGTCCTGAGACAGCAGCACCTCCAGCAGGTCCTGTCTGGACATGGGCATAAACAGGCTTTTGGGCAGGTTCAGGCGCAAGGCTTTTTTGAGCACATCGGCCTCTTCTTCAAGACGGGAGATTTTTTGCTGAATCAGCTCGACGTTTTCCCAGTTTTCATCGATCACAGCATTAAACAGCGGCACCAACTCCGAGGCACAGGCATAAACCATCGCCATATGCTCCTGCATAGGATCAACCGGCGAGCGGCCGAAAATCCCGGTCATATATCCAGATAAGGTCATATTGCTGATCTCCTTCCGGCACCATTGCGCGGAAACATTTGCACTGTGTGATTCTGAATTTTCAAGGCATTGTAAGTATTTGCAAGCAAAATGAAAGCTTTTTAAGCCCGTGCACCAACGGCGTATTTCGCCTGTCGCTGCAAGCTTCTGTTTAATAATGCTATTTTTTTAAGCTGGACACTTCTTGCGCCGGCTTTTTCTTTAATTCATTGTCGAACGGCTTCCTGTCAGTTACCCCGTCCGTTAAACTGTGCCGAGTTTAAATTTATGGGTATTTCGAATGAATCTGGAAGGTAAAAAAGTTTTAGTCACCGGCGCGGACGGCTTCATCGGCAGCCATCTGGTGGAGGCGTTAATCGCAAAAGGCTGTGATGTCAGAGCCTTTGTTTATTACAATTCCTTCAACACCTGGGGCTGGCTGGACTCTTTTGAACCGACTCAGCTCAAACAACTTGATGTTTTTGCGGGCGATATACGCGACCCCAATGGCGTTGATACTGCTATGCAGGGGGTGGATGTGGTGTTTCATCTAGCGGCGCTGATCGCCATCCCGTTTTCCTACCATTCCCCCGATTCCTATGTCGACACCAACATCAAGGGCACCTTAAATATTCTTCAGTCGGCGCGTCGTCACAACACCGAACGCGTCGTGGTGACCTCCACCTCTGAAGTTTACGGCACGGCTCAGTATGTCCCCATTGATGAAAAGCACCCCTTCCAGGGGCAGTCCCCCTACAGCGCCACGAAGATTGGCGCTGATCGCATGGCGGAATCTTTTTATCGTTCCTTTGATTGCCCTGTGACCATTGCCCGGCCTTTTAACACCTATGGACCCAGACAGTCTGCGCGTGCGGTGATCCCAACTATCATCACACAACTGCTGTCTGGCGAATCTGAAATCAAACTGGGCAGTCTGGAGCCAACCCGCGACTTTAACTATGTCATCGACACGGTTGAAGGTTTTATCGCGCTGGCCGAATCGGATAAGGCTATTGGTGAAGAAATAAATATCGCCAGCGGTGCCGAGCGCACCATTGGTGATCTGGCCCATTTCCTGATTCAGCAGCTCAATCCGGAGGCTAAAATTAATCTGGATGAAGCCCGCCTGCGGCCCGAGAAATCCGAAGTCGATAGATTGCTGGGCGATAACAGCAAAATCACCGCACTAACCTCCTGGACGCCCGGACATGATCTGGAATCCGGACTGATTGAAACCATCGCCTGGTTCAAAAAACCAGAAAACTTACGCCAGTACAAATCCTGGCTATACAACATTTAATTCAGAAGGAGACAGCGCATGCGTGCGATCATTCTTGCAGGCGGAAAAGGCACGCGACTCAAGCCTTATACAACGCTGATACCCAAACCGCTGGTACCCATTGGCGGCAAATATTCGATTCTTGAAGTCATTCTTATGCAGCTGGCTGACGCCGGTTTCACCCGGGTGACACTGGCGGTCAATCACCTCGCCAACCTTATTCAGGCCTATTTCGGCAACGGCGAGCGTTTCGGATTAGAAATAGATTATTCCATCGAAGAGGTTCCGCTCAACACCATCGGGCCGCTAACTTTGATTAATGATTTACCGGAAAACTTTCTGGTCATGAATGGCGATATTTTGTGCGACCTGGATTACGGAAAATTTTTCGCACAGCACACGGCCTGCAATGCCGATGTTTCGGTGTCGTCATTTCAGCGCGATGTGAAAGTGGATTTCGGCGTACTTGATTACGACAAGGACAACCGCCTCACCGCCTTTCGCGAAAAACCTGAGTACCACTTTGATGTCAGCATGGGCATTTACTGCCTGAACAAAAAAGCCATAGACCGTCTGCAAAAAGGTGCCAGCTATGGTTTTGATCAGCTCATGGTCGACGGTATAGAACAGGGCCATCACATCGCCGTCTGCCCGTTTGACGGTTTCTGGCTGGACATCGGTAGACCCGAAGATTACGCCTATGCCGACGAACATTTTGCCGAATTCTCAGATCGATTTAAATTTCTGCAGTGAGCATACTGGTCACCGGAGCATCGGGATTTGTCGGCAGCCATCTTCTCGCTTACCTGAGAGCGCACTCCAATGCCCGCTGCATCGGCCTAACCCGAACAGACAGTGAACACTGCGACACTGTTGTCTGTGATTTAAACGACAGCGAACAGGTCAATGAAACCATCAAACGGTTACAGCCCTCCGTGATTTTTCATACCGCAGGAAGTTTTTCAAATATCTTTGAAATCGATTTGCAGAACAACGTGCTCAGCAGTAAAAACATTCTGGATGCCATCATCGAACACCAGCCTGCGGCCAGAATCCTGCTTATGGGCAGCGCTGCTGAATACGGTGAAATAAAGCGCGACGAAAATCCTGTTGCAGAAGATCACCCGCTCCAGCCTGTCAGCATCTACGGCTGGTCAAAAGCCGCGCAGACCCAGCTGGCGCATCTGTATTTCAAATCCTATGGCCTCAATATCGTTATCGCCCGCACTTTTAATTTAATCGGCAAGGGCGTCTCCGATAAACTGTTTGTCGGGCGCGTGGAGCAGCAGATCAGGTCAGTACTGGAAGGCAGGGCGGAAAAAATCTCCGTCGGCAATCTCGATGCCGGGCGCGACTACATTGACATTGAACAAGCCTGCGCCCTTTATGATCTGATCGCCACTAAAGGCATCGCCGGCGAAACCTACAATGTTGGCAGCGGCACTGCCATCAGCATGCGAGAACTGCTGCGCAAACTACTGGACCAGGCCGGACTTGATGAAGCCATCGTAGAAGAAAACGCTCACAGCAAGAACACCCCTCATTCCGAAGTCAGCGTTATTTATGCGAGCATCGATAAAATCATGCGACTGGCCGAAACAAAATAATTACACATCAAATTGCATGGTTCATGCTATCTGGCGCGAAACTGCTTCACCGCAAGTACCAATCTTTTTTTATGCCCGTCATCGGCTTCACCGCCATAACGCATCTGCTGATACTGCCGCGTTATCAGGCTCGCCTTGTCCTTCAAGTGCGGGAAGTGCTGCACGATACGGACGAGAAATTCATCGGGTGATTCACTGGGCTGCTTCATCAAGCCGGCTCTCTCCAGTTTCCGGCAGAAAAGACTGTAGTAGTAACTGGCAACATCGCGTTTTGATTTTCTTTCGCCCTGCCTGAACACCCACCATGCCACCACTCCGCCCATTAAGGTCATGGCCACCACCATCCAGGAAAACAGCGTGGACTTGTTGATGTCCTCTATGCCTAATGATTCGAACAGCGCCTGCTGTTTTTTCTCGTTAAAGCCGACCACCCACTTGTTCCAGTTGTGATTAAGGCTGTCGGCGGTGTAACGCAGTTGCAGCAGCCATTTGTTGTTGGAGGCCAGCATAAAAGGCATGCGGCCTGCTTCCAGACCTGCGCCTAAAATACCAAAATCGATGCGATCGGGCGACACTGCCGAGGTTGGGTCCGCTCTCATCCAGCCCTTGTCAGCAAGCCAGATTTCGGCCCAGGCATGCGCATCGGACTGGCGCACGATCATGTAGTCATCGAGCGGATTCAAGGTGCCGCCCTGATAGCCGACCACCACCCGCGCGGGTACGCCGGCGGCGCGCATCAGATACACGAAGGCACTGGAATAATGTTCGCAAAAACCTGCGCGTGTGTTGAAAATAAAATCATCCATGGCGTTATCGCCCAGCAACGGCGGTGACAGCGTATAACTGAATGTTTCGGTATTAAAATAATTCAATATTGAATCTGCATATTCCGCATCGTCACCCGCAGCCATGCGCAGGCGTCTGGCCAGCGTTACGGATTTCTCATTAAAGTCCTGCGGCAGCAGCAGATTTTTTTCGCGCTCCTGAGCAGACAGGGATCTGTTTCTCGACCGCAAACTCGATGTCATCGCATACGAAAACACGCTGATGATTTCCTTTTTCGTCAGCACCTGTAGTTCGCGCGTCACGCTATAACCGCCTTCCAGGGACACCAAACTTTCCAGTGAATACAGCCATTTGCGGCCATGCGGCTCCAGCATCACTGCATACTCAACCGGCTGCGCTGCTGCGCTCACCGCGCTGAGTTCGGGCTGCAAATCTTCCGGGGCATCATCACGCCGCCAGGTTTTGCCGTCGTAATGTGACAGCACCAGACCGCGCCAGTACAGATCTTTCGGCGCCGGCGGCTCGCCCTTGAACTGCACCCTGAAGGCCACCGCACTCGAGCTGATCAGATCGTTGATGCTGCCCGGTGACATTTCATCACCCACGCCGGTGGTCGCAGATTTGGCATCGTCCGGCAGACTCCACAGCGGCCCCTGAATGCGCGGAAAAAGCACAAACAGAACCAGCATCAGTGGTATCGCCTGCAACACCATGCGCGCTGACATTGTCATCCGGGTCTTAAAATCGGTCGAGCCCAGGCGGTCGCTGAAAACAATGAGCAGGGAGGTGAGATAAATCACCACCACAAAAACATAGGCGGCAATCCACGGACTTTGGCTATGAAAGAAATGGGTGGCGACCAGAAAATAGCCGACGAAAATAATCAGCAGCACATCACGCCTGGCTTTCATTTCGAACAACTTGAGAAAGGAGAGCATCAGCAGCATGGCGATGCCCGGCTCCTGCCCGAACACCGTGCCATAAGAGGCCAGCAACGCCACAATAACAACCCCGGCCAGCACTATTCTCAGCCATGCTTTCGGCTGCCGCGCGCGGCCCGCGATAATCAGCAACGACCACAAGGTCAGTACCGCCATGGTCAGCAATATATAGGGCGGCAGGCGCGAATACATCGGCAGGGCCACCAGATGAATGCCGATCAGCACCGGGGTTAGTTTGTGATCAGCTATCGCCATACAGTGCCAGCGCCTTCAAACAATGACCATAATGGCTGCGTCCGTGTGCCGGTTCAATTTCGACACCGGGCAGGCGCAGGCCGTAATTTCGCCCCGCCGCTTCCGCGTCGATCACCAGTCGCGTCATCACCGACAGACGGGCTTCGCTGCCGGACACGGACAGCGACTGCCAATCGATCCATTGCAGCTGCGGCTGGCCGCCATGGTACTGCCGAGTCACAAGCTCATCGGTGCGCGCCACCACTTTCCAGGCTACGCGTCGCCAGGAATCGCCCGGCTGATATTTGCGCAAACCGGCATACTCCTCCATGCCTGCGCTCTGCATCGGCTGATCGCCCGCTTCAACGGACGTTGATATCGGGATTTCGGCGCTGAGCGCAGGTCGGGGATAAACCAGCGTCTGCATGGACAGATCAATCCAGGTCCAGGCCACAAACAGGCCCGTCGGAAATTCCGTGCTCAGACGGAAACGCCCCGCCTGCAAAATCCCGCGCCGGGCAGCATCGACCTGAAAATGTGCCAGCGCCACAGCTTCGCCGGGCACATCGACGACCTCATATTCACGGCCCTGATGACTCACTGCAATGGAGTAACGCGTCTGTACGCTCTGATTTTCCAGCTGCACCGCAAATCCCGCTTTCTCTCCGGCGAACACCGGCAAGCTGCCACCCGCACGCAGCCGTGACCCGGCAAGATTTTTCCAGGTGGCGAAAAGAATGACATTGCCCAGCCCGAGTAGAATAAAAGTCAGCACAAAACCGAGGCTTTTGTTGTAATTCACCGAGCCCACCAGCAGCAATAACAGCAACAGCAGAAAAACCAGCCCGGCTCTGGTGGGCAGGATATAAACCCGTCTTCGATCCAGCGTTACCGTGCCATTAAACGGCCCGATGCGTTTGGCGATAAATTTGAATACCGGCTTGCGGGTGAAATCCGGCCATTGAAAAAAAGCTCGGGCTGAAGAGATAAAGCTCACGCTTGTACCATTGGCTAGGAGCCTGTCTGACTTGAAGGTAATCGGCTGCAAATTCGCCTGGCCGGTCCATATTTCACCGCTTTTATGGGCAATAGAATAACTATTACCCATAAAAGCGGCAAAATCTGTCCTCGCCCAGCCAAATTTTCGCTTCGATTCTTCAAGTCAGACAGACTCCTAGGGAATGGGCACGGATTCAGCAATATAACTGGCAGCGGTTTTTTCCTGTCGCCCCAGCTCATCGCCGGCGACTTCCAGGCGGTGATTCACCACCGCTGCCATCACCGTCTTAATGTGCTCCGGCAACACATAGTCCTGCCCTTCCAGCAACGCCCGTGCCCGCGCCGCGTTCAACAAAGCCAGCCCGCCTCGCGGCGACAGCCCAAACTCGAACATCGGCGACTGCCGCGTGAACTCGAGCACCGCCTGAATATAATCCAGCAGTGCCTCGGCGACGTGTATTTTGGCCGCCTGTTTTTGCACGGTTAATAATTTGCCTGCGTTGAGCACCGGCTGAAGGTGCTTGATCATGTCGCGACGATCCGCACCCTGCAACAGTTCACGCTCGGCTTTTTTATCGGGGTAACCCAGTTGAATACGCATCAGGAAACGATCCAACTGAGATTCTGGCAACGGATAGGTGCCCAGCTGGTGGAGCGGATTCTGGGTGGCTATAACAAAGAAAGGCCGGGGCAGTTTTCGCGTTTCACCTTCAACCGTAACCTGACGTTCTTCCATCGCCTCCAGTAACGCGCTCTGGGTTTTGGGCGTGGCGCGGTTGACCTCATCGGCCAGAATAAAATTGGCGAATACCGGCCCCTTATGAAACTCAAAAGTGGATTGCTCACGATTGTATATCGCCGCGCCCAGAATATCGGAGGGCAGTAGATCGCTGGTGAACTGAATGCGCTGAAAATCCAGACCCATGACCTGCGCGATAGTATGCGCCAGCGTGGTTTTGCCCACGCCCGGCGTGTCTTCAATCAGCAGGTGCCCCTGTGCCACCAGACAGGTGAGCGCCAGACGAATCTGCTCATCTTTGCCCAGAATAACCTGAGCAATACTTTCGGCCGCCTGGCTGAGCAACTGCGTCGAGGCTCGAGCCAGCGTTGACCCTGCCGGATTTGAACTGCTGGCATTCATTAAGTGGTTCCTGTGTCTGTGAATCTTTATATTTTCGGGACGCTTTGATTTTGACTAAAACCGCATTTACCCGTAGCATTATCGCCTTGCAGACGCCATTCTATGCACGCACGGCATCCCTGAAATTACCGGACATTATATGAAAATCATAGGCTGCATACCCAGTCGTTACGCCTCGACCCGCTTACCCGGAAAACCGCTGTCCGACATCGCCGGCAAACCCATGGTACTGCATGTGCTGGAAAGAGCCAAACAGGCAAAACAGTTACACGATGTAGTGGTGTTAACCGATGACGAACGGATTCTGAACGCCATCACCGACGCTGGCCACCACGCCATGATGACCTCCAGCGAATGCGCTTCCGGCACCGACCGCATCGCCGAATACATGCGGCAACACTCCGATGCCGACATCTTCGTCAACATTCAGGGCGATGAAGTCCTGCTCGACCCGGAACACATCGACCAGCTCACCATCGACTTTATCAACCAGCAAAACCCGACCATGGGCACGCTGGCACATCCCATCCACGACCAGACGATTATGAGCGACCCACACACCGTCAAGGTCGTCACCCGGCTCGACGGCAACGCCCTGTATTTTTCCAGAAATTGCATTCCACTCTGCCACAACGGCAACCTGCCAGACCGCGCCCTCGGCCACATCGGCATATACATCTACACCCGCGCAACCCTGCAAACCATCACCGAAAGCGCACAAACCCCGCTGGAAAAAACCGAAAG
>JAGXGK010000004.1 GCA_024636785.1 Gammaproteobacteria bacterium
TCGATGTAGTGCAGTTCGTTGCTGCGCATTTTTCGTTGGGATTTTATTTCGAATTCATTGTAGCTGCGATCATGCATTGTCGCTGAGATTGAGTCGTCGGGCTGTTTCGGGCGTTTGTAGAGCAGGTCGGTGTGAAGGTGCAGGAAGCGACCCAGGATTAGTTTTAGGGTACCTTGCAGGCTTGATTCCAGTTTGTTGTTATCCTTTTCCGGGTTTTCGGCAGCTGTGTCAATGTGAACGTTGATGGCATCGGTATTGCTGAGGCCGGTTTGTTGCCAGGATTGCTGTAGCAGGATGTTGTATCGCGCTGAGCTTTCGAGTTTGGCGATGTGTCCAGCGAGAGCATCGCTGGCGTGATGGGTGATGTTGATGTCGGGGCTGTCTGGCTGGTTATCCGCTGCTTTGTTGACGGTTTTTGTGGCAGGCTGTCCGGTTGTCAGTGGATTTAATTCCAGTCCGGTTAGGTCAGCAGAGGAGAGGTCTTCCGGGTGGTGGACAATCGGCCACTGCTCGCTGTTGAGGTAGCGCGCGCCGGCATCTTCAAAAATGACGACGTCAATATTGTAGCGGGTGGTTTGCGCATGGGCAGCCGCTGTGGTCAGCAAGAGTAAGGAGACAAGGACGGCGAATTTGATTCTAGGCATGATTGGGTCGTTGTTGAAAGTGTTATTGGGGTAAGGCCAGAGTGTTGATGATTTCTTTCAGTACTGTGGTGCGTTTATTGTAATCCTCATCCATTTCGTTGGCCACTCGCAAGGTATCGGTGCCATTGAACTGGTATGTCGCGGATTGCGTCTGAATCAACTCTATCAGTTTCGCCGGGTTGATGCCGGGCTGTTCGGTGAAGGTTATCCTGAAACCGTTGTCGTTGGTATCGATTTTTGAGATGCCGACTTTCTCCGCCAGCAGTTTGACTTCGGTGACGGCGAACAGGTTTTTGGTGCTTTCGGGCAGCAGGCCAAAGCGGTCGATAAACTCGACCCGGAGCTCGTCCAGCTCGTCTGCGTTTTGGGCGCTGGCGATGCGTTTGTAAAGAATCAGTCGCAGGTGGATATCGCCGACATAATCGTCGGGGATGATGGCAGGCATGCCCAGGTCAATTTCCACGCCGGCACCCAGAGGCACGTCGGTGGCTTCACCACTCTTGAGCGACTGCACCGCCTTTTCCAGTAATTCGCTATACAGACTGAAACCAATCTCGGTGATCTGTCCGCTCTGGTTTTCACCGAGCAGTTCACCGGCACCGCGAATTTCAAGATCGTGGGTGGCGAGGGTAAAGCCCACGCCTAAATCTTCCAGTGACTCGATGGCTTCGAGACGTTTTTTGGCGTCGTCGGTAAGCAATGATTCAGGCGGTGTAATGAGGTAGGCGTAGGCGCGATGATGCGAGCGCCCGACACGGCCACGAATCTGGTGCAGTTGCGACAGACCCAGCTTGTCGGCGCGATTGATGATGATGGTGTTGGCGGTGGGCACATCAATGCCGCTTTCAATAATGGTGGTCGCGACCAGTAGATTGAAACGCTGGTGATAAAAGTCCAACATGATCTGTTCGAGTTCTTTTTCCGGCATCTGGCCGTGGGCGAATTCTATTTTTGCTTCGGGTAGCAGTTCTTTTAGATCGTGAGTGATCTTTTCAATGGTCTTTACTTCATTGTGCAGAAAATAAATCTGGCCACCGCGTTTGAGTTCGCGCTGACAGGCTTCCTTGATGGCGATTTCGTCCCATTGGGTTATAAAAGTATTAATCGAAAGTCGATGATGCGGCGGGGTAGCGATAATGGAAAGATCACGAATACCCGCTAACGACATATTTAGTGTTCTTGGAATGGGCGTGGCGGTGAGCGTTAATATATCCACTTCCGAGCGCAGCGATTTCATCTGCTCTTTATGTTTCACACCGAAGCGATGTTCTTCGTCGATGATGACCAGGCCGAGGTCTTTGAACTTGACGCTTTTCTGCAGCAGTTTGTGCGTGCCGATAACAATATCAACTTTTCCATTGGCTAGATCGTCGAGCACTGCCTGCTGTTTTTTGGCACTGTTAAATCGGGTCAGGCCTTCGACTTTAACCGGCCAGTCGGCGAAGCGATCGCTGAAGTTCTGATAATGCTGCTGCGCCAGTAAAGTGGTCGGCACCAGAATTGCGACCTGTTTGCCGGTATTGGCGACAACGAAAGCAGCCCGCATGGCGACTTCGGTTTTACCGAAACCGACATCGCCGCATACCACTCGATCCATCGGCATGGGGCCGCTGAGATCTTCCAGTACGTTTGAGATGGCCGCTTCCTGATCAGGTGTTTCTTCGAACGGGAAGCCGTTGCAGAAGCTCTGGTACTCATCATGATTAATGAAATACTGTTGGCCTTTGGCGGCAGCACGGCGGGCGTGAATGTCGAGCAGTTCGGCGGCCACGTCACGGGCTTTTTCGACCGCTTTTCGTTTGGCTTTCTGCCATTGCTCGCTGCCCAGTCTATGTAGAGGGGCATGGTCGGGTGATGCGCCGGTATAGCGGCTGATAAGGTGCAGTGATGACACCGGCACATAGAGTTTGTCGCCGCCGGCATATTCGATGGCCAGGAATTCGGTATCAAAAGTGTAGCCGGAAAGTTTTTGCAATCCGAGATAGCGCCCGACGCCGTGATCCAGATGAACCACGGGTGAACCGATATGGAGGTCGGTTAGATTTTTGACAACTGTGTCAGGGTCTATGCCGCGTTTTTTTCTGCGCCGTTTCTGAATGGCGCGCTGCCCGAAAATTTGCGGCTCGGTTATGACGCAGAGTTCCGGTTGGATCAGGCTCAGACCATTTTCAATTTCAAAAACAGTGAGGCATACCGGCTCTTCGGCATCAACAAAGTCATTCCAGGTTTCGCATATTTTTGGAAAGATGTGATGCGAGCGTAAAACCTCAATGAGGATTTCCCGACGTCCCGGCGTTTCGGCAACGAAAAGTATTCGCCCGGTATATTCCTGCAGAAATGCGGTTAAGGCAGAGTAAGGATGTTTGCTCTGGGCGACTGTTTTTAATTCGGGCGGCCTGAGTACAGCGAGATCACTGGTGCTGCCGCTATCGCCGTCATTATCGATGGCGATAGCGCTGTACTTGTTAACGCTGACACGGGCATAGCCGCCGAGTCTGCCCTCGATTTCTTCATGTTCCAGAAAAAGCGCGTGCGGCGGAAGAATAGGGCGCTCGACATTGTGTCGGCGTTGCTCATAACGCTCATTTAAGTCACTGGAAAATGTCTGAATAATTTCGCTCAGGTTATCCGGCTGGATAAAGAGCGAACCTTCGGGCAGATAATCGAAGGTTGTTTCGAGCTTATTAAAAAATAGCGGCAGATAATATTCGATGCCGGTGGGAATAATGCCATCGCTGATGCTGTTGTAAATAATGCTCTGCAAGGGGTCGCCGACGATCTGCTGGCGGTAGTTTTCGCGGAATAACTGGACGCCTTCCTTGTCGGTGGGGAATTCCCGTGCGGGGAGAATTTCGATGCCGTCAACAATTTCATCAGAGCGTTGATTGCTGGGATCAAAGCTTCTGATGGATTCAATCTCATCGTCGAATAAATCGAGCCTGAAGGGCGTGTTTGAGCCGCTCGGGAAAATATCGATAATCGCGCCGCGCACGGTAAATTCGCCGTGGTCCATGACTTGCGAGACATAGAGATAGCCGGCCGATTCCAGGTTGGTTCTAAATTCGTGCGTGTCCAGCTTTTGCCCGGGCTTGAACAGCAGCACGCTGTCGCTGATATATTTTTTCGGCGTGAGCTTCTGCAGCAGCGTCGTCACCGGCAGCAACAGGATTTCGCCGGGCTTGATGTTTCGCAGCTGGTAAAGCGTCTTCAGGCGCTCGGAGACGATATCCTGATGCGGCGAGAAGACATCGTAAGCCAGGGTTTCCCAGTCCGGCAGATGGTAAATATTGAGCGCGGAAGAGCCGTAAAACTCAATTTCGCTTTTCAGCGAATCGGCGTGGGCAATGTCCTCAACGATAACCACCACAGGCCCGTGCTTGTAGCGTTTCGCCGACTCGACAATAGCAAGCGCAAAGGCGCTGCCATAAAGACGGCTCCAGGAGGTGCTGAGGTTGGTTTTATCGGGTAACTGAGGTTTTAACACGTATTATATCGTTGAATTAATGACCGGGAATCGAGCATTATCCAGTCCTTAACGCTAAACACAAGCGCTAACTGGGCGATTTCTGGATTTGTGGTGTATTTATGGTGAAAGGCCTTGGTCTGGGCTTGATGCCTGCTCAGGTGAGTATTATACATTAGTGCGCATAATGTATATTATGTTAAATAGGTATGAGACCGACCCGTTTTGCTTGCAAGTACTTTCAATGACTACAGCCCTCTTACAAGGCATGACAGTTTTGTTGATATGGTGGATGAAAGCAATAAACTGAGCTTATCGGCATTAGCTTGCCGAATTAATGTTAAACCTACTTCATTATCTTTATTATCAGTAAGTTGCATAGGATTAATAATCTAATTTCTAGTCTGTAATCAGTGCGTTTTTATCTTTCAGAGGGATTAAGGTTAGCGCTACCAGTTATGCCTCTGTTATTATTCACCACGTTTTATTTCTGCCAGAGCACGATAACTATGACCAATGCAGCACTTGAGTTACCGATAGACGCCCCCGCCGACAACCCGGCTGATAATTCACCGCGTACCAGGCTGGCCCGATCATGGCTGACACTGGGAGTTTTGGCGCTGGTGGCTTCGGGCTTCTATTCAATACTGCTGGTGCTGTCCAGAACGCCCGCGATTCAGGATATGATCCCTCTGCTCGATTTCTTTCATATCGCACTGGTGGTTCATGTCGATCTTTCGGTTTTAATCTGGTTTCTTGCTTTTGAAGGTGTGCTCTGGGCGCTGCTGGATAATGGCCGATTCATGGCCATGGCGAAGCTGAGTTTCTGGTTGTGTGTGGCGGGTACGGTAGTGATTACGCTGTCGCCCTTTCTGGGCGCGGATCAGCCTTTGATGAATAACTATGTGCCGGTATTAGACCATCCGGTCTATTTTGCGGGATTGCTGATGTTTGCGGCGGGCTTTTCGCTGCTGGTGTTGCGAGCGCTATTCTTCCCATCGAAACAGAAAACGGCGTTATCGTTTGCCCTGAAAGCGGCTGCTTTCTCGGCACTGCTGGCTATGCTTGCGCTGCTCGCCTCCTATTTGGGGTTACCTGGTGATTTGAAAGATGTCACCGATTTCGAGGTCCTATTCTGGGGCGGCGGCCATATTTTACAATTCACACACAGCATTTTGCTGTTAGTGGTCTGGTTATGGCTGGCTTCGGCAACCGGTGGCAATATTTATATAAACGCTAATACCCTGCGGATCTTATTTGCCATAGCGGTTGCTCCGGTACTGTTTTCAGTCCCTATCTATATCCTGTATGAAGTAAGCTCACTTGAGCATAGAGACGCCTTTACCCAGTTGATGCGTTATGGCGGGCTGACGGTTCTGCCTTTGATGCTGATTGTTATTGTCAGTGTGGTATCAACACGGAACCGTGACGCAGCTTTGCGCCCTGCCCGCAATGCCCTGCTGGCATCCATTATCCTGTTCAGCACCGGCGGTATTCTGGGCTTTATGATTGAGGGCGTGAATGTGGTTATTCCGGCGCACTATCATGGCTCCATCGTTGGTGTGACACTGGCCTTTATGGGTCTGACCTATTACCTGCTGCCGAGGCTGGGTTTTCGCTCTGCCGTTTCACGCGCGGCCAGA
This sequence comes from Gammaproteobacteria bacterium, assembly GCA_024636785.1. Lineage (GTDB taxonomy): Bacteria > Pseudomonadota > Gammaproteobacteria > SZUA-229 > SZUA-229 > LH-M37. Next base: position 5,751 of record JAGXGK010000004.1, read on the forward strand.
ATGCAGCCCTGGATTTATGGCGGAGGCCAGATGATGCACATTCTGGGGCTTGCCTGGTCGGGTGGTTACGGCGTTCAGCGCAAGACTGCGGGCACTGCACAGGGGCTGGAGAATCTGCCCGAAATTGCCGGTATGGCTATGATGGGGCTGGGAGGATTGATCGCGATTATTGGCGGGCTGATCTTTGTGGTGGTGACAATCAGGGCTATGTGGCCGGTTAAGAGATAGTTTGCAATTAGCAGTTGTTAGTTGGCAGAAAAAGAATTAAAAATTAGTCCGCGAAGAACGCCAAAGACGCGAAAAGAGCGAAATAAAAATAAAGAACATTTAGTCCACAGATTAAAGCAAAGGCTTAGTCCGCGAAGAACGCGAAAAAAGCGATATAACACAAAGAATATTCAGTCCACAGATGAACGCCGATTAACACAGATAAAAACAAAGATTTAGTCCGCAAAAAACGCGAAGGACGCGACTAAAATGCCGGGAGCATTTTGAACGCACACAGTGCGGCCCGTAGGGTGACGTGTTTGCTGGGAGCAAAATTGAACAGCCGCTCTATGGCTGGCCCGCAGGGCGACACCAGGAAGTAATTCGTAACCGAGGATTGCGCGTAGTAA
>JAGXGK010000021.1 GCA_024636785.1 Gammaproteobacteria bacterium
CCATACCGGCAGCAGATAGAATAGAATCATCACCCGGATCACATCACCGTGGGCGATGGCTGTCTGGAATGAGGCATTTGCAATTCCGCCAGCAAGCGCAATCATCAACATCAGACCAATACTGGTTTTCCAGTAGGCATATTGTCTGAACAGCCAGGGCGAGAACACCACTGCACCCGAAGCGAATGCGATCAGTATCAGATGCAGGCTATCCATGCCATTCTCTGTCAGGTACTTAAGTGGCAGCCAGGTTAAACCCCAGCCCATTGAGCTGATCACCAGCACAATAACGGCAATTTTTGCTTTCATTGTTTATTATTCTTATTGTTAAGGCTTATTCATAGTGCATTGGAAAAGGATTGCACTGCCGATAAAACGCGATATCGTGATTTGGCCAGATCTGTGCACCGGTTTCTCTGGCGATCTGTTTTAATTTACGAATACTCTCAACCGCCAGCTCTTCCCTATTATGCCAGCAAAGTCCCGGGGCGACCTCATCATTTATATTTTCCTGTAAATCCGCCGCATCACCCGCCAATAATATGGGTGGCCCTTTGGGCAGTTCAATCAACATCGACATGTGTCCAGCGGTATGCCCCGGTGACTCCAGCGCGCGTACGCCGGGTATCAGATCATATTCGGCCGACTGTAAGCGCCAGTGGTAGTCCCCCTTGAAGTCATCTGCAAAGTAGGCACCATCTGCCGGTTCGCTCGCTGCCTGCATTTCACATTCATGTACATGAATTTCAGCATGACACATATCCTTCAAGCCGCCGCCGTGATCAAAATGCAAATGCCCGACAAACACCACATCAATATCCTTCGGTTGCAAACCAAGAGCTGCCAGACGATTTTCCAGTCGTTGTTCTTCTGTCATTTCCGGCGGCCCAAACGGAAATTCCTCGTTTTCATAATAATGCTTGCGCAAAGTCGGGTTATTGATCTTGTTATAATCACAACCCACATCGTACAGAATCCTCCCATTGGAGGTTTCAATCAAGTAGGCCAGTATCGGCGCTTCTATTATGGTGCCTTTACCTCTGCCCCGTGTTGACAGTGTTTTGTCATAACGATGGGTGCCGGTGAGTAAAGGCCAGAACTTTTTAACCTGCGTCATAATGTGTACCTGAATTTTGAGCCTGAATTGTTAAGCGGAAATATTAATGTGCGGTAAGAAATGAAACGCCATCGACACCAATAAAATTATCGTGCAGCTGTTTCACTGGAAGATTAGCTGGATCGCCGTTCAGCACACGCTGAATGCGAAAACGGTGATAACTTTTAAGCAGGTCTTTAAATGAGAGTATCTGCTGATCTGCATCGCCATATAACTCCTGGTGTAATCGCGGCAAGCGATACCACGGCCGCCCCGGCTGCTGATGATGCGCATTGTGATAGGGGAAATTCAGTACCAGCAAATTCAGCCAGGGGTATTTAAGCGAAAGTAAATTTGAATAGGTGTTTGACTGTTCAAACTCTCTGTCATACGACTTAACTTCATCGCCCCGTGGCCTGTCCAGTGTTTCGTGTACATCATAGGTGTGCTGATGCACATCCATAAAACGCATCACCGTTAAAAACAGCATATAGGCCAGGGGATACAGTAAAAGTATTTTCCATGAAATACTTGCAAGCCAGGCAAAGAATGCAATTCTTAATACCAGCACCGTCAGCACACGCTTGCGTCGTGCTTTAGCTTCGATTTTTACAAAGGGAAGAATAATCACCAGCGCATGCATTATAATTTCCATCGCCGGAATATATAACCACTCCAGAAAGTAGATGGTTTTCAACAGCGCCGGATAGGCGGTAATGCGTTTACGGTAATCAAAGGAGACAATGTCGGCTCTATCAGTATGGTGCCTGACGTGCTTATGGCGCACATCGTCGTAATCGCTGTAGCTGGCACCACAAATCCATAACAGCACCTCGCCCAGCCAGCGATGATATCTGTTTTTACGAAACAGACTATTGTGCGCGCACTCGTGTACCAGGTAGGCGGCAATCACCATGCCGTGGGCACATAACAGCACGCCGACAATATTCAGTACCCAGCTTGCCGAAAGCATTAGCATCAGGCCACCTGCCCAGGTGGTTATTACATAGGCAATTGCCAGAAAGCTGGGCCAAAAGGCGTCTTCGTACCTGAATACTCCTGCCATGAATCAATACCAACGGGTCGTCCCGCACAGTAAACCAGGTGCTTCAGGTCGTCCCGAAGCACGGTGCACACTTGCGCTGCAATAAGGCGCAGCAAATAGCAGACCAGTTTACACAGGCGACCTGTTATTCTGAAATAACAGACTATATTTCAATAACATAGGTTAAATTTAGCGGAATGATAATAGTCGCCTGATTATCAGCAATCGCCCCTTCAATGCACCTCAACTTACCCCATTGCCTTATTCTGGTGCCTTTTGTACACAGAGGCCTCGTGTTGTAGCACCCTGGAATTCTGATATACTCCACCGCCGTAGCGGTCTTAGCTCCGCAGGCCGAGGGTCAGGGATGACCCGAGCAATCCGGTATCAGATAGAATGAGAACCGTTTTAGAATAATGTTTACTGCGCCTTTAGCTCAGCTGGATAGAGTGCATCCCTCCGGAGGCAAGGCGTTGTGTAGAGATAGGTAGTACGTCAGTTAAAATCCAAAAATGCGCCCGTAGTTCAGCTGGATAGAATATCGGACTCCGACTCCGAAGGTCACAGGTTCGAATCCTGTCGGGCGCGCCATAAATAGAAAAGCCCTCTGCTTTGTAGAGGGCTTTTCTATTTATAGTGGGCCTAACGCCCTGATGAGAAACTCAGGTTCGAAAAAATTGCCCGGAACAATTTTTAACAGAATGCGCTTGCTGCTGAATACAATCACTCATGGTTAATAAAGCCCAACTTACATATAGACACAAAAATAATCTGTGTTAAAGCCTACCTTTAATAAAAACATCTATCCAGGTCGACTAAAAGGCAGGCTTTAATATAATGAAGACCTAAGCCCGTTCAGGTGAGTTTGTTGTTCAGCCAGGAGGCCACCAGGCTTTTATCCCCAATCCATTGCCTCCTGAGCCAACATTGGAAATTGATGGCGAGATTCAAGCGCTATTATCCAGGGCTGATCGTGCACTAGGACGCTTAGACGGCTCTATTCGAACATTACCCAACCCTGACCTCTTCATATTTATGTATGTACGTAAGGAAGCGGTTTTATCAAGTCAGATCGAAGGCACTCAAAGCTCGTTGAACGATACCTTGGAGGTTGAGGCCGATATCTTTGATAGCGAGCGCCCACACGATGTTGATGAAGTACTCAACTATGTACGAGCCATGAACCATGGTCTTGAACGACTAGCTGTACTTCCATTATCTAACCGCCTGATCCGCGAAATCCACAACGTATTATTGAGTGGTGTACGCGGGGGCAACGCTCAACCTGGTGAATGGCGTAAAATCCAGAACTGGATAGGCCCACAAGGCTGCACTTTAAAAGAAGCCAGCTTTGTGCCACCGCCTCCACAACAACTAGAAGAAATACTGGGTCAATTTGAAAACTTCCTGCACGATGAAAGCTTACCCGCCCTTTTACAAATTGGCATGGCCCACGCGCAGTTTGAAACTATCCACCCTTTTCTTGATGGCAATGGCCGCGTTGGACGACTTTTAATCGCTTTTATGCTTTATCAAAAAGGCATACTCGAAACACCAGTGCTTTACATTTCACATTATTTTAAAAAGTACCGTCAACAATACTATGAACATCTGCAATCTGTACGTGAAAATGGCAGCTGGGAAACATGGCTTAAATTTTTCTTACAGGGCATTTACGAAGTCTCACAGGAAGCGACAGAAACCTCACGAAAAATTGTAGACCTACGAGAAGAACATAGAATGCTCATTGCTGAACACTTTGGACGTGTAGCGGGTAATGCTATGCAAGTCCTGGAAACCTTATACCAACGCCCCTATATCAAGGTGCAGGACATTCAGAAACTAACCAAAGTTTCATACCCTGCAGCCAATCAGCTAATGAACAAATTTGTTGAACACGGCCTTTTGACAGAAGTTACTGGCCAGGCCCGTAATCGACAGTTTCGTTATGGGCCGTATATCGATCTATTCAGTTAAAAACGAATATAAAACTTAACTATATGGCACTAAAACAGGGAACTTTACCATTGACCGCCCATCTTAGGGTAAGCACAGGGATGCGTGAATAATTCTCCAGCCAATCACGGGCGCTCACAGCAACACGCAAACACCCCCAACCAACACCGCCCTTGCTAAACTAGCCATAAAGGCATACTTTCAATAGAACCAGCCTTATGGTTGCGCGCCAACAGACAACAACTGTGTAATAACAAACACAAACCGGAGGTCGTTATGAGTAAGATATGGGTACTGGTTGCCGACAGTGCGAGAGCGCGCCTGTTTCACGCAGACGGTTCGGCAGGGCCATTGCAGGAGCAGACCGATCTGCTGATGCCAGGCTCACGCCTGAAAGAGAAGGACCTGGTGGGCGACCGCGCCGGACGCGCCTTCGACAGTGGCGGCAACGGGCGACACGCGATGGACCCGGGCACCACCGCAAAAGAGATGGAAAGCCATCGCTTTGCCGCACAAATCGCCGAGCTTCTGCAAAAAGAACAACTGTCGGGCGCCTTCAATCGTCTGGTGCTGGTTGCCCCACCGGGTTTTCTCGGTGAATTACGTGGCGCATTAAGCGACGGGGTGCGTGCACTGGTCAGTGAAGAACTGGGCAAGGATCTGGTTCAGTTTGATATTGATGACATTAGAAAGCATTTGCCTGAGCGACTATAGATAATGACGCTGACTCCTTTTCGAAAAAATAGTTAAGATCATACGGCTTTAGAAAGATCAGTTGGAAGCGAATAGTAGAAAGGCCTACACGGCATGTGCTGAAGCAACCTATGTTTCGTTTGCACTCCACAGCTTCAGTGCCAGACCCACTACACACAACGGAGAAATGAAAATGAGCTGGGCCCGATTTGCGGCGATGATTATAACTTCAAGCTTCATTATGTTTTTCTTGATGTATCAGCTCGTCTACTCGATCGACCACGCACATTTCAGTTTAAACCGTCTTATCGCCTCATTGCTTATGGGGTCTATCATGACCATCATAATGCTGTCTTTCATGTGGTCGATGTACAAAATGAAACTGCTCCTGAATGATATTGCACAGAAGGGTGAACGGAGTGTGGCTAAACCTCCCTCCCGTTCCACCAGAATAACCCCCGAAACGCAACGCAAGATCGAAGAAGCGCTGATGTTAACGAGCAGGCATACTACGGAGATCGGAACTATATGGTCATGAGAGAACCAACTCACTGGAAGTCCACACCGGTCCCCATAGGCGTTCGGTGTGTGACATTGTGCGCAGCGCTGGTGTTTGCAACTCTTCCCGCCACCGCTTTCGCTCAATCATCATGCCCAGGAATCCACGTGGATATTCCGAACGTAAAAAACAATACCGGGAATATAGCTTGTGGAATTTTCGAATCAGCAGAGGGTTTCCCCAATAAATTTCTGGGTTCGGCAAAGGCCGTTGTAATAAGGAAGAACCAGAAGACAAAAGTGCAATGCGACTTTTCGAATATCCCGCCGGCAACCTATGCTATCGCCGTTATCCATGATGAGAACATGAACGGCGAGCTCGACACCAACTGGTTTGGCGTCCCCACGGAAGGCTACGGCTTTTCAAATACGACCATTGACGAATTCGGCTCTCCTGCATTTTCTGCCGCCAGCTTTGCATACGATGGACAAAACATAGATCTGACGATCAGGTTGAATTACTGAAGCGTTCTTTCAATCCAGCATTTCCATTGAGCGTTTTTCTGAGCCTGACAAGTCACCACACTGTATATACAAAAACAGAATGTTGCCGAAGCTTTAGACATACATCCATTTACCCTCACAATACGGAAAATTCAAAACGTGTTCCTGATGAGGCCACGATTCTCAGGAATGCAGAGAGGGCATTTCCTGCATTAAAGGAAAAAAGGGTAGCGTCCCTGTTCGAGTATCAAATGTGCGAAATTGCCGTACTGCAATAGCAAAAAAAACTTAACCGGTAATCTGACCATCTCAGCAAATTGCAGTGTTACACTAAATAAGGGACAGAGCCTGTTTGTTATTTGGTATGTCAAAATGGAGATAAAAGCCGGACTCTACAATAGCCATATACTCTCGGAGGTGATGAGTGATCGGTGATCGCAGTGTGACTGTTTTTTACGATGAAGTAATGCTTGGCCATAATCCCCAGGTGGATTTACCCTATCTCCCCAGCCGGGTGGAAAAACGGGTAAGGACGATTCTCGAGGGGCTGGATTTCAAATGGAGCTATCCGGAACACCCTGGGCGGTTGACAGCCATTATGGATCTGCTGAAAGAGCAACCTATTGCGGGGGTTCAGATCAAGGCCGGCCCCCATGCCACCTATAATCAGCTCGCCCGCGTTCATACTAGCGCGCATCTCGACCATCTGTTTTCACTGGAGGGGCAGCGGGCCTGGCTCGACCGGGATACCACCGCGGTGTCGCCGGATAGCATCAAGGCTGCAACCTCGGCGGCGGGCAATGCCATTGCCGCGGTAGAGGCGGTGGTGAAGGGTGAGTGTCAGAGCGCCTTTGCCCTGGTGAGGCCTCCGGGCCATCATGCCGAGCCTGTCAGGTCGCGTGGATTTTGCCTGTTCAACAACGTCGCTGTTGCGGCAGCTCATGCCCAGGCGAAGCTGGGCTGTAAGCGCATCCTGATTGTCGACTGGGATGCCCACCATGGCAACGGCACTCAGGATATTTTCTGGGCTGATCCCGATGTACTTTTTTTCGATATCCATTGCGCCGCGCCTTTCTATCCGGGGTCCGGAAAACTGGAGGACGTGGGGGCCGGGCTTGGCGAAGGCTATACCGTGAATGTGCCTGTGCCGGGAGATGCCGGCGATCTCGCGTTTGAAAAGGCCTTTCAGGACATACTGATTCCTGCCGCCGAGCGTTTTGAGCCAGACCTGATACTGGTCTCGGCGGGGTTCGATCCGCACCGTAACGACATGGCATTGAATCTCACCTATGATGGCTTCGCGGTGCTCACCCGCATGGCCCAGGATATCGCCGACCGACATTGTGATGGCAAGCTGGCCATGGTGCTGGAAGGTGGCTATAACCTCACTGCCCTGTCCCGCGGGGTTCATACCGTGCTGGAAGTATTGGCCGGCGGTGATGTTCCGGAGCTGGTAGAGTGCGGATTACCTGAAGTGATGACAGCCGCGGAATTCCATCGGGATGCATTTACGGATGATGATTAAGGAGTTACGAGCCAGGAGCCTGTAGGATTAAGGCGAAAATAGTACAAGAGTAAGAAGACGGAGAACGGATAAGGGCTCTGACTCCTTATCAAACCGAAACCGGCTTATTAGCTTTAGTAGACGGGCACCAGATGATAGCCCTGTGCCTGATAACCAATCAGTGAAATAAAACCATCGCCTACCAGGTTAAGATCAGGTAGCAGTGTTTTGTTATCTATGCCGAACGCACGGGTTGCTACGGCACAGATTTCCTGTTTAATGCCCAGCGCTGCCAGCTTTTCTACATTGGTTTCAATTTCCATCAACACGGCGCTGTGCTTGTTTTCAATTTCAGCAGTCGGTGAGGTGCTGAGATATTGCACGCTGGGGCCAATATACACCATCAAAAAATCAGGTGTCACACCCTGAGCCTGCATGCCCTTGAAGGTGCCCTGAATAACTTCCAGATAGAAATTCATTTTTTTTGCATCGGCAATATCAATCAGAAACACCGCCTGACCGACTTTTAAATCAGCCAGTGCAGCACGATCGTTTATCTGGCTGCTGGCATGGCTAGTTGCCAGGGCCAGTGACAGAATCAGCAATGTGTATTGAAACAATTTCTTCATGACGCACTCCATGAGGTTTATTGGTTTTCATGCTCTGCAGATCAACAATTGAGCAACTGGTTTTATGCGTTTGCCGGCAGTTTTTATCGCCTGGCTGATAATCATATGAGCAGCTCTTCTGTTGGAGTTCATGATAGTCAGCTTCGCTATAGGCTGTTGCGGGTAGATTGGGTGGATAATACACACAACCCCCGCACAGCTCATTGATTTCAACCTTTTTTGACATAGAACTGGATAATCCCATCATTCTCACTTGAATCCATGAGAGTGTGTCCCGCCCGTTCACACCACGAGGGGATGTCAGTGAGCGTTCCTGGATCGGTGGCAGTAATCTCCAGAATCTCGCCACTACTGATCTTTTTCATCGCCACATTTGTTTCCACAATCGGCATGGGACAACATTTTCCACTGGTATCCAGCTTGCTGTTAGCTTTAATATCACTCATGTTTGCTCTCCTTAAAAATATTGACAATGGTCGGCTTTAGCCGCTTTTTCATTCAAAAACCACGATGCACCGACGATCCCGCTGGCTTCCGGGATCAGGTTGTCATCGCTAACGCCGAAGATAGTAGCGGCCAGACTACAGGCATAAAAATTCACATTGTCAGTGGATTTAAGAGCCTTAATCAGGTCATAAATATCGGGAGGCAGTCCGGCCTTCTCGACTTGCTGGCGAACCCATGCATCCTGATCAG
>JAGXGK010000005.1 GCA_024636785.1 Gammaproteobacteria bacterium
CAGGCTAAAAGCCATCCTTTGTGGAATGGCATCGAGCAGAACAGCCGTTTCTATTTTGTGCACAGTTATTATGTAGCGCCGAGCGACAGCAGCATTGTCGTCGGCGACACCGACTTCGGCATTAATTTTGTTTCCGCTATTGCACAAGACAATGTTTTTGCAACACAATTCCATCCGGAGAAAAGCGCGGCCGACGGTTTGCAGCTGCTGGAGAATTTCACCCGCTGGAATGGCAAAGTCGTTTAAGCTGAATAAAGCAACCCCGACAGATTAATTAAAAACAAGGTATTGAGTAATTATGTTATTGATTCCCGCAATTGATTTAAAAGACGGCAAATGTGTGCGTTTGCGTCAGGGCAAAATGGAAGACAGCACGGTTTTCTCCGATGATCCAGTAGCCGTAGCCGGGCGCTGGGTGGCAGCGGGCACTCAGCGTTTGCACATCGTTGATCTGGACGGGGCCTTTGCGGGCAAGCCGAAAAATGCCGGCGTGATCGGGGAGATCGCCGCCGCCTATCCGGATGTTGATATTCAGGTCGGCGGCGGTATTCGCGATGACGATACCATCGCCACCTATCTGGATGCGGGTGTGCGTTTTGTCATCATCGGCACCCAGGCGGTGAAAGATCCGCACTTTATCAGCGAAGTATGCGCCGAATTCCCCACCCACATCATTGTCGGTCTGGATGCCAAAGATGGCAAAGTGGCGGTAGACGGCTGGTCGAAATTATCCCGGCATGATGTCATTGATATGGCGCAGCGATTCGAGGAAGACGGCGTTTCAGCGATTATCTATACCGATATTTCACGCGACGGCATGATGCAGGGTCTGAATGTTGAAGCGACGGTGAAGCTGGCACGGGCAATTCGTATTCCGGTCATCGCTTCCGGCGGCATCACCTCCATGGATGACATCAAGGCGCTGAGCGCAGTCGAAGACGAAGGTGTCATGGGTGCTATCACCGGCCGAGCCATCTATGAAGGCAGCATTGATCTGGCTGAATGCCAGGCCTGGCTGGACGCGCAATAACGCCGCCATAAACGAATCATTTATTATGTCACTCGCTAAAAGAATTATTCCCTGTCTCGACGTTGATAACGGTCGCGTGGTCAAAGGCGTGAAATTTGTCGATATCCGCGACGCCGGTGATCCGGTGGAAGTGGCCAGACGTTACGATAGAGAAGGCGCGGATGAGATCACTTTTCTGGATATCACCGCCAGCTCCGATAATCGCGAGACCATTGTGCATGTCGTCGAACAGGTGGCGAACGAGGTCTTTATTCCGCTGACGGTGGGCGGCGGCATTCGCAGCCTGGTAGATGTGCAGCGCATGTTGAATGCCGGTGCCGATAAGGTCGCTATTAATACCGCGGCGGTGTTCAATCCGGAATTTGTTAAACAGGCTGCGGATCGTGTTGGCGCGCAATGCATTGTGGTCGCCATCGATGCCAAGAAGGTCAGTGCCCCGGGCGAGTCGAATCGCTGGGAGATATTCACCCACGGCGGGCGCAAGCCTACCGGCCTTGATGCCATCGAGTGGGCGAAGAAAATGGTAGCTTACGGCGCGGGTGAAATCCTGCTTACCAGCATGGATCGTGATGGTACCAAAATAGGTTTTGATCTGGAGCTGACCCGCGCGATCGCCGAGGCTGTCACCGTGCCGGTGATCGCCTCGGGTGGCGTCGGCAATCTGGAGCATCTGGCGCAAGGCGTGCTGGAAGGCAAGGCGGATGCGGTACTGGCGGCCAGCATTTTCCATTTTGCCGAATACAGCATCGGCGAAGCCAAGCAGAAGATGGCCGAGCGCGGCATCGAGGTGCGCCTGTAGCGGGCGAACGATTTTATGAGCTCATCAGAAACATGGCTGGATGAAATCCGATTTAATGCCGAGGGCTTGATCCCGGTCATCGCGCAGGATGTCGCATCGGGTAAAGTGTTGATGTTCGCCTGGATGAGCCGGGAAGCGCTGAAGCTGACCGCCGAAAAAAAACAGGCGGTGTACTGGTCGCGGTCACGGCAGAAGCTGTGGCACAAGGGTGAAGAATCGGGCCATGTCCAGCAGGTGCGCGCTATCTATTTTGACTGTGATGAAGACGTGATCCTGCTGAAAGTCGAACAGAGCGGCGGTATAGCGTGTCATACTGGTCGTGAAAGCTGCTTTTATCGGCAACTGCAGGGCGGGAAGTGGGTCGAAGTTGAAAGCGTGATCAAAGACCCGAAAGAAATCTACGGTAAATAATCGATGAATGAACCCATTCTTCAGCAACTGGCGGAAATACTGGAACAACGCAAGACGGCAGAGGCGGATTCCTCTTATGTGGCTGGTCTGTATCACCAGGGTCTGGATGCTATACTGAAAAAAATCGGTGAGGAAGCGACCGAGACGGTAATGGCGGCGAAGGATGGTGATAAGGACAAGCTGGTGTATGAAGTGGCCGATCTCTGGTTTCATTCGCTGGTGTTACTGGCGCATGAAGGTTTAAAGCCCGAAGATGTATTGCAGGAGCTGGCACGGCGTTTTGGTGTCTCGGGGCTGGATGAAAAAGCTTCACGTTAACTTGAATCCGTGGCTTAACCGTGGATGCATGGTTAATTTTTATAACAGATAATTTTAGACAAGAGAGATAGAGAGATGGGCATTAGTATTTGGCAGTTATTGATCGTTCTGGGTATCGTGATTTTATTATTCGGTACAAAAAAATTACGCAATCTGGGCGGTGATATCGGTTCAGCGATAAAAGGCTTCAAGTCCGCTGTGAAAGAGGGCGAAGATACCGAGAAGAATCAGATTGAAGATCAGGATGAAAATGTGATTGACGCCGAAGAAGTGGAAACCAAAGACAAGGATAAAGTTTAACCATCACGCGCAGGCGGTGAGGTGGAATAAATTATGTTCGACATCGGTTTTTGGGAAATACTGCTTATTCTGGTGCTGGCGCTGGTGGTCATCGGCCCGGAACGCCTGCCCGGTGCTGCGCGTACTCTGGGGTTATGGGTGGGCAAGGCGCGGCGTTATGTCGAAGGCGTGAAAGGCGAGATGGAACAGGAATTTGATATTTCTGAGTTCAAGCGCGTAATTCACAATCAGGAAGTTCAGCTGAAAGAGTTACAGCAGAAAATCAACCGTCCGGCAAGCGTGCACGCGGATGAATTGCTTGCACCCAAAGAGCCGACTCATGATATTAAGGAAGAGCCTCACGTTGAGAAAGAATCCTCGGTTGCCGAGAGCAACGCCGATAACCACAAAGACAAGCCCGAGTGATCCACTCCTGAGTCATTAGTATTCATAGCCGAATTAATATTGAGACAACGACTTGTAAAGCTACAGGCTTAAGCCTGTAGCTTATGATGAATTTAGAAGCCAGCCGACAGGCTAAAGCAGACAGCAGAATACCCTGGCTGCCTGCTTTAGTTGTCCTTTATCATTAAAAGCAATTTGAGCGCCAAACTTTAAGGTACTGATGTCAGTGAAAGATGAAAACGAAAGCACACCTGAACAGGGGTTGATGGAGCATCTGACTGAATTGCGCGATCGACTGATGTGGATCGTACTGGTGATACTGGTCGCTTTTCTCGCGCTGTTCTTTTTTTCAGAACAAATTTTCAGTTATGCCGCCGGGCCGTTACTGGCACAAATGCCCGAAGGCACTTCCATGATTGCCACCGGCGTGACCTCGCCGTTTCTGGTGCCGCTCAAACTGGCGCTGTTATTGTCGGTGCTGTTAACTATTCCGCATACCTTGCATCAGCTCTGGGCCTTTATCGCACCGGGACTGTACAAAAGTGAAAAACGGCTGGCGGTGCCATTACTGGTTTCCAGCGTACTACTATTTTATTTCGGCATTGCCTTTGCGCATTATATTATCCTGCCCATACTGTTCGACTTCTTTTTAGGCGTAACTCCCCAGGGCGTCGAAGTCATGACTGACATCAGTCAGTATCTGGATTTTGTCATCGCCATTTTTTTTGCTTTTGGGCTGGCTTTTGAAATTCCTGTGGCCACTTTTCTGCTGATTGCCGCCGGTGCCACCACGCCTGACCGGCTGGCACAAAAGCGGCCCTATCTTATCGTTGCTGCTTTTGTCGTGGGCATGTTGATCACCCCGCCGGATATTATCTCGCAGACCCTGCTGGCATTGCCGATGCTGTTTCTGTTTGAAGCAGGGCTGATTATGGCGAGGATTTTTCTCAAGGAAAGAATCGCTGACACCGAGGCCAGAGACAACGATGTAGATTATGATATGTATGAAGAAGAACAGGATATCCGTAGCGAAGAAGGTGCGGACAGAATGTTTGAAGAAATGGAACGTCGAGAGGCTGAGAACAATAAACCTGAAGATAAAACCTAAGTGGTATCTTCATGTCAACAACCTTATGGTGTAAAATTATTTTTATGAAAAACGAAAAAGAAAAGCAGGGGCAATTACAGTGGCCGAAGTAAGAACTGTACCTCGCAGGCCGACACTGCTGGTGATACTCGATGGCGTGGGGGTGAATCCCAGTCGTATCAATAATGCCGTGCTGGAAGCGGATACGCCCAGGCTGGATGAATATTTTTCCAGAAATTCGCACACCACACTGGAAGCCTGCGGCGTAGCCGTGGGCCTGCCCGAGGGTCAGATGGGCAACTCCGAGGTCGGACACATGACTCTGGGTTGTGGTGCGGTCATGCGTCAGGATCTGGTGCGCATCAACGATGAAATAGAAAGCGGGGAATTTTTCGAAAACGCCGCGCTGGTTGCCGCGATTGATGACGCCAACGCGATCGACCGGCCGGTGCATCTGGTCGGTCTTGTTTCTGATGGCGGTGTGCATAGTCACATCAACCATTTACTGGCTATGATTAAGATGTGCATTGATCGTAAAGCAAAGCCGGTTGTGCACATGATTACAGATGGCCGCGATACCGCGCAGATGTCGGCCATGGTGTATCTCAATGAACTGGAAAGCGCGCTGGAAGATGCGGGTGGCTGCATCGCAACTGTCTCCGGGCGTTACTATGCCATGGATCGGGATAACCGCTGGGATCGAACCGAGCAGGCCTGGAAAGCGATGGTGAAAGGCGAGGGGGTGATGGCCGAGTCGGCGCGCTACGCGATTGAAGCGGCTTATGCCCAGGGTGAAACCGATGAGTTTATCCAGCCCGCCGTGCTGGCGGACGCCGAGCAGGTCGAATCGGGCGACAGTGTTATCTTTTTCAATTTCCGTAACGACCGGCCACGACAGCTGGCTGCGGCCCTGAGCCAGCCCGATTTTGCTGAGTTCGACCTCGGCGATTACACCAGTGCTACCGTGACCTGCCTGACAGAATACGATCCCGAATTTCTGCTGCCCATCGGCTACGCACCGGAACGGCCGCAGTCTACCGTGGCGTCAGTGGTGAGCCGTGCCGGTTACAAGCAGCTGCATTGTGCCGAAACAGAAAAATACGCCCACGTTACCTATTTCTTTAATGGCGGTAAGAAAAAACCTTTCGCCGGTGAAGATCACATCATGATTAACTCTCCTGATGTGCCCACTTATGATAAGCAGCCGGAAATGAGTGCTGCAGAAGTGGCCGATACCATTATCGAGGCGCTGGAAAAACGCGAACATAGCTTTATTCTGGTTAACTTTGCTAATGGCGATATGGTGGGTCACACCGCGGTGCGTGAAGCCGTGATCAAGGCCGTGGAGACGCTGGACCATGAAGTGGGGCGCGTACTGGATGCCGCTGTCAAAGCCGAATATTCAGTGGTACTCACCGCTGATCACGGCAATTGTGATGAAATGGTGGAGCCGGTTACCCAGGAGCCGCATACCCAGCACACTTTGTATCCGGTGCCCTGCATGGTGATTGATCAGGCCAACTGGCATTTGAGGCCGGGCGGGTCGCTGAGTGCGATTGCGCCCACCGTATTGCAGTTGATGGGGTTGCAACAGCCCCCATCCATGACCGGCAAGTCACTGCTGATGCGGGAGTATTAGCGGCCTGCTGTTTGGTGAGCGTTAGTAAAAAGAGCTCCTTAACGGGGGCTTTTTTATTATCAGGCAGTCGGATTTATTGCGCAATAGAATGCCTGCGGGTATATAGACATTGCCGCTGACATTAGCAATAATGCGCACGCCATCACCGTGGCATTTGCTGTCACGAGCAGGCCTGAAAAAACGGTGTTCGGGTACCCTGGAGCTGTAAATTCGGTCACAATCAGAGTCGCGTCTGGCACAAGCAAAGGCTAAGACGCATTTTTAAAACCTCACTGCCTCAGGTTAGTTTTCCTGCCGCAATATTAAGGAAGCATTGAAAATGGTTAAGCAAACTATCGTTGAGCGTTTTGCGGAAGAGTCCCATCCCGATGTCCTGGAGGAGTTCGATCGCGCCAGTCTGGAAGAGCTGGTATCCAAACACGAAACTCCTTTCATGGTGCTCGACTTAAGTGAAGTGGATTACCAGTACAAGTCGCTGCAGGCAGCCCTTCCCGGGGTAAAGCTTTTTTATGCATTGAAAGCGCTGTCGCATCCAGCGTTAATCAAACGACTCAAGTCACTGGGCTGTAATTTTGATCTGGCGACCATCGGTGAAGTGGAGCTGGTCGAATCGCTTGGCGTTAAGGGTGATCAGTGCATCCATACCCATCCGATCAAAAAAGATAAAGAAATTAAACGCGCTCTCGAATTCGGCTGTAACCGCTTCGTCATTGACAACATGGAAGAGCTCAAAAAGTTCATTCCCTACGCCGGTCAGGTTGAGTTGATAGTTCGAGTGAGTTTCCGCAGCAAGCAGGCCGTGGTCGATCTGTCGCGGAAATTTGGTTGCGCGCTGGAAGAGTTGCCGCTGTTGGTGGAGTTCGCGCAGCAAAACAGTATTGAAGTGATCGGTCTGTCATTCCATGTAGGTTCACAGTCCCTGTCGCCGATGACCCAGGCCAATGCGATTCGAGCAAGTATCGCGGCGATGAAAGTCATGAACAGCGTCAATTGGAAGTTTCTGGACATTGGCGGCAGCTTCCCGGTTTCCTATCAGGAAGCGGTGCTGCCTATCGCAGATTTTTGTGCGCCGGTCATGGAGGCGCTGAGTGAGCTGCCGGAAAATATCGAAATTTTTGCAGAGCCCGGACGGTTCATCGCAGCGCCGTCAATGATCGAAGTGGTTTCCATTGTGGGTAAAGCGAGACGGGGTGCAAAAATCTGGTACTACCTGGATGACGGAGTTTATGGCGGTTTTAGTGGCCAGATGTTTGATCATGCCACCTACCCGTTAGCGCCCCTGAAACCCTTTGATCCTACCGGTGAGTTTTTATCCAGCGTTCTGGCAGGGCCCACCTGCGACAGCATCGATGTTGTGGCTGAAGATATTGAACTGCCCGATATGGAGATTGGGGATATTCTGGTCGGCAAGAAGATGGGTGCCTACACCATTGCCTCGGCGACAGAATTTAACTTTTATCCAAAACCAAAAGTGGTCGTGGTCGAAGATATTTTTGATCCTGAAACTGAAGCATTATAAAGTTAACACTGATAATGAATTTGCTGATCAGGCAAAGCCATTATCAGTGAACAGAAGGCCGTTATGCCGGGCCGAAGCGACCGCTTCAGTCCGGCATTTTTATGGGTCACTAAAAATCATTTGCGCAAGCTGTTTTCACCTCGCCCTGTTACCGGGTAAAACAATCGGGTTAAAAGCCTATCAAAGTAGCATCAATAATTATCATATTTTGCCGTGATGAAGGCACGCCGACCGGCATCGTATCGACGCCAGCAGCCTGGGTTTTCCAGCGCTTCAACAAAAGCAGCATTGTGGTCATAGCTTCGATCATCGTAGCCATGGTTGTGCAGCGCGGTGATAAAGCCATCACCGCTGCCGGTTGCCACAATATAAACTTCCGGGATGCTGTCGTTGAGAATAGTCAGGTCTTTAGGATTTTCGTAAGAGGCGCGACAGCCGCTTACATCGGTGGCGTGGAAGTTTCGACACTTAATTGATCTGACCGGGTACACCACACAACTGTTGTTGATCAGCAACGGGCATTTCTGGTTGATGGTGGCGTGTTCCTCATGACTGAGGTGCCTGGATTCTTCGATATTATGTTTCGCTGATTGTATGATCTGATCAATCTGCTGTGTGTCGAAGTTAGCCAGCACGAAATCAGCCATGGCAAAGATTTCAACCGCATCGGCAATCACCTTGAAATGACAGCAGTATGCGCAGCCGTTAAAGCAGGCTTTGCTCTGCGTGGAGCGTGCTGTAATATTTTCAATGCGCTGATCGTGACGCTGATGAAAACGAAGCAGGGCACGGTGGGGTGACAAGTCCATTAATTCAGCGTAGCTGATAGCGTACTCCTGAGCGGCGATGCTGGGGCTCATCTGTTTTGACATGACTGTTCAATTGTCCTGATGTGATTAGATTTAAGGGTGATGGAAATGATGTTGGGTCCGGGCATTATTCACCGACAAAAATGATGACATGTAAAAATCGGTCATTTAATAGAAAGGCCGGACACCTAGGCTTGACCTGAATCAACAACTGCCTGATACAATTAATCCGGATCAAAATGTGATTTCAGGTAGTATGCCTGACAGCAACTTGACACTTTAAGGAATGGCTATGAATAACATTAGAAATGCCGGGTATAAGGCGCTGACCTGGATTCAAAGCATCGGACTGCTGATCATCGCAATTGCCACCGTCATCGCCATGGGAGTAGAGGTCTTCGCCATGGTAAATGCCAGGACTGTAACCCTGGCCGACCTGTTGTTGCTCTTCATCTATCTGGAAGTCCTTGAGATGGTAGCTATCTATCTGGAGTCAGGTAAGTTACCGGTGCGCATTCCTCTCTATATCGCCATCGTGGCTTTGGCGCGTTACATGATTCTGGACATGAAAAATATCGACACCATGCGAGTGCTGGGTATTGCCGGGGCAGTGCTGATTATCGCCCTGACTGTTCTGATCATCCGCTACGGTCATACTCGTTTTCCCTACAATAAAGCAGAAGATCGGTGAAACGGCTAAAACGATGAGCGATCCGTCAGGAAGGGGCTGAGGCTATGGGCGAAGAGATACTTTATAGTCATTATAATAAGTCAGATTACCAGCAATTTTTGGCCCGGCTTGAAGACGAGACGGCGCTGATAAAAGACTGGTTTAATCAGCAGCGGTTTGCATCAACGGCACCGCTGGCGGGTTATGAGCTTGAGGCCTGGCTGGTTGATCAACAGAGCAATCCTGCCGCCATCAACGATGCATTTCTTAATCGGGCGAATAACCCTCTGCTCAGTCCTGAACTGGCCAGATTTAATGTTGAGCTCAATGTCGAGGCAGAGCGATTAACCGGGAACGTGCTCTCCAGCTTTGAACATAAGCTGGATGCGCTGTGGCAGCAGTGTGCAAATACTGCAGAATCTCTAGATAGTTATATTCTCGGCATCGGCATCCTGCCGACCCTGCGCGACACTGATCTCACGCTTGATAATATTTCACTGATGGATCGCTACAAGGCGCTGAACGAGCAAATTTTGAGACAGCGTGATGGCCTCGAAATTGAATTAAACATCAATGGCGAAGAGCATCTGCAGGTGATGCACAAGGATGTGATGCTGGAAGCCGCTGCCACCTCGCTGCAAATTCATATACAGGTGCCGCAGGAAGTCGCGGTACGTTATTACAATGCCTCAATTCTGTTGTCGTCGGTGATGGTCGCGGTGAGTGCCAATTCACCCTGTCTGTTTGGCAAGCGGTTATGGCAGGAAACGCGTATCCCGGTGTTTGAGCAGGCCGTGCCCACCGGCGGTTATGGTGGCGCTGCATCGGGTCCGCTGCGGCGGGTCAGTTTTGGTACGGGTTATGCACGCGATTCGCTGTTTGAATGTTTCCAGGAAAATCTGGAGCATTTTCCGATACTGCTGCCGGTGCACTATCAGGCGAGACGCGATGAGCTCAAACATCTGCGCTTGCACAATGGCACTATCTGGCGCTGGAATCGCCCCCTGATTGGTTTTGAAGCAGCCATGCAGCCGCACCTGCGCATCGAGCACAGGGTGTGTGCCAGCGCGCCCAGCACGATAGATAACATTGCCAACATCGCTTTTTATTATGGCCTGGTACATTATTACGCCACTCTGGATGAGCCACCTGAAAGTAGTCTGCCGTTCGCTGATGCCAAGCATGATTTCTACCGCGCTGCGCAAGTGGGGCTCAAACACAAGACGCACTGGTTCGATGATAAAGTCGATACCCTGCAAACTATTATTCTAAAACGTCTGCTTGATCAGGCAGAAACAGGCCTGGCTGAACTGGGCATTAATCAGCAGGATTGCAGACGTTATCTCGCCGTCATCAGGCAGCGCGTCGAAAAAAATAGAACCGGCAGTCAATGGCAGCTCGATTTTCTAAAAACACATAACAATGATAGATCCCTGCTGACGCTCACCTACCTGAACAACCAGAAAACAGGCAGACCGGTGCACGAATGGGATCTCGAGGCGACACCATGTTAAGCGAAATGTACGAGATTCCCGAGGGCTTCCTCACGGCAAAAGCAGAAGAGCTGTACACGGTTTTAAAAGCACCCACCCTGTTTCATCTGGAAGGAGTGAAGTCGCAACCGCTGTTCATTTCAACACTATTGCACGGCAATGAAACCACTGGCCTGTACGCAATTCAACGCCTGCTGAAAAAATATAGCGGCAAACAACTGCCCAGAGCCGTTTCCGTGTTTGTGGGCAACATTGAGGCGGCGAAGGAAAATCAACGCCGGCTTGATCATCAGGATGATTACAATCGTATCTGGCCGGGTACGCTACACCGTGACTCAGCGGAAAAAGATATGATGCAGACGGTGGCCCGGATCATGCGTAAAAAAAAGCCGTTCGCCAGTATCGATATACACAACAACACCGGCAAAAATCCGCATTACGCATGCATCAATAACCTTAATCCGCATGGACTCGTGCTGGCGTCAGAATTCAGTGACATTGCGGTTTACTTCACCAGTCCCAAAGGCGTGCAGTCATCCGCATTTTCAGATTTCTGCCCCGCTACTGTGCTGGAATGTGGTCAGTCAGGTGACCGCTCGGGTGAAGATCACGCCCTCAACTATCTCGAAAATATTCTGGCACTGGATGACCTCTCATCACCGCTTAAGCATAAACTAAAACTGCATCACACCATCGCACGCGTTACCTTGCTGCCAACCGTCACGCTGGGCATTGATGCAGGACAGAGCGGGCTTAATTTAAACGCCCTGCTGGAAGAGAACAACTTTCAGCTTATTGCTGCCGGTACCGAGTTTGCGAGTGTTAGCAACGACATAGAAAAATTCATCGTTGTCAGCAGTGAAAGCAACGAAGATGTCACTGACGAATATATAGAGAGGGCTGACCATAAGCTACTGTTCAAAAAGCCGGTGATACTGTCCATGTTCACTACCTGCGAAACTGCAATGCGACAGGATTGTATTTGCTACTTTATGGAAGAGTTGCATATCGGTTAAAGAGGAAGGGCTTTTTCACCGCCTTAGCGGCCAATTCATGTTGTAGTTAATAATAGCTGTGTGGAAATTATAAAAGTACACGGTTTTCAGTGTTGCTTGCGGTGTAAACCAAGCCCCGGCTTGTTGGCATCGGGTAGGACAAAAGGTTTTTTCGTGAGAAGGCTTTTAATAAGGGTGGCTTCCACCGGTTTGCCAAATAAGAATCCCTGCGCTTCGGTACAGCCAATCTCGCGCAGATAATCCAGCTGCCGCTGACTTTCAATACCCTCGGCGATGACATTCAGTTTCAGGCCCTTGGCCATAGCGACGATGGTGTTCACAATGGTGTGATCATCATTGGCAAAGCGTTCGACTTGCAGGAATGTGCGATCAATTTTCAGGGTATGTATAGGCAGCTTGTGCAGATAGGTGAGTGATGAATAACCGGTGCCGAAATCGTCAATCGCCACACTGATACCCAGCTTTCTTAGTTTCTTGAGTTTATGAATAACACCTTCCATGTCTTCCATGATGGCGTTTTCGGTAATTTCAATTTCAATGTATCTCCCCGGTACATTGAAATCAGTTAGCGCCTGGGCGATCTCTGCAACAAAGTTTTCTCTGGCCAGATGGCACGCTGAGATATTGATCGCCATACGCACTTCCGGTAATCCGGATTGATGCCATTGGCTGATTTCGCAAAGCGCGTTTTTTATCACCCAGTTGTCAATGTCTATGATCAGGCCGGTTTCTTCGGCGAAAGGGATGAATTCGCTGGGCATAATGCAGCCGAGATCGGGATGATGCCAGCGCAGCAGTGCTTCGACACCGACGATCTCACCGGAGCTAACATTAATCTGAGGCTGATAAAGCAGGGTGAATTCTTCATTGTCGAGCGCCTTGTGGATACCGGTATCGAGAGACAAATTCTTGTAGTAGGGCGTATCCATCTCATCGGAGAAGAACTGAAAACCATTTTTACCCTGGCCTTTGACATGGTACATGGCGATGTCGGCGTTTTTAATCAGCGTATCCATGTTCTGGCCGTCCTGTGGGTAGAGGGAAATGCCGATACTGGCGCTGACGTAAAGCTCGTTGTTATCAATGAAAAAGGGTTCTTTTAATACATAGGCGACTTTTTCCGCGATTTTTTTAGCGTCCGCGTTACGGTTGGTGATTTTGGGCAGCAGCAGCGTGAATTCATCGCCGCCAAAACGCGCCAGTGTATCACCTTCGCGCAGGCAGCTTTTAAGACGGGCGCTGACCTGCTGCAATAGTTCGTCACCGGTAATGTGGCCTAAGCTGTCATTGATGTTTTTGAATCGATCCAGATCCAGAAACATAACCGCCAGCATTTCATTTTCGCGTTTGGCCTGAGTAATGGCCAGATTCAGTCGGTCTCGCAGCAAGCTCCGATTGGGTAGTCGGGTGAGCAGGTCATGATAGGCCTGATAGGTAATGGTCTCTTCGGCGATCTTGCGCTCGGTAATATCGCGGGCGACGCCATAAGTGCCCAAATAGGTGTTTTTCTTATTGTTGTTCGCGCCGGTATAAATGCCCATGGAGCTGAGTTCGATGGGCAGCATTTTGTTTTCGAAATAGCGCGGCTTGTCAGTGTCCTTGCATTTGAGACGAAGCTCGATATTGTTCGAAGCACGCTCGCCCACGCGACGTTCGTTGAAAACGTATTTAGCGTGCTTGGCATCGTCCTGATGAATCAGTATCGAATAATGTTTACCGATGAGTTCTTCCGGAGAGAAGCCCAACAGGCTTTCGATGCGCTGGTTGATAAACGTAAAGGAACCCTGAGGGTCAAGAATATAAATAATATCAGGCGAGGTGTTGACCAGATAGCGATGCAGTCGCTCGGACTCCTTAAGCTGATGCTGCACAACCGAATTGAGCTTCTTAAGATGCTTTTCTCTTAGTGCAAGCCTGACTGTGTTAAGCAGCTCATTGGTTTTATAAGGCTTGCTGAGGTAGGCATAGGTGCCACCGGAGCAGGCTTTGCGTGCTGCTTCGAAACTGTTTTCACCACTGACTATGATAATGGCTGGTGTCTGATTGACCGATTTGATGTGTTGCATTACATCATAGCCGTTTACATCAGGCATATGCAGATCCAGTAAAATCAGATCATAATCTTTGTTATTTATAAGGCATATTGCCTGTTCACCACCGGTCGCGACATCGGTGTCATAATCATGTATCGCAAGGAGCTCTTTTAAGCTGCGAAGCATAACAGGGTCATCATCAATGACAAGAATGTTTTGTTCGTTTTTTATCATTATTATTACTCTATTGCATAATGTGGCTAGTTATTGTTATGTGCGCGTATCCAGAGTAGTGCTTTAATTTTATTTATCAGGGATCAGTATTTGAAAAGCCGTGCCCCGATTGTTGCTTCGGCAACTGATTGAACCGTTTATTTCATCGACCAGCTTTTTAACAATGCTCAGTCCTATGCCAGCGTGGCCATCTCCCTTGTCAGTTTGAACCGGTTTAAATAACCCGTTCAGTACTCCAGCTCGAATGCCCGGGCCATTGTCGACAACGGATACTTCAATGTAAGTTTTGCCATCAACATTAACCTGATCATGAGTGTAGACCATAATCTGACCGTTTTCTGTAAATGCCTCTATCGCATTCTTTATTAGATTAGTGTAAATTTGTTTGATGGCATTAGCATTACAGTTTATCGCGCGCAGTTTCGGATCAAGCTCAAGTTTCAGCTCAATAGCATTGCTTGCCGGTAAGGAGGTTTTGAAAATTTGTGTCAGCTCGGTGAGCAGCTTGTTAACATCCACTTTCGTCACTACGCCGGTGCGGGCGGAGCTTGAGGGCGCTTTAAGGCGCTGGAGAATTTCGCTGATGCGGTAAATTTCGCTTTTGATGGTCGTGATATCGGTGTGCGCCTGATTTTCATCGTCCAGCTTAAGGCTGAGAATCTCCAGATAGTTGTTAATGATGCTGAGCGGGTTGCCCACTTCGTGTATCACCTCGCGAATATGCGCCTCATAATCGATTGAGCCGGTTGCAGTTATAGTCTGACGGCTGTAGCGGGCATAGATGGTTTGTGCTATTTCACGACTGAAGTGGCTGAGCAGGGGCAGCTGTTTCCACAGGGTCATTTGCTGTTGGCGATCTACTGCCAGTGTCAGTACGCCGATAATTTCGTGATGGTTGAGCAGAGGCAGGCAGATCATGCCCTGTTTAGCGCCGGCTGATAACAGCTGTTGATCGATGAGGCTGAGCTTGTTGTACGAATGGCTAAAGGAGTGCAGAGGCTGTTTCTCGAGCAGGCAGTCAGTGACAATGCTGCGATCGGGTAGTAATGGAATTTCAAGATCAGCAAGATGTCGGTCTGCGGGGGCCATGGCGCGGATTTTTTTGTCGCCGACATCGTACAGAAAAGTAATATTGTACTCGACACCAAACAATAGATGGGTGTACTGCTCGATAGTGATGAACAGTTCAACGTCATCATTCACTCGGGACAGATGTTGGTGCAAACCATCGAGTAGGCCGATAAGTTTAATCTGCTCATCCAGCTGAGCCTGAGTCTGTTCGATTCGAGCCTGACTGAAGCGTGAACTTTCCTTATCGCTGTCGCCGTCGTCGAGCTCAATCTCGAATTCAAGCGCGCAATTATTCAGGTGCTCATTAGCTTCGCTCAGAATCTCAATGACAGTAGAACGGTTAAAGCTAAAAAGTTGATCGGCGTGATCAAAGATAGCATTGTGCGGGCTGCCTTTCGGGCTGTTTAAATCAGTGTTGCTGAGCCGGTTGGCAAAGTTGATAATTTTTACCAGCGGATGGGTATCCAGGAGCTGATCAAGCGGCTGGTGGTGATACAGAATCGCATCGCACAGGAATGAGTTGGCATTTTGGAGGCGGAGCAATTCGGCACCGAGATAGAGATGGTCGCAGGCGAACTCGTTATTTTCCAGGTCATGCAGCGCGAGATCATCCTCATCAGAGATGGTAAGTGTGGCATAAATATCAGGATAGGCGCAATGCAGCATCAGCTGGCCGATGTCATGCAACAGGCCGGCGGTATAGGCCTCTTCCGGATACTGGTACCGGCTATGACGGGCGATGGCTTTGGCGAGGGTGGCGCAGAGCAGTGAGTGCTGCCAGTGGCGTTTCAGAAAACGGGTCTGCTGCTGATGGTCGGCTTGATGGTTGCGAGTGGTGAAGTATTGCTGACTTGCGGAGGTGATGATCAGGCTTTTTATAGTGTGCTGGTCGAGCTGCTGGAGTCGTTGTGTGCTAGATGCACCGGGGTCATAGTCACAACCATAATGCTGGCAGACGGAGTGCAGACGCAGATGCAATGCGGGGTCTTTATCAATATGTTCGGCAAGCTGTTCGCAGGAGCTGGAGAGATCGTTGCCGGCTCTGAGCAGAGAAAGCACAATATTTGGCAGGGTCGGCAGACGCTCCACTTCAATTTCCTGAAGTAGCTGTTTTGCTTTGTCCCGCATCCGTTTGCGGGAGCTATCCGATTTAACGATTTGATCCATTTATCACATTTATGACAATTTTATTGAAGTTCGTCCCAATTGAGAACAGATAGTACCCTTTTAGACGTCAAAATCAAATGGTTACTTGTAAAAAACAGTGCCGTAGAATTACCTGAGCATGATCAAGCTTAGCTAGTGTATTGGGTATGATTCGGTGGCCGGGTAACCATGGAAAAAACAAGTGCCCGTGCTGGGATGAGCTCGATGCAGAAGTTAAAAGTGATTGGGAGTTTGTTTTGCCGGATGGATTGTAAAGCATTTTCACCGCAGAGGTGCACAGAGAAGGTGCCTCTGCGGTACAAGCGTTTACTTTAAAGCCTCAAAGGTTCTTTCTGCGATCTCTGCGGTAAAAGCTTTTGATTTATACACTTTAAGATTTTCTCTGCGCCTCTGCGGTGAAAATTCTTTCTCAGGTTTCAGTCCCACACCAAAGGCGCTTCATTCAACAATGCCGACTGTTCACGCAAAGATAAAACATGGTCTTCCCAGTAACGGCTGGTGTTGAACCACGGGAACGCTCGCGGGAAGGCCGGGTCATTCCAGCGTGAGGCGATCCAGGATGAATAATGAATAATGCGCAGGGTGCGCAGGGCTTCCACCAGATGCAGCTCGGCGGGGTTGAAATCATAAAACTGGGTATAGCCTTCCAGCAGATCAGCAAGACGTTCGGTCATGTAAAAACGGTCGCCGGAAAGAAACATCCACAGGTCCTGAATGGCGGGGCCGGTGCGGGCGTCGTCAAAATCGACGATGTGCGGGCCGGCATCGGTCCACAGAATATTGCTGGGATGGCAGTCGCCGTGCAGGCGGATGTAATCGACCTTGCCCGCGCGCTCGAAACTGCGCTCGACCTGTTCGATCAGATCGCGGGTGACTGTGGTGTAGGCGTCGAGCAGATGCGCGGGAATGAAGTTGTTTTCGAGGAGAAAAGCGCGCGGTGCTATTGCCATGGTTTCGATGTTCAGGGTCTTGCGGTGCTGGAATTTTTTGCCGGCTCCGAGGGCATGAATGCGCCCGATAAACCGGCCCAGTTGTTCCAGCTGCTCGGGGTTATCCAGTTCCGGTGCACGACCACCGCGGCAGGGGTAGAGCGCAAAACGGTGTTCGCCGTGTTGGAACAGGGTTTCACCGTGTTCGTCGGCGAGGGGCGCGATCACCGGGATTTCCGCTTCCGCCAGCTCCAGGGTGAACCGGTGCTCTTCGATAATGGCGGCGTCGTTCCAGCGGTGCGGGCGATAAAACTTGGCAACGATGGGCCGGTCATCTTCAATGCCAATCCGATAGACCCGGTTCTCATAGCTATTCAGCGCCAGAAAACGGCCATCGCATATCCGCCCGGTCGCCTCAATGGCGTCCAGAATATGGTCGGGTGTCAGTGCAGCAAAAGACTGGGAAAGTGTGTCCTGAGTAATAAGCATGTTTTTTTAATGAGATATATTTATAATGGATTTAAGTGTTAAAAATAAAAAAGATACGTGATATCGCGTAATTTAAGAACAGGCTATGACACCTTATATTTCTCTCGGACATTATCGACGGCTTCTGGTCATCACCTTTTTCATGGTGGCCATCTGGTATCTGCTGTGGCGATTGGGTTCGTTCAATCGCGAAGCCATGTTCTTTTCGGTTACTCTGTACGTGGCGGAAGTATACGGATTAATCGGCTCGGCTTTGCATGTTTTTATGGTATCGCGCCTCACCCGGCGTGATCCCTTGCCGGTTATTAAGGGCCGGAGCGTCGATGTCTTTATTCCGACCATCAATGAGCCGGTTGATTTGATTCGAAAAACCCTTATTGCCGCGAAGAACATGGATTATGGGCATGTCACCTGGCTGCTCGATGACGGTCGCCGACCTGAAATGCAGGCGCTAGCAGCGCAATATGGCGTTCGCTATCTGGCTCGGGAGGGCAATGAGCACGCTAAGGCGGGCAACTTAAATTATGCCTTAGCGCACAGTGAAGGTGATTTCATCTGTATTTTTGATGCGGATCACTGCCCGCAGAGAAACTTCATCACCAATACCATCGGTTATTTTGCCGATGAGAATGTCGCTTTTGTGCAGACACCGCAGGATTTTTACAACCTCGATTCCTATCAGCACCGTCAGGGTAAAGGTAACAAGCGGATTTGGACTGAGCAGTCATTATTCTTTCGAGTGATTCAGCGCGGCAAGGATTACTGGAACGCAGCCTTTTTCTGCGGCAGTTGTGCCATTGTAAGCCGAAGTGCGTTGGAATCCATTGGCGGTTTTGCTACCGGCACACTCACTGAAGACCTGCATACCTCACTGCGGCTGCACAAAAAAGGGTATCGTTCAATCTATATGCAGCAATCCATGGCTTACGGCATAGCGCCTTCGAACATCGCGCCGTTTCTAAGTCAACGGGTGCGCTGGGGGCAGGGCGCGATGCAGGTCTGGAGAATGGAGGGGATTCTAAGCGCCAGGGGCTTGACGTTGGCACAGCGGCTCAATTATCTGGCATCGGTACTGACCTATTTCGACGGCTGGCAGAAGGGGCTGTTTTACATGGCACCGGCGATTGTGCTGTTTACCGGTATTATGCCAATTGATGCCATCAACTCGGAGTTTCTTCTCCATTTCATTCCCTATTATCTGCTCAGCTATCTGGTGTTCGAAGAGGTGGGTCGCGGCTACGGAAAAATGTTTTATATCGAGCAATACAATTTCGGTCGTTTCTTCGCATTTGCCTGGGCAACTCTGGCGTGGTTTGGCAGTAATAGAGCGTTCAAGGTGACGGATAAAAGCCTGAGCCGGAATCAGGTGAGCAAGCGTATGTTAATGCCGCAAATTATCGTGCTGACGATTAATGTCATCGCGATTCCGCTCGGTATCGGGCTGTATTATGCATATGGTTATCTACCGATTGAGGGTGTCATCTCAAATATAATATGGGCCCTTATTAACAGTGGCGTTGCCTTTTACCTGTTGCGGTTTACTTCCAGCGTCAGTCGTTTTAAGCGTAGCGATTACCGGTTCCCCATTAATCTACCTGCTGAGATTTCAACGGCGGCGATAACCATCTATGTGACGGTGGATAATATTTCATCATCGGGCTGCAAGTTTTATGGGGGCTTCCCGAATACGTTGGAAATCGGTGACCCCATCTCCGGCAAAATCACCATGCCCAGTGGCGAACTGCTGTTTCACGGTGTGGTGGCGGCCAGGATGCTGTCGCCGCCCGATGAGCATGGCGAGCGCTATATCAAAGGCGTGGGCTGTCATTTTATCTGGGAGTATGAAGATAATCAGGACGAGCTGGATCTTTTTCTATACGGTTCCGATCTGCAATGGACTTTGCATCATCTCACCGAGCAGTCACTGACCCCTTTTGAATGGTTGCTGAAGAAAATTAAGAAGCAGGAAATTATCAGGCAGGTTCGCGCTGATTACTGGGGGGCGGTGCGCTATCACTATGCCTCAGAAAGCGAAGAAAAATCGGCGATGGGTTTAATTGCACACGATGTATATACCCATGGCTCGATCGTGATTTCGTTTGCACCGTTGCAGCAGAATAAAGCGCTGGTTCTTAAAACATATTCCCGCATGGCGCATCCGGATACACTGAAGCAGGTTGAGCTGGTGGAGACGCTGGAAAGCCCGAGTGCGACCCTGTATGTTTATAAACTGGTCGAGCCGTACGTGCAGGAAGAGAAAGAGGTACGCGATGAGCAGGCGGCTTAGAAGGATCTTGCTGGCCGGGATGCTGAGCGCATCGGCGACGGCTCAGGCTGCCGAGAAACTGTTTCTTAGCGGTGCGGAACTGACAAACACAGGCTCGGTTTACTATTATATCGGCACCGCGCTGCCGCTGCCGGGGAGTGATCTGGCCAGTGGTTATGTATTGCATCTCTGGGCCGATTATCAGACCTATGCCTATTCGGCAGGCGCTGTCGATATTGATGCCCGCATTGATGCACTCTCGGCAGCCATCGGCTATCACGACTCCGGCGATAACTACTGGTGGAATGGGCGTCTCGGCGTGGTGCAGGCGGACACGCGCCTGAGCCCCCATGACTCCGCCAATGATTCCGCCGGTGTCACGGCCAATTTCAAGCTACAGCTGGAGGGTGAGCGGCGAAATTCCAGTGATTTCAAGGTGAACGGAAACCTCGAATATATCCCGGGGCGTAACGCGCACTGGGCGCGTCTCCGTTTTCTGCGGCGTTATGAAAGCAGCGGTTACCATGGTCCCGAGCTCATCCATCAGGGTGATCCCTCCTACTCCGCTTTTCAACTGGGTTGGGCGTTCACCGAAATAGCACTCAACAGACAGTGGCGGCTGGGCATCAAGGGCGGATTTCGCTTTGATGAGAATACCGCTTCGAAATACCTTGGTGTTGAGTTGAGCTGCCCTTATTAATTGGTCAAATTATATACAGTGGAAGCCTTAAATATGGGATAATAGGCAGTTTCACGCAAGCCTATTTGGTGTACATACTTTGATTACAACAGCTAACATTACTATGCAATTCGGGGCCAAGCCCCTGTTCGAAAATATTTCCGTAAAATTCGGCGGCGGCAACCGTTACGGCCTGATCGGCGCCAATGGTTGTGGCAAATCTACCTTCATGAAAATCCTGGGCGGTGACCTGGAGCCGAGCGCGGGCAGTGTGTCGGTCGACGTGAACCAGCGTGTGGGTAAATTGCGCCAGGATCAGTTCGCTTACGAAGAGTGCACCGTTATTGATACGGTCATTATGGGGCACGCTGAACTCTGGGGAGTAAAGAAGGAACGTGATCGTATTTACGGCCTGGCGGAAATGTCCGAAGAAGAGGGCATGAAGGTGGCGGATCTGGAAGTGCACTTTGGCGAAATGGATGGTTACACCGCCGAGTCACGTGCCGGCGAATTACTGCTGGGCCTGGATATACCGCTGGAGCAGCACAACGGCCCGATGAGCGCGGTCGCCCCCGGCTGGAAATTGCGGGTGCTGCTGGCGCAGGCGCTGTTCTCCGACCCGGATATTCTGCTGCTCGACGAGCCGACCAACAACCTGGACATCAATACCATTCGCTGGCTGGAAGAGATCATCAATCAGCGCAAGAGCACCATGATCATCATCTCGCATGACCGTCATTTCCTCAACAGCGTCTGCACCCACATGGCCGATCTGGATTACGGCGAGCTGCGCCTGTTCCCCGGCAACTATGATGAATACATGATCGCCGCCACCCAGGTGCGCGAAAAAATGTATTCCGAAAACGCCAAGAAGAAGGTCAAAATTGCCGAGTTGCAAACCTTCGTCAGCCGCTTTTCGGCGAATGCTTCCAAGGCCAAACAGGCCACTTCACGCGCCAAGCAGCTTGATAAAATTGAGCTGATAGAAATAAAGCCTTCGAGTCGGGTGAATCCCTATATCCGTTTTGAGCAGGACAAGAAACTGTTCCGTCTGGCGCTGGAAGCTGAGGGTGTGAAGAAACATTATGATAACGAAGTACCGCTGTTCGAAAATCTCGACCTGATGCTAGAGGTCGGCGAACGCGTTGCTATCATCGGCCCGAATGGTATTGGTAAAACCACGCTGCTGCGCACTCTGCTCGGTGATATCGAAGCCGATAGCGGTAAGGTGAAGTGGTCGGAAAATTCAAAACTGGGCAGCTATGCACAGGATCATTCGGCGGACTTTGAAAAGGACATGACCCTGTTCGAGTGGATGAGCCAGTGGAAACAGCCCAGTGATGATGAGCAGGTCGTACGCGGCGTACTCGGGCGTCTGTTGTTTTCGCAGGATGATATCGGCAAGTCGGTCAAAATCATCTCCGGGGGTGAGCAGGGGCGCATGATCTTCGGCAAGCTGATGTTGCAGAAGCCCAACATTATGCTTATGGATGAGCCGACCAATCATCTTGATATGGAATCAATTGAATCGCTAAACCTGGCGCTGGAAAACTACGACGGCACCTTGCTGTTCGTCAGCCATGACCGTGAGTTTGTCTCCTCGCTGGCGACACGCATAATCGACATGACTCCTACCGGTATCGTCAACTTCGACGGCAACTATGAAGAATACCTGCGCAGTCAGGGTCTTGATCAGATGGGTGCTCGTGCTTCCCGCTAAGGGATGCAAGCGTAGCATGATATGAGTGAAAATCCGGTCAGCAGTGAGCAGGCCCGTAGCGACCAAAGCATGATCGAACAGGGTGTCATCAAGCAGACTCGCTGCTGGGTTAAAACCGTGATCGTCGAAAACAACTTCTGCCCGTTTGCCCGGCGCGAACTGGAACGTGGCAGCATTCGCTACAGCGTCAAACCCGACAGGGCCGCGGAGTCGGCGTTGAAGACGATGATTGATGAGTGTGTTCAGCTTGATAATAATGAAGCTATTGAAACCACGCTGCTGATCTTTCCGGAAGGCTTTCAGGGTTTTGAGGATTATCTGGAACTGGTCGAACTGGCAGAGGGGTTGCTCGCGGATCAGGGTTATGAAAGTGTTTATCAGGTCGCCAGCTTTCACCCCGATTACTGTTTTGCCGGTGCCGAGCAGAACGATGCCGCTAACTACACCAACCGCTCCCCCTATCCCATGCTGCATCTCATCCGCGAAGCCAGTCTGGAACAGGCGTTAGATAATTATCCCGAGCCGGAAAAAATTCCCGAGCGCAATATCGAACGCGCCCGGGAACTGGGACTGGAGGAAATGCAGCGCCGGCTGGAAGCGTGTTGCAGTATTGATAAACGCTAAAACACAGTATTTACCGCCGAGGCGAAGTAAAAATATTTAAAAGATATTTTTTACCGCAGAGGTCGCAAAGAACGCAGAGAAAAGCAAAAGTTAATGTCGATGTAACTTTGTTATTGTATTAATTTTAATGCATAGCATGCGCTATTGATGTCTAATGTTGTTTTATGAAAAATGTTTCTCTCTGCGTTCTTTGCTTCGCGCAATCCTGCGCTCCGCCCTCCGGGCCGCACTGCGTGCGCTCAAAATGCTCCCGGCATTTTAGTGCGATCTCTGCGGTGAATGATTTTAAAAAGGCAACATGACCATGTCTGATCTAATTATCTCCGAACTCGCCATCTACCCCGTCAAATCCATGCGGCAAATTCAGCTGCAAAAATCTGAATTACAGTTTGGTGGTTTAAAACACGACCGCCGCTGGATGGTTGTTGATGATAAAGGCGTGATGGTCACACAACGCCAGGTTGCACGGCTATGTTTGATTCAATCCGAGCTACTCAATCCCAAAGTCGATTGCAGCCTGAAAATAACTGCAGTTAATATGCCGGCTATCAAGGTCAACATGCCCGATGGCAGCGTCGCCCGCAAAGTCATAGTCTGGGAAGACGAATGCAATGCTTACGATGCCGGCAATGAAGTCGCCAAATGGCTCAGCGAATTCCTGAACATAGAATGCCGATTAGTCTATTTCCCCGATGATGAAACACGCATCGTCGATCAAACCTACGCACAACCCAATGACCAGACCGTCTTTAGCGATGGCTTCCCAATCTTGCTGACCACGCAGGCCTCGCTGAATGATTTGAATTCACGGTTGAATGAAGTAATTCCCATGGCGCGATTCAGGCCAAATATAGTCGTCAGCGGTTGCGAAGCCTTTGCTGAAGACCGCTGGAAAATGCTTAAAGCAGGTGATATTTTTTTAAGAATTGTGAAGCCCTGTAGTCGCTGCGTTATACCCAGTATTGATATTGCCAGCGCCGAGCGAGGCAGTGAGCCCACCAAAACGTTGATCACCTACCGCAAACACGATCACAAAATAATATTCGGGCAGAATGTAATTGCCGACGGCAGCGGGATTATCGAAACAGGGATGCCGGTTGAGGTAATTGAGTAGAGGTGAGGCACCAGCTGGAGGAAATTGGTAGATGGTTAAAACTTTTTGAATTTCTGTTATTTTAATTAATCTGTCTTCAATTTTCAGTCTCAATTCAGTTTTCGGTGATAGGCTTATCAGATTCTGACAGGTTCTAAATATGTGCATCAGATGAAATATTTAAGAATAGTACTAATCAAACCCTTGTTTTTATATTGTTGAGTTTCGACAATATTCAGATATATTAATTTGATATAAAATCATAATTTAAGCAATGTTGAGAGATTAGTTTTTTCAGTAGATTACTACCGAGTACTTAAAAAATCGGATTCAAAGAAAAATCGTTAATGACTAATCATAATCTCGCAACATGCTCAGCCACAGGAGATCCGTTATGACTGAACTTAAAGCCTATTTCGTCTGGGACGCCAATGTCCGCTGGTTTCACTGGATCAATGTGCTATGCATACTCGGGCTGGTCGCTCTGGGTACTGTCATCCTCAATGCATCGGCGCTCGGTGTCTCCACCGAAGGCAAGATTCTGTTAAAGACGGTGCACGTCTGGATCGGATATGTATTTGTAATAAATCTACTGTGGCGTCTGATCTGGGCCTTTATCGGGGGGACGCATGCGCGCTGGCGGTCAATACTGCCGGGCGGTCAGGGTTATCGGGATGAACTGCGTGCTTACATTGCTGATTTCAAATCCGGGCGGCCACGCCAGTACCTCGGTCATAACCCACTGGGGCGCATTGCCGTAACCCTGCTGATACTCATGCTGATAATACAGGCCATCACCGGGCTGGTGCTGGCGGGAACCGATATCTTCTACCCGCCCATCGGCGCCTGGATTGCCAGCTGGATAGCTGCCCCCGGTGTTGATCCGGCAACGCTGATGCCCTACGCGAAGGAGACGTACAATATCGCCGCCTACGAATCCATGCGCGCTTTTCGCGACCCCTTCATTACCCTGCATTACTACAATTTCTATGCCCTGCTGGGCCTGATAGTGCTGCATATTGTGGCGGTGGTGGTCACCGAAATACGCGAAGGCGGCAACCTCATCTCCGCCATGTTTAGCGGTAAAAAAATGTTGAGTAAGATACCGGCGGATTTAACGAAAGAGGATCGGAAATAACGCGAATTATCGTTGGCAGCGTCAGCGCGTCCGGCCTTGCAAAAACTAAAATGGCTAAATCGGTTTTAGATGTAAGCTGGGCGATGCTAAAAACACAACTTGAATGTAAGTCGATAGGAGGATGTCAGCCGCAACATTTGATAGTACTGGCGGCAGCCTGCTCGAGGCAGGTGAAGATCAGAATCTGGGCGTTGCGCAGAACTAGTGGCTATGCGCCCACACAGACGGTATTGCAATATCCTATACCGGTGACATTCACCTGATCGGCGCAGCGCAGCTGACGGGATTGAAAACGGTGCTGGTTACACCGGCAAGTTTCGGTAAGGTGATCTTGAGCGGGGTATCAAGCCGGATATGGTGCTGGATTCGATAGTTGACCTTCCGCAATGATATGAAGAAAC
Source organism: Gammaproteobacteria bacterium (assembly GCA_024636785.1). GTDB lineage: Bacteria > Pseudomonadota > Gammaproteobacteria > SZUA-229 > SZUA-229 > LH-M37. The sequence continues at coordinate 25,320 of JAGXGK010000005.1, forward strand.
CATTATCGGAAGTAAACTCAGTAATTAAGCTTGAAAGTATCAAATTGGGTTTGGATGCAGGAGTGTTAACTACAGAGCATTTACTTTTATATTGAGAGATTCTGATCAATATTCTCGCTTTTAGTCTCTGCGAGCAAATGCAAGTTCTGATTATCCTTAGGAGGTATTACGTATGCAACGTTTGCTGATATTGAGTCTAATTTTATTGAGTTCATTTGCCTACGCCGTTGAAGTGCGGGCAAGCGAAATTACCCGCGCCGTCATGTTGAGCAACTCCTGTGCTGCCTGTCACGGCACTGATGGTAACAGTCCGGGTGCCATGCCCTCCATTAACGGCAAGTCTGCACAGTTTATTTCCCGGGCATTACTCGATTTTCGTGAAGGCAAACGCGAAGCGACAGTAATGGGGCGACATGCTGCCGGTTATAGCGATGATGAAATTGCGCTTATCGCCGATTATTTTTCCACGCTGCCATAGGACGCTACTGTGAATACACTTAATCGCAGAAAGTTTATAAAGCTGCTGGCAGGAACCGGTGCCGGAATGTCAGCGCCGGGATTAGTCAATGCCTTCAGCAAATCGCCTTCAGGCAGAGTCATTATTGTTGGCGGCGGCTTCGGGGGTTCCACCTGCGCCAAATATCTGCGCAGGTTCGACAGTAATCTGGATATTACTCTGATTGAATCATCGAAACGTTTCGTGACCTGTCCTTTCAGCAACCTGGTTATCAGTGGCATGCGGGAGATGGACAGCATCACTCAGGATTATGCCGCACAGAGTGAACGAGGCGTGAATGTAGTGTATGCCCGGGTAATCGGGGTGGATGCCGCGCTAAAAAAAGTGAAGCTGGATAATGGCAAGGAGCTTGAGTATGACCGGCTGGTGCTCTCCCCAGGCATCGATTTCAAATGGGATGAGGTCAATGGCATGGAGGCGGCGGATGCTGAAACGATTCCCCATGCCTGGCAGGCGGGCAATCAGACTACCGTACTGCGCAATCAGCTCGAAGCTATGGATGACGGTGGTGTGGTGATTGTAGCGCCACCGAAGAACCCGTTCCGCTGTCCACCCGGGCCTTATGAGCGCGTCAGTCTGATTGCGCATTATCTGAAGCAGCATAAACCTAAATCCAAGATTCTGGTGCTGGATGCCAAAGACAAATTTTCCAAACAGGCACTGTTCATGCAGGGTTGGCAAAAGCTCTATCCCGGCATGGTCGAATGGGTGGCGGGCAGCGAGGGTGGACGTATTGGTGAGATCGACGTGGCGAAACGTACCCTCTACGCCGAATTCGGCGATGCACACAAAGGCGATGTGGTGAATTTTATTCCGCCGCATAAGGCCGGAATGATCGCGCACCAGGCGGGCCTGACCAACAGTGATGGCTGGTGTTTCGTGAACCAGAGAACCTTCGAGTCAAGTGTGCACAAAGATATCCATGTTATCGGTGATGCCAGCATTGCCGGTGCGATGCCTAAATCCGGTTTCGCGGCGAACAGCCAGGGCAAAGTTTGCGCCGCCGCTATCGTCTCATCACTACGCGGCAAAGAGATGCCCGAGCCATCATACGTCAACACCTGTTACAGCCTGGTAGGGCCGGACTACGGCATTTCGGTTGCTGCGGTGTATCGTTACAGCGAGAATAAAGGTATATACAGTACCGGTGGCGGCGTCAGCCCTTTAGATGAAGATGCTGATTACCGTCAGCAGGAAGCACGTTATGCCAGAGGCTGGTACGACAGTATTACCATGGATAGCTTCGGCTGATGGGACATAAAATATTCAAGGAAGGATTTTTCACCGCAGAGGCGCAGAGAAAAGCTTAAGGTGTCTCTGGCTCATTTGCCATTTCGAGCATAGGCAGAAATCCTGCATTTAACGCAGAGAGCAAAAAGCATCCTTTGCGTTAAATGCATTTATTTACCTACAGGCTGTTTTTACACATTAGTCCTGGATCTTCTTGCGCAGATCCTTGGCCCGTCCGCGTTTGGTTTTGCTGTCCATGCGTTTTTCATGTGAAGATTTACTGGGTTTGGTGGCTTTGCGTTTTTTGGGCGAGACCAGCACCTTCCGTATTAACCCCTGAAGCCGCTTGAGTGCGGCTTCTCTGTTTTTTTCCTGACTTCGGCTCTGCTGAGCTTTGATGATCACAATGCCATCTTTGGTGATGCGGTGATCGCGCAGCGTCAGCAGTCGTTGCTTGTAAACGTCGGGTAGGGAGGAGGTCTTGATATCAAAACGTAAATGAATGGCTGATGATACCTTGTTAACATTCTGCCCGCCCGCGCCCTGTGCACGTATAGCACTGATCTCTATTTCGTTGTCAGGGATAGCAATGTGATTATTAATGACTAACACAATGCGGTAACAGCATCAGCCGTACAGGCAGAGGTAGGCGGTTTCATTTTCAACTTTAACATCGAAATTGCTGTCGGCAGGCACATCAAAAGACTCGCCGGCGTTGTAAATGGTAAACACGGTTTTGCCCGCCAGTTTGATGGTGAGCGCGCCACTGACCACAGTCATCTTTTCCCTTTCAGCGGTGTTGAAAACATATTCACCCGGAACCATGACGCCAACAGTGGCAGGCAGGCCCTCGCTAGTGAAGGCGATGGATTTTATATGGCCGTCAAAATATTCGTTAACACTTAACATGCGGGGTCTCTACAATAAAAAGGAACAGGATTATAAAACGTGATGTCCGCATTGTCCTGCTTCATGTTTATCATCCCGGCTGGCCATCAATACGGGGCTTGATCAGCATGGACATAAACAGAATGACAAACAGCCCGAATCCGCCGATCCACAGTAGCTGCGAGATGGCGACCCACATAGTGTATAGCCCCGGCAGCAGCAGCGGCAAAAAGACCCTGCTGAACGCGGCGATCAGTAGCAGCGCAAATGCGATAGCCAGGCCGCGCGGAGGTTGTTGAATATTGCGACCGGTATGGCCGAGTGTGACGCGCGACATCATCCCCAGTGTCAGCGTACCGATTCCGCCCACGGTGAAAGCGTGCAGCGACAGAGTTGTGGCGACATCCAGCCAGACCGAAGCGGCCTTGAGGGCAAAGCCCAGGGTCAGAAAACCGTATGCGCAATATAGCACCCAAAGCATGGATGACTTCCACAGGGCTCGGATATGCCAGTCATATAAACGAATGCTGTGTAGCACAAAGAGTATGGTGGCCAGTACGCCGACTGTTTCCGTTTGCAGATAAATCACATCAACAAACCACAGCGCGATCAGTAAAACCAGGGTGCTGACGTCCAGCCATTTTCGATTGGTCAGACTAACAGGTTGGCTGACGCCTCTTTCGATAAAGAAAGGAATGACGCGCCGTCCCATAACAAAAATCATCATTAGCACCAGATAGAAAGCGGAATAAATGCCGATGCGCGCGCCGTTTTCTACCAGATCCAGCAGACCGGCGTAGTAAAACAGATTGGCGATTAGAAATAAAAATAATATCGCCAGCACACCCAGTTGTGTCCATTGTTTAACCTTGATGACAGGTATGGCAACGGCGACGGCGGTCAACAGGATAAATAAACAATCCAGCAGGGCGATGATTTCAATCGAGCCGATATTTAAAAGGGGCAGAAGTCTTGCGCCCGCCCAGACGGAAAATAAGACCCCCAGTTTCCAGCCGTTGAGCGTCTGCTGTCCGGTCCAGTTCTTGACCGCGGCGAGCAAAAATCCGGCGATGACCGCCAGCACATAACCAAACAGCATTTCATGAGCGTGCCAGAGGATGGTATCGATGCCGAGCAGGGGCAGCGGCCATTGAGACAGGTAAAGGCCTGCCCATGCAATCATGGCGATAACCGAAAAGATGCCTGCGCCAAGAAAGAAGGGCCGGAAGCCGAGCTGCCAGAGTGCAATTTTGGAAGCTATTGCGGGATTTGGTTCAGAGATGTTTAGCATGAAAGAGTCCGATGGCAGTGTTGAGAGTATGTCTGGTTACACTATTATTGATCATGCAATAAAACAAGGTCAATCAGAAGTTATTTGTAATCACAACGGCAGCCATTTATTCAGGATTTGTTTTAATTGCTCAATATTTACCGGTTTAGCAATAAAGTCATTCATACCCACATTCATACACTGCTGTATGTCATCCTGCATGGAGTTGGCGGAGATGGCGATGATGATGGTATGCTGGTTGATGCCATCATCGTTATTACGAATTGCGTGGGCCAGTTCGTAACCATCTATTTTTGGCATTTTTATATCGGTGAGAATAATGTCATAGAAATTGTTCTGTAACTCCATTAGCGCTTCCTGACCGTCGCTGCAGAAAAATGCCTTATAACCTAGTGATTGCATTTGCATTTTTAGCACTTCCAGATTTAGTTCGTTATCTTCGGCAACGAGAATGCGCGCAGTACGACTTGCTGGTTCAGCGATATCATTTATCTGTGCGTCGCTGTTTTTGTCTTCATTGAGGAAGCAGGCGGATGAAGAGCGTTTCATATTTACCCAGAAAACAGCGCCCTTACCGGGTGTGCTTTCAACGCCAAGTTCACCGCCCATGAGTTCAACCAGTTGCCTGGTAATGACAAGGCCAATTCCAGTGCCCTCTATGTTAGCTGCTTCAGCACCGAGACGGTTGAATGGTTCATATAAATGCAGGATCTTTTGCTTGTCGATACCGGCGCCGCTGTCACTAACATTAATGCGCACCTTATCTGTTTTGTGCTCTGAGCAATAAATCTCGACCTGACCATCTGCCTTATTGTATTTTATAGCGTTTGATACCAGGTTTAGCAGCACTTGCTTGAAGCGGATGTGGTCGGCAATAATGATATATTCGTTGCCATTTTCCGGGTTAAATTTTATTGAAATATTGCGAGACGAAGCCAGTGTTTTTGTTAACGCCAGACAGTCATTAATGACTTCGGTTGTTGAGACAGGCTGCATTGAAAGGTTAATATTGCCGGATTCTATTTTTGCCAGATCCAATATTTCATCGATAAGAATCAACAGGTGCTTACCTGCGTTGTAGATTTTTTTAGCGATATCTCTTTGAGAGTCGGAGAGTGTTTTATCGTAATCGGAGAGTTGGGAAAAACCCATTATCGCATTGAGCGGTGTTCTGAGTTCATGGCTCATTCTGGAGAGGAACTGGGACTTGGCCTGATTGGCACGATCGGCTTCAATTTTGGCGGCGATTAATTCAGTTTCAGCGTGTTTCCGTTGCGTGATGTCGTAGCGGCAACCAATGATGCACAGCGGTTCGTTATGGTCATCATTGATTATTTTGAGTTCTTCATAAACCCATTTGTAACCGCCGTCGTGAGTTTTTATGCGGTATTCCTGTGTTAAAGAACGACTGCTTAATATGTTATTGAGTTCTTCAAGGGCATGGGTTTTGTCATCCGGGTGGATCAAGCCATCCCATAGCTCGGGATCATGCATGAGCTCTTCAGAACTGTAGCCAAATATCTCACGCGCATTATCGCTAATAAATGTCACCGGGTAGCCTTCAGTGAGTTCGCGTGTGTGTATAACAACCGGGCTGGAGGTTAGCAGCTGGGTTAATCGAGCTTTGCTCTCAATGAGGGCGCGTTCGGTGTTTTTATGTTTTTCGACTTCCTGTTCCAGCGTTTTTGTGCGCGTGATAACTGTATGTTCCATGTCATCGTGCGCTTTTTTGAGTTCCCGGTAGGGCCGGGTGAGCGCTGATTTGACTAGAATTTCAAAGATCAGCCAGAAGGAGAGGATCTTAACGATGTGCCCGCTCTTGTTATAAATGTCATCAATGGCGGTGTAGAGGGTGAAGATCACCTCCGCGATAATGGTAAGTCCAATCGCTATTATTAACAGGGTGAGCAATCTGGGCTTGAGTAAATGACGTTTGCTCCAGAGGTGGAAGCAGGCGATAAATAATATGGCGATGATTACGTATTCACTGTAAATTTTAAACTGCGTCAGGCCAGTATCAGTATAAAAAGCGGCAGGGAAATTACCGGAAAGTACCAGCTGGTAAGCAATCGCACTGATAGCACCGAATATAACAAAGGTGCGAGTCGGATTTAAATCGCGCGTCAGAAAAAGAGGCGCGATGAGTAATATCAGTGCTTCGAAAAGTCGGGCAATTACCCATATTTGTGCGCTCGGTGTACCTGTCAAATCTTCGTAAATATTCAGGTCGGGATAGACGAGGGTATGATATAGATCGAGCGTGCCTACCCAGAAGTAACCGATCCCCAGAAACAATAAAAAATTATTACGGGAAAATGGATAAGCATACCAGGCCACAACAAACATGATTATGGCGATGCCAACGGTAAATAGCTCTGCTATGGTATGAAACAGAATAAAGTTTTCACTGGTTATTATGATGAGTGAAAATATGAGTGCCGCAGGAACGAACACCGTGCGCCAGATTTGATGTGGAGATGCCATTATCGTTCACCTCCTGGCCGTTGTGGGTTTCCAGAGTGAATGGTGGGCCTGGAAGGACTTGAACCTTCGACCGATCGATTATGAGTCGAGCGCTCTAACCAGCTGAGCTACAGGCCCTGAATTTTTGAGGGCTACTTACTTATGCCTTCATGCGCTGAGACTTTCCAGGAGCGACTTAAAAACTGTTATCTTCCAGAACGTGTCCTTCAAGGTAAGATCGACAGCGAAACTTCAGGTGGTGTTGAGGATGTTTCGAAGCCTCAACGCCACTGGCAGGGAAGTATATAGAAAACCGGGCGTTAATTAAACGATTTTTAATCTTCGTCGGAGAGGAAGCTGCGCAGATGTTCGGCACGACTGGGGTGACGAAGTTTACGCAGGGCTTTGGCTTCAATCTGACGAATGCGCTCACGAGTGACATCGAATTGCTTGCCCACCTCTTCCAGCGTGTGATCGGTGTTCATGTCGATGCCGAAACGCATACGCAGCACCTTGGACTCACGGGCGGTCAGGGTGGTCAGAATGTCCTTGGTCGATTCACAGAGTGATTCGCCGGTAGCGGAGTCCAGCGGCGCCAGGATGTTTAGATCTTCAATAAAGTCGCCCAGATGTGAATCTTCATCATCACCAATCGGGGTCTCCATGGAAATCGGTTCCTTGGCGATTTTCAGCACCTTGCGCACCTTGTCTTCCGGCATCTCCATTTTAATGGACAGCTCTTCCGGTGTCGGTTCACGGCCCATTTCCTGAAGCATCTGACGGAAAATACGGTTCAGTTTGTTGATGGTCTCAATCATGTGCACCGGAATACGAATGGTGCGTGCCTGATCCGCAATCGAACGGGTGATCGCCTGACGTATCCACCAGGTGGCGTAAGTCGAGAATTTATAACCGCGACGGTATTCGAATTTGTCGACCGCTTTCATCAGACCGATGTTACCTTCCTGAATCAGATCGAGGAATTGCAGGCCACGGTTGGTGTATTTTTTGGCAATCGAAATAACCAGACGCAGATTAGCTTCGACCATCTCCTTTTTGGCGCGACGGGCTTTGGCTTCGCCGATGGAGATCTTACGGTTGATCTCCTTGATGTCGGTAATGCTAAGGCCGTATTCTCTCTCCAGCAAAGCCAGTTTCTGCTGAGTGATTTTGATTTCAGGTGACAGTTCCTTGAGGGCTTCTGAATATTCGTGACCTTTGCAGTATTTATCAATCCATTTGGTATTGGTTTCGTTCTCCGGAAAGGTCGTAATCATCAGCTTGCGAGGCATGTGTGCACGATTTACCGCCAGCTCCAGAACATGACGCTCCAGTTTGCGGATGCGATCAATCGTGGTGTGCAGATCCTTGGTAAGGCGGATGACAAATGCAGTCTGGTATTTAAAGTTCAGAAAAGCCTCGGCCAAAGAGTTGCGTGCTTTCTGGATTTCAGCGGCATCGCCTTTTTCGACAGCATTGACGGTACGGGTGTAGGCGCGCTTGATCTTGGTAAACAGTTTTTTAACTTTTTCCGGATCAAGCGCGGTGCTAACTATCTCAGCCTTCTCACTGGGTTTGCCGGCAGCGGCCAGCTCAGCTTCGCGTGCGGCATTCTTCAGGGCGAGCGCCGCCAGACGATCCAGCTCTTCATCGCTCTTATGGAAATCGGCAATCAAATCGGTCAGACGTGCTTCGCCGGCTTCGACTTTTTCCCACAGCTGAAGGGTGAGTTTGATGGTGTGAGGGTTGGTGGCCAGCGCTTCAAGAATCTGCTTCAGACCTTCTTCGATGCGCTTGGCGATTTCGATTTCGCCTTCACGGGTTAACAGCTCAACAGTGCCCATTTCGCGCATATACATGCGCACAGGGTCGGTGGTGCGACCGAGCTCGGATTCGATTGAGGTCAGGGCGGCGACGGCTTCTTCGGTTACTTCCTCGTCAGCTTCGCTGATGGAATTGTCGGTCAGCACCATGGACTCGGCCTCGGGCGCGATTTCGCACACTCGAATGCCCATGTCATTGATGGTGTTGATAATATCTTCGATTTGTGAAGGATCTACAATGCCTTCAGGGAGGTGGTCATTGACCTCAGAATAAGTCAGGTAACCCTGATCCTTGCCTCTGGCAATCAGCTGTTTAAGTTGTGATTGCTGTGTCGTTTTCTTAATCTTTTCTTGCTCTGCCATTGATATGCTCGTTGAAATTCATGGAATATGAGGCTAATAGACTATTTTAGCATTTAATAGTTGCGTCGGCCATGAAATACGTAAAATAGAGAAATATTGGCGGTATTTAATACTGGTGAGTCCCACAACCCACATATAGATTATTCGAGCGGCTCGATGCGAACTATCAGATGTTATTTTAGACGTTGTACTGAGCGCGAGTTCAAAGCCGCGCATCGGCAAGGCATCACAGCCTGCCGCGGTTTTTATTTTTTGACTGAATTGAAGAGGTGCCGTTATGGTAAGTCTGGAAACGCCGGTTTGTGAGTTTGGAAAAGACATTGTTGATTTTGCCCTGCCGGGCGTTGATGGCGGGATCTGGACGCCTGAGCGGTGCCGAGGCGAAAAGGGACTGCTGGTGATGTTTATCTGCAATCACTGCCCCTACGTGAAGGCCATCCGCGAGCGACTGGTCAGGGATGCCCGTGAACTCATGAGGTTGGGGATTAATAGCGTGGCCATTATGTCCAATGACCCGGGCGAGTACGAAGAGGACTCCTTCGAGAATATGAAGG
>JAGXGK010000006.1 GCA_024636785.1 Gammaproteobacteria bacterium
CGATCTGCGCATTCTTCCGCCGGAGGCGCTGGCGCATTGCCGAGCCCTGGAAAGCCGCCATGGACAGGATGGCATCGCTCGCGGCGTCGCCGATTACATTGCCGGCATGACCGATCGTTATGCCATTGTTGAATACGAGCGGATCTTTAACCCCCGACAGCTGTCTTTTGTAAACCTGATTCCATAACCTCAAGAACGCACTTCTGAACTTTAATCAGACACTATTAATCGAGCATGGCTGGACGTATTCCGCAAAATTTTATCGATGACCTGGTCTCCCGTGCGGATATCGTGGAGGTGGTCAACGCACGCGTACCGCTAAAGAAAAAAGGCAAGGAGTACACCGCCTGCTGCCCTTTCCATAATGAAAAAACGCCCTCCTTCACCGTCAGTGACAGCAAGCAGTTTTATCACTGTTTCGGCTGCGGCGCTCACGGCACGGCGCTGGGTTTTATCATGGAATACGAAAACCTCGACTTTGTTGAGGCGGTGGAAGCGCTCGCCGCTGAATACAATCTTGACGTGCCCAGAGAGAACAGCCATTTCCATTCCACCGAGAGCAAGGACAGCAAACAGCCACTCTACGACATTCTCGAAAAAGCGGCTGAGCTGTTCCGGCAGCAGTTAAAAACTTCTGACAAGGCCGTTCAATATTTACAGCAACGGGGGCTGACGGGCGAGGTCGCCAAAACCTATCAAATCGGTTACGCTCCCGATGGCTGGAATTTTTTAACCGACCATCTGGGCAGTGATAAAACCACCGTCGAGGCATTAATCGCAACCGGTTTGCTGGTCAACAATGACAAGGGCAAACAATACGATCGTTTTCGTGATCGCATTATCTTCCCCATCACCAATCGTCGCGGTCAGGTCATCGGCCTGGGTGGCCGCGTCATTGATCAGGGCGAACCCAAATACCTTAACTCTCCCGAAAACAGCGTTTTTCACAAGGGCCAGGAGTTATACGGCCTGTACGAAGCGCGCAAGGCGGTGCGCAATCTCGAACACCTGATTATCGTGGAAGGCTATATGGACGTAGTGGCGCTGGCTCAGCATGGCGTTAACTATGCCATCGCTTCACTCGGCACCGCCACCACCAGCGAACAACTACAACGCGCCTTTCGCACGGTGAGAACACTGATTTTCTGCTACGACGGCGACCAGGCTGGCAAGAAAGCGGCATGGCGGGCGCTGGAAAACACTCTGCCTCTGTTGCGTGACGGCTTTGAAGCCAAATTTCTTTTTCTACCCGAAGGCGAAGACCCGGACTCCATGATCCGCCAGGAAGGCAAGGAAAATTTCGAGCAACGACTGTTGACCGCGAAGCCACTGTCTGAATTTTTATTCGAACATCTCTGCGAAAACATCAACCTTGAAAGCTCGGAAGGAAAATCCGCGCTCACTGAAAAAGCCAAACCCTTGCTCAACAGGCTTCCCGACAGCGTCTTCAAAGATCTGCTCTTTCAGGAGCTGGCAGCACGCACCGGCCTCGATGCCGGCAAGCTGCAAGCGACCGTCGCTGATGAGCCGGTTCACACCACGCGCGTCTCTTCCCGACCACGCTCAAACCGTGAAGTAAAACAAAACGCCATCCGTGACGCTGTCACCCTGCTCTTGCAATTTCCTGCGCTCTCTTCTGAGGTTGAGATTCCGGATAATTTTAAAATTTCGGCACTACAGGGTTTACCGCTATTGCACGAAATCGATACGCTGATCAAAGCTCATCCTGAAATCAGTTCATCGGCATTACTGGAACGCTGGCGCAATAATGAAAACTTCGCCACGCTGCAAAAACTGATGCAGCGGGATGTAGTCGGCTGTGATGAGCCGCAGAACACCAAAGCCATTTTTATTGATACCATCAAAAACCTGATCAGCAAAAACAATGACCACCGTTACGAGGCGCTGGAAAAAAAATTGCAGGAAGAAGGTCTGAGTGATACTGAACTGGAAGAATACAAAACCCACTTTACCCGCCAGTAATGTGCCCCCGGAATGTTGACAAGCCGAAAAAATGATGGATAATGACACTCTCTAGCGCCAATTTGACTCAGATTGCGGGCGCTTTATAAATGCAGCTAAAGCGACTTTGATACCTACACGAACATCAAAAACCCGTTTAAGCTGCGCCTTAACGGGTTTTTTATTGCAGGTAACAAAATATGAACGACTACTTATTTACATCCGAATCAGTTTCCGAAGGCCATCCCGATAAGGTCGCCGATCAAATCTCCGACGCGGTACTCGACGCCATCCTGAAGCAGGACACCAAAGCCCGCGTTGCCTGCGAGACACTGGTCAATACCGGCATGGTGATACTGGCCGGCGAAATCACTACCGAAGCATGGGTCGACATGCAGGAGATTGTGCGTAAGACTGTAAAACGCATTGGCTACAACCATTCGGATATGGGTTTCGACTACGAATCATGCGCGGTCATCACCTCCATCGACAAACAGTCGGCCGATATTGCCATGGGTGTGAATGAATCAGAAGACCACGAACAGGGCGCTGGCGACCAGGGTCTGATGTTCGGTTATGCCAGCAATGAGACCGATGTGCTCATGCCCGCGCCTATCACCTTTGCCCACCAGCTGGTAAAACGTCAGGCTGAAGTTCGCAAGAACGGCACACTTTCATGGCTACGCCCCGACGCCAAAAGCCAGGTGACTTTTCGCTATGAAAACGATAAACCTGTAGGCATTGATGCGGTGGTTCTGTCCACGCAGCATAATCCGGACATCACTCTGGAAATCCTGCGTGAAGCGGTCATGGATGAAATTATCAAACCGATTCTGCCCGCTGAGTGGCTGGACAAAGACACCAAATATTTCATCAACCCCACCGGCAACTTTGTCATCGGCGGCCCGGTCGGCGACTGCGGCCTGACCGGTCGCAAGATCATCGTGGATACCTACGGCGGCATGGCCCGTCATGGTGGCGGCGCTTTCTCCGGCAAGGACCCATCCAAAGTTGACCGCTCTGCCGCTTATGCCGGACGCTATGTGGCGAAAAATATCGTCGCCGCCGGACTGGCCGACAGGTGTGAAATTCAGGTCTCCTACGCCATTGGCGTGGCTGAACCCACCTCGATTTCAGTCCAGACTTTCGGCACCGGAAAAATCAGTGATGACAAGATTGTTGAGCTGGTGCGCGCACACTTCAATCTCAAGCCCAAAGGCCTGATTCAGATGCTCGACCTGCTGCGCCCGATCTACAGCAACACCGCTGCCTACGGCCACTTCGGACGTGAAGAACCTGACTTCACCTGGGAAAAAACCGATAAAGCAGCTGCACTAAAGGACGCAGCTGGGCTATAATCCTTTTTCAAATTTCTGAGGAGCGCTGCAGCGATACCCCCTATCGCGAGGCTCAGAACTAGACAACGGCGCTCATTTCTTTTTACTATTTTGGAGATGAGCCATGAGCGCCGTTACTACAAAAAATTCTACAAATAATTTTACCGACTTTAAAGTTGCCGACCTTTCTCTGGCCGAATGGGGCCACAAAGAAATCCGTATTGCCGAAACCGAAATGCCGGGCCTGATGGCGCTACGCGAAGAGTTTGGTGATGCACAACCGCTCAAGGGTGCCCGCATTACCGGCAGCCTGCACATGACTATTCAAACCGCAGTGTTGATCGAAACGCTGATCGCGCTGGGCGCTGAAGTGCGCTGGGCTTCGTGCAATATTTTTTCCACTCAGGATCAGGCAGCCGCCGCGATTGCGGATCAGGGCATTCCGGTCTACGCTTGGAAAGGTGAAACCATTGAAGAATACTGGTGGTGTACCGAACAGGCACTGACCTGGCCTGATGGCGGCACTGCCAACATGATTCTTGATGATGGTGGCGATGCTACCCTGCTGATTCACAAAGGCGCGGAATATGAAGCCGCAGGCGGCGTTATTCCCGACGCCAAAGCCGGCGACAATGAAGAGTGGCTGGCCATTCTGGATGTGCTGAAACGCACCATCTCCGGTGACAGCAAAATGTGGTCGGAAATGGCCGCCAACATCAAAGGCGTTACCGAAGAGACCACCACCGGCGTACATCGTCTGTACCAGATGATGGAAGCGGACCAGCTGATGTTCCCGGCGATGAATGTCAATGACTCGGCCACCAAATCAAAATTCGACAACCTCTACGGCTGCCGCGAATCACTGATCGACAGCATCAAGCGCGCCACCGACGTGATGATTGCCGGAAAAATCTGCGTGGTTCTCGGTTATGGTGATGTCGGCAAGGGCTGCGCACAGGCATTCCGCGGCATGGGTGCAACCGTCATGGTGACTGAAATCGATCCGATCTGCGCATTGCAGGCAGCGATGGAAGGTTACCGCGTAGTCGACATGAACATTGCCGCCACTCAGGGTGACATTTTTGTAACCACCACAGGCAATGTCAATGTCATCGACCATGACCACATGATCGCCATGAAGAACGAGGCCATTGTCTGCAACATCGGTCACTTCGATTCCGAGATTAATATCGCCTCACTGGAAAAATACGAGTGGGACGAAATCAAACCCCAGGTTGATCACGTTATTTTCCCTGACGGCAAACGCATCATCATTCTGGCCAAAGGCCGACTGGTTAATCTTGGTTGCGCCACCGGCCACCCCAGCTTTGTGATGTCGGCATCCTTCACCAATCAGGTGATGGCGCAGATGGAGTTTTTCTCTAATGCCGAGCAGTATAAAAACAAGGTTTACATATTGCCCAAGCAGCTGGATGAAAAAGTAGCCCGACTCCACCTCGGAAAGATTGGTGCCTATCTGACACCACTGACCCAGCAACAGGCAGACTATATTAACGTTGCGGTTGAAGGCCCTTACAAGCCTGACCATTACCGTTACTAAATGCATTGATGTTATAAACGACGCCACAGACCAGAAGCCTGTGGCGTTGCTCTGTCTTTTTGAACTGTACAATTCAAGCAATAAAAAACTATGAGTACTGATCACAATAGTAAGCCTGTTTTCAGCTGTGAGTTTTTTCCTCCGCGCACCGATGTCGGCATGGAAAAACTGATCGCTACCCAGCAGCAGTTACAGAATACAATAAGTCCCGCTTTCTTTTCCGTGACCTTTGGTGCCGGCGGCACCACCCGTGATCGCACACTGGAAACGGTCAGGCAGCTTCGCTCTGATGAAAGCTCGATTATTGCGCCCCATATTTCCTGTATCGGCTCAAGCAAGCAGCAGCTCGAAGAGCTGCTTAATCAATACATGGCACTGGGCATCAATCGTCTGGTGACATTACGGGGCGACATGCCCGAAGGTGTAGAGCAGGTTAATGAGCTCAATCATGCTAATGAGTTAGTGGCCTTTGTTCGCGAAAAAACCGGCGACCACTTTTACATCGAAGTCGCCGCCTATCCCGAATATCATCCCGAATCCGCCTCCCCGAATGCGGACTTCGAGCACTTTTTAAACAAGGCCCGAGCGGGTGCTGATTCCGCCATCACCCAGTATTTTTATAATATTGACGCCTATACCCGCTTTGTAGAAAAGTGTGAGCAGGCTCAGCTGGATATACCCATCGTCCCCGGCATTATGCCCATCATCAATTATGCGAACCTGATTCGTTTTTCCGATAACTGCGGCGCAGAGATACCTCGCTGGATCAGACTGCAACTGGCCGCCTATGAAAATGATCCTGATAGTCTGCGCGACTTCGGCACCGATGTGGTTGCCCGACTCTGCCAGCAGCTGCTGGAAGCCGGTGCACCCGGCCTGCATTTTTATACCCTGAACCAGTCCGAAGCAATATTGAAAATATGGGATCGACTCTGATCTGCCATGCATCTCCTGCATAGATAGCTGCGAACATGACCCGACTCTATCATTCAGCCGCGCTCAACGCCGGGCAAGTCATCTGCCTTGATAAAGTCCCTTCCCATCATTTAATTCGTGTACTGCGAACGAAAAAAGGTGCTGAAGTCACCCTCTTCAACGGTGACGGCTTTGAATACCTTGCCGAAGTTCTCGATGAAAACGCCAAACACTGTCAGCTGAGTATCAAACAGCAGACAAAGGTCGACAACGAGTCACCGCTGGCTATCACTTTATTACAGGGAATTTCACGCGGCGACCGCATGGACAGCAGCATTCAGAAATCGGTTGAGCTAGGCGTGCATGCTGTGATCCCCGTTCATTGTCAGCGTACCGGCACCAGTCTCAAGGGTGAGCGTGCGGATAAGAAATTGAGGCACTGGCAACAGATTGCCATCAGCGCCTGTGAGCAATCAGGGCGATGCATTATTCCAGAAATAAAACCTGCGCTGGATTTTACTCAGGCGGTACAGACTATTAATGCAGATCACAAGCTGATGCTGGCACCGGGCGCGAGCACTCACATCAGCAGCATTACACTGCCCGTTAAGGAACTTTGCATTTTGATTGGCCCGGAAGGTGGCTTTACTCAGGAAGAGATCAAACAGGCAATGGATAATGATTATATGGCCATTTCACTGAGCCCTAGAATACTGCGCACCGAAACGGCAGGGCCTGCCTGTATAGCCATTGCTCAGGCTTTGTGGGGAGATCTTGGTTAAACTCAAACTGAACGTTAGTTTTCGTTATTGACCTGACTCTGCATTTTTGATCATGTCTTCAATGGCGTCAATATCAAGAATACTGGCCGCCGCGCCGTTAATGCGCGCTTTCTGCACCACCATGGGGTGAATCTGAACTTCAGATGAATCAGGATCGGTGACAATCTGATCTCTGCTGAACTGAGTGACATGGGGCACTCCGGATATTATCAGACCAATGTAGGGATAACGCGATTCGTCATCGCTGGCCGTATAGATCATCGCAATCTGAGTATTCTGATTAACGACTTTGGCGACACCGCCCCCCGCCGATTCAAATGACACTAGCGGCACATCAACACCGTGCCATCGCATTTTGGCTACATACCAGTCGGGCATGTCACTGACTTTCATTGCTCCCTGCGCCGAAACCATTTCAGCCACCGCAGTACTGGGAACAACGACATTCTCACTGCGCAATGTCAGAATCATACATTTTATAACTTGCATTGCCTCAGCCATCTTATTTCACCGAGCTTAATAATTCATTGATATTTTTCATCAGTTCTTCTTCCTGGAAGGGCTTACCGAGATACTGATCGACGCCGATTGTTTTAGCTCTCTCTTTATGTTTGATGCCGGTACGTGATGTAATCATAATAATCGGAATCCCCTTCAACCTGTCTTCATTGCGCATATAGGTTGCCAGCTCAAAGCCATCCATTTTTGGCATCTCGATGTCCAGCAACATCAGATCCGGCACCTCTTCCTGCAATTTGTTAGTGGCGTCAACACCATCGGTAGCCAGTATCACTTTCATATTATGACGTTCGAGTATTCTTGCAGTTACCTTACGAATGGTAATCGAATCATCCACCACCATAATAGTCGGCTCGGTTTCTTCGACTACCACTTCAACAGGCGCTTCTGTTACTACCTCTTTGAACAGACTATCGCCAATAACCAGCGCTGACATTTCCAGAATCAGAACCACCCGACCATCTGCCAGAATGGTTGCACCGGCGATGCCACGCACTGCGCTAATCTGCATACCCACCGGCTTGATCACGATTTCACGCCGACCCAATAAATCATCGACATGTAATGCGAAATGCTGATCACCCACATGCACCAGCAATACCGGAAACAACTGGCCTTCCTCTGCATAATTTTGCTGATGCCCTGTTAGCATGGAGCCCAGATGTTTCAGTTCATAATTGACATTATTAAATGTATATTCCAGGTCGCCGCTGTCATAGAAGCTCTGCAACTCAGTGCCCGTAATTCGCACCACCCCTTCGATACTGGCCAGGGGTACAGCGTAAATATCATCGCCGGTACTAACCAGTAGCGCCTGATTGATTGCCAGCGTTAATGGCAGACGGATCTTAAAGCTGGAACCCTTACCACGCTCGGTATCAATTTCGAGCACGCCACCCAGCTGCTTAATTTCACTGTCAACGACATCCATGCCAACACCGCGACCGGCAACCTGCGTTACTTCCTCGGCCGTACTGAAGCCACTCTTGAGAATAAATTGCAAGACGTCATAATTGCTCAGTTCATTATCTTCTGCCAGCAAACCCTGCTTGATGGCTTTTTTTCGAATAGCATCAGTATTAATACCTGAGCCGTCATCTTCAACTTTTACAACAACCGAGGTACCCTGACGCCCTACTGAAATTTTGATATTGCCGGCCTCGAACTTGCCTGCAATGAGTCGATCTTTCGGTAACTCAATACCGTGCGCGACGGCGTTACGCAACATGTGCTCAAGTGGCGCAACCACGCGATCAAGAACGGTGCGATCCAGCTCCTCTTCTTCGCCGATGATTTCAACGTTAATCTCTTTGCCCATCTCTCTGGCAGTCTGACGAACGATACGGCGCAAGCGTGTTGACATGCCGCCAAAACGAACCATGCGGGTGCGCATCAGACCTTCCTGCAGATCGGTACTAATGCGTGACTCCTGCAACAACAGCGTTTCTGCATCACCAACAATGTCTGAGAGAATATTTTTAATACTGTCTACGTCACTGGCCGTCTCCGACAAACTTCGTGCCAGCTGCTGCAAGGTGGAGTAACGATCCATCTCCAGAGGGTCAAAGTTTTCATCATAATCGTCCGCTTCCTTTTCGTAACTCGAACGAATTTGTATCTCGGTTTCAATTTCAAGTTTACGCAGCTGCTCTTTCAGTCGGATAACAGTCTGGTTTAATTCTTTGAGGTTATAGCCGACATCCGTAATCTGCTTGCCCATGCGAGCATGATGAATATTTACTTCACCTGCGTAATTCACCAGATTGTTGAGCAGATCAGCGCGCACACGCACCTGTTCCTGAGAGTCTTTGAAATTAACATCAGTAGCACGCTCACCCCAATGGGGTTTTTCTTCGCTACGGTCAGACTTTCTTCGTTTCAGCGCCTCTGCTTCGGCAGCCATGTCATTACCGGCCTCAGGGTTCTGCATCTGAATTTCCGGGCCTGGAACCTCTTCAGTCAGAGGTTCATTAGCCTCTTCACTCAGCAGATCATCAACCTCGACATCAAAGCGCTCAACAGTGCGTTGCTCAACAACTTCCCCGCGCATGATCGCTTCGATTCGTTCAACGAGGTTACCGGAGGCACTAATGGGCTGGCGCTGCTTTACATTGCCCAGCATGTTATTGAGGGCATCAAGCGATTCATGCAAAACATCAAAAAATACTTTATTAGCTTCGATTTTGTGTTCGGAAAGCGCCAGAACCATCGATTCCAGGACATGAGTGAGATCGCCTACTGGCACCAGAGACGCCATGCGAGCCCCCCCTTTCAGGGTATGCATATGGCGTTGTAACTCAATAAGACTGGCCGCGTCCTCTTCATTTTCATGAAGCTTGCCCAGGGTGTCCTCAAGGTCTTCGAGTAGTTCCTCTGCCTCTTCCAGGAAGATATCAATCAGATCATCATCGACATCCCCATAGGTATACAGTGCTTCTGCTGGAGCGTGCTGCACCGGTTCTTCGGTGACTACCGGCTCGGACTCGACCTTCGACTGGGAGGGCATCACCTGTTCAGCTGGTGGCTGATGTTGTAATTGTTGCTGTAATTCATCCTGCACAGCCTTGCTCATTCTGTCCAGCAGCGCCTTGTTTGTTTCCGGCAAGTTGTTCGCTTTCAGTTGCATCAGCATTGTTTCAATCGCTGAAACAACCTCAGTGATAATCTCGACTACAGCATCAGGGATTAATCGACTGCTGGCATCCTGTCGTGCCACTGCATACTTTTCACTTACTCCGGCTATTTCGGCAATCGCTTCAATTTCTGCCGTGCGTGCACTGCCAAACAGAGTGTGCAAAGCTCTGATCAGGTCATCACTCGCTTCCAGTTTCTGCTCGCCCAAATAATGTTTATTCAGAAGCTCCTTAATTATGCGTAGATGGTTATTGCTCTCATCGTAATAAATCTGGAAGAGCATGGAGCTCATGTGCAGACCCACGTTACTTTCTACTTCATCCTGCTCAGATGACTCATCAATTTCTATGACAAACTCGTCGTCATCATCATCTAGTGACGATTGTTCCAGGCGGATATTAAAATCATCCGTTTCTGAAAGATCAAAAATATCGTCTTCACTGGCAATCGTGTCTGTCATTTCCAGCGATATCTCATCACTGTCGACGGGCGCGCTGAAAGCTATCTTCTCTTCAGCATCCATATCATTGAGCGCGTCCAGAAACATTTCATCTTCAGGGGAAATATCACCACTGACTTCCATCACTTCGTCGGCACCGTAATCCTGTCCACTACTGTAATTAACAGGTGTTTCTAACGGCGGTGGCTGATTTTCTTCTGCAGCGGCCCTGACGTGCTCATTTTCAAGGGATTCTTCTGCTTCAAGCACCCCGACTGTTCGTCCTTCTGTCAAAGCTACAGCCGCAGTCATTAACTGATATATATTCGTGATCGGTTCACGATTACCCCGCAACTGCTCTATCAATTGCGGCACCACTGTCAGCACGTCGTCCAGTAGCGTCAGCAACTCATCGGTCACTTCGATCTTCTTATCCAGAACACGATTCAGCAGATTCTCGATTTTCCAGGAAAACTCACCAATCAATGCTGCACCAATCAGACGCCCACTGCCCTTAAGCGTGTGAAAATTTCTGCGTATAACGGTTAACGATTCTTCATCCTGATAATTCTGTTTCCATTTCGGCACATGCTCGTTCAGGGAGCCCATGACCTCATCGGCTTCCTCTATAAATATCTCGACAATTTCTTCATCCGCATCTTCACTCAGAATCTCATATTCCTCGTGTGCCGCAGCGGCTGTCTTCACGCTCTCAACCGGCTTTGCTGCTGGTAGATCGTGCTCCGATTCAAGTTCAAATGCAGGTTCGAGTTCCGGCGATGTCGTCTGCTGCTCTAATTCATGTTCTGCCGGCGCTGTAATTTCCAGTACGACTTCAGGTTCGTCGCTGTCATCTGTAATCACAACGGGTTCAGCGAGCTCTTCTTCATCGCTGTCAGTGTCCGCAGAGGCCGGCTCACCATATTGTTTTATAATTCCATTTAAATCAGCCTGCGCGCGTTCACCGGTCAGCAAGCCCTGGTCTACGCCAGGACGACCTTCTGACAAGGCCTCAAAATAGTATTCGATAGAGGTCACTACATCAGCAAGGGTATCCTGCTCCTGACTATCCGGCTGGCGATGATGTGCTTGCAAAGCAACACGCACATATTCCATCAAGTTCGATATCAGCTTTTCAACGCGTTCCGCTGACAACATCATGGCGACACCGCGAACCTCCTCCAGTCGCTGCATGACGGTTTCCAGATGGCTTTCATCACTGCTGCCATTGGCATAAGCAAGTATCGCTTCCTTCGCATCTACAAAGTTCTTATGACCTTCTTCAATGACTGTAACCAGCACTTTCCGATATTCTGAACTGGGAATAATACGCCCTTCATCGTCTTCAGAAACCAGGCCTGATTTGCCGGCAATGTAGTCATCAAGCTTGGATTCGGCCGCCAGCAACGCACCGGCAATTTCCAGCACCCGCTGTTCCGAGGCTTCCGATTCACCGGTGATTATTTTTTCCATTTCAAGACGTTGATCAAGCACGTTTTGTCTGGTTGATCCAAAGCCCAGCATGCCATACGTATCTGCAATTTTTTCGATTTGCCTAACTACGGGTGATAATTGCTCGACATCTTTATCGCTGCTTTGCATAAAGATTTCCAGCGTATCTTTCACCGTAGCCAGGTCTTCTCTGATGCCCTGAGAAACGGTATCAAACAGTTCAGCATTAATACCGCCCATGCTGGCATTAATTTGTTCAGCAGACGACTTATCTGACAGCAACTCTTCGAGGTTATAAGCCTGTTTGATTTTGCTTACCCGGGGACCCGTCGAGCGACTGCTGCCCACGTAGTAAAGCATGTTCTTCAGGAGTTCCTGAGATATTTGACCAATAAATTTGTCTTCACCGACATCGACCAATAACTTAATCTGCCGGTCAATGGCACCCAATAAGCCTTTTACCGAAATATTACTCTGTAGCTCCTCGTCATCTTCAATAGCTTCCAGCAACGCACTGGCCACCATCCAGAAACGTTTGACCGTATCATCGGCGGTTACTTTTTGTAACGCAGCGAGTACAGCCTGCGTGCGTTTAAGACCGGCACTGCATTTATTGTTTCGAAGGATATCCAGCAGGCCAAGCTGATAGTGGGTGCGCAAACGTCTGGCTTCCCGGGTGAGTTTGCCAGGCTCGATCGCGGTCGCATCAAGACCCAGCTCTTCGATATCCACGGCGTTAATATCCGGCATAAAAAGCACACTTTCAGATAGCAGCTTTTCCTTGCGCACCGCCCGCATATCGTTCATCAACGGCATCAGCACGATGGGCGCATCCTGATTCCCGGCCTGTAGCCCTTCCAGATAATCGGGCAATTGCAGCATCGCTCGCATCAGTACATCATAGACATCTTCGGGCTTTTCGATACGCCCTTCGAGCTGAGCTCTTGCAGTCTGCTCCATTTCTTCAGCCAGCATTGCCGCACCATAGACTTCGACCATCTGCAAAGTGCCATAGACTAGACGCAGGTGTTCGATACACTGTTCCAGTGCCGTGGTGTTTGCATTATCCTCAATATAATCAGACAGCGAGGTCTGGGCCTCGTGCAAAACAGCA
This sequence comes from Gammaproteobacteria bacterium, assembly GCA_024636785.1. GTDB lineage: Bacteria > Pseudomonadota > Gammaproteobacteria > SZUA-229 > SZUA-229 > LH-M37. Next base: position 12,716 of record JAGXGK010000006.1, read on the forward strand.
TCTAACTGTTTCTTTACCCAGCTCAGAGAGTTGTATTGTACTGTGCCTTCCAGTTTCATTATCAAATCATCATCCCACGCTTACCCGCCTTTGCACTGTATAAGTAACCGCGCAATTGTTCAGGCCTGGTGCTCAAGCACAACTGTTTCAACATTGCCATCTTCAACCGATGGCAACTTGAAGCCGGATACCGAACGCCGCAATTCGCTCGACAATACATTCAGTGTATCCAGTGAGGTGGAAGTTTCCTCGGTACCTTCCGATGTTTGCAGGGTAATTTCCTGAATAACATTCATGGTTTTGGATACGTTCGAGGCAACATCCAGCTGTTTTTGCGTCGCATCGGAAATCGCCTGAATTCGTTTTGACAGCTGCAAGGATACATCTTCAATTTCCTTCAGCGCGACACCCGCATCCTCAGCCATCTCAGCCCCGCTAACAACACCCGCGGTACTGACTTCCATTGATTTCACCGCTTCATTGGTATCTGCCTGAATGGTATTAACCAGACCTTCAATCTGTTTGGTCGCATTACCCGCACGTTCCGCCAGTCGCTGCACCTCATCCGCAACCACCGCAAAACCACGCCCTGCATCACCTGCGGTCGAAGCCTGAATCGCTGCGTTCAAGGCGAGAATATTGGTTTGATCCGCAATTTCAGTAATCAGCCCCACGATGTCGCCAATTTCCTGGGAAGATTCGCCGAGTCGTTTAATACGTTTTGATGTTTCCTGAATCTGCTCACGAATCTTATCCATGCTGCTAATCGTGCTGTGCACCACACCTGCACCTTTCTGCGCAATGGCCAACGACTGCTGCGCTACGTTGGCTGAATCCTGCGCGTCTTTGGTTACATGCTCCATTGATTCGGCCATATCGGTCATTGCAGCACTGGCTGAGGCAATTTCCCGTGCCTGTCGCATCGAAGCCTGCGCCAGCCCGGACGCTGTCGCCTGTGTTTTTTCCGTTGATGAAGA
>JAGXGK010000022.1 GCA_024636785.1 Gammaproteobacteria bacterium
ACCGTCTATGCCATCGGTTATCTGGAAAACTCGCCCCATCGCAGCCGCTTTTTTGGTTTTTTCAGCCTCTGTGTAACCGCAACTATTGGCATCGCTCTGGCGGGTAACCTGATCACCTTTGTGCTGTTTTATGAACTGCTGACACTGACCACCTATCCCCTCATCGTGCACCGCGGCACCGAGGAAGCACGTCAGGCAGGGCGTACTTATTTAATTCATACCATATTCGGTGGTGCGCTGCTGCTCTTAGCCACGGTCTGGCTGTATAGCCTTACTGGCACGTTGGAGTTCACCCATCGCGGTTTTGTGTCCGGATTGTTGCCTGATCATGACAACGCGCTGATTATTATTTTTGCCCTGCTCATTACCGGGCTGGGCGTGAAGGCGGCACTGGTGCCACTGCATAGCTGGCTGCCCAGTGCGATGGTGGCACCCGCGCCGGTGAGCGCCCTGTTGCATGCGGTGGCGGTAGTGAAAGCCGGTGCATTTGGCATCGTGCGCGTTATTTACGATGTCTACGGCATTGAGTTTGCCAGCGAGCTGGGGGTGACTTTGCCGCTGGCCATAGTCGCTGCAATCACCATTATCTACGGCTCGGTGCGCGCATTGTTTCAGGATGATCTGAAACGCCGTCTGGCGTTTTCCACAATCAGCCAGGTGTCGTACATCACTCTGGGAATTGCCGTGGCCGGACCGATTGCGACCATCGGCGGACTGGTTCATCTGGTGCATCAGGGCATCATGAAAATCACGTTGTTTTTCTGCGCGGGTAATCTGGCGGAAACACTGGGCATTCATAAAGTCAGTGAAATGGACGGCGTGGGGCGTCGCATGCCATTGACCATGGCCGCGTTTACGCTGGGCGCTTTCGGTATGATGGGTGCGCCGCCGCTGGCAGGGTTTATCAGTAAGTGGTATCTGGGGCTGGGCGCGCTCGATGCCGGGCAGGACTGGGTGATATTTATACTCGCCGGAAGTACGCTGTTGAACGCGCTGTATTTTTTACCTGTCCTGTATCGTGCCTGGTTCAAAGAACCTGTCCGGGAATGGCCGGCGACACTTTATCTGTGGCGCAGAGAAACCGCCTGGGCATTGCTGCTGCCGCCGCTGTTTACCGCTTTTCTGTCGCTACTCCTGGGACTGCTGGCGTCACTGCCATATAGCCCGCTTGAGTGGGCGCGTTTTATTACCTCGCTGGAATATGCGCCATGACTATGACCGAATCTTTGTTGCTGTTAACTCCGGGGCTGCCGCTGTTGCTGGCAGCGCAATGGCTGCGCCGATTTGTTCCACGATTTGAATATGTCGCGATTCTGCCGGCGCTCTTGCTGCTGCTTTTCGCCGAGCAAAGCAGGGTTGATCTACCCTGGTTATTACTGGGTTCAGGTTTAGGTTTTGTCAAACAGACGCCGCTGTTACTCTCGATGGCTTTACTGCTCTGGTTGCCCGCTGCATTTTCCCTGTCTGTGCGGTTACAACGCAATGAAAGCTCTCCATCGAGTGAAATAACCAGTCAGCGTTACAGTACCTTTTTCCTGCTTACGCTAAGCGGTTATCTGGCCACAATTTTAGCGATGGACGTGGTTGGCTTTTTTACTTTTTCCACGCTCATGGGTTACAGCTTTTATGGTCTGCTGATCAATGATGGAGATAGCAATAGAAAACGCGCGGGTCGGCTCTATCTATATTTTTTTATTGTTGCCGACCTGCTGCTATTTGAAGCGGCATTAATTGCCGTTGTCGCCACTGGTAATTTAAGTTTTTCTGCGGTTCGTGATGCGAACTTGAGCATTAATATGGTGCGCGATGTGAATCTAAATTTTGAAGTGGTACGTGCTGCTTTAATATCATCCTCGCACAGCGTTACCTATTTATCGCTGGTGATCATCGGCTTTGCCCTTAAGGCCGGTTTCTGGCCATTCTACTTCTGGCTGCCTCTGGCGTTTCGCGCGGCAACTCCACCCGCCGCACTCCTGATCGGCGGCGTTCCTGTTGCCATCGCTCTGCTGGGTCTGGTTCGCTGGCTACCGCTGGGTGATATCACGCTGCCACTTGCCGGCATGATTATTCAGTTATCAGGTGCCGCCGCAATCCTGTTCAGCCTGGTTTACGCATTGATACTGCGAGAACTTAAAACCCTGCCGACACAACTCACCCTGTTGACGACCGGCCTGTTCACCGTGGCGCTGGGTGTTGGCCTGAGTAAACCGTACCTCTGGCAGGAGTATGGTCATCTGGCCTATTTTTATATCGTATTTATGTCACTGGCTCTGGCGCTACTGACTGCGGTTATCGCATGGCGGCAAGACGGAAAACTATCTACCGATAAAAGCATGGAACCGACAGAAGTCAGAGTCATGTGGATTGAACATGTATCAGAAATGATCGTGTATCACATAAGAACTCTGGGCATGGAAACATTGCCACGCTGGCGCGCATCCTTTCTAGTTACTACCCAATATTATTTACATATTCCCGTCTGGAAAAAAGCTCTGCAAAACGCCGAGTTTATATTGCGACGCTGGAGCTTCACCATAACCCTGCTGGTACTGTTGGGCATCGTTTTCGTGGTTATGGTTATGGCTATAAATAAATAGATCAGCGACCGCATCGACATTCTGGTTGCCTTCGATGACCGGGCTATAAGTGAACACTATTTCTATATTCAAATCTTTGTTGCATATTGAGTTCAAGTAGGCCGTACCTTAATTAAATTAACTTTAAACTAGTGATGATTTGCTCTGCGCCTCTGCGGCGAACAAGTCTTTTCATATCATGCTGGATGTGCCATCAGGGCGGCAATATGTTAAGGTGCGCCTCTTTTTTATTGTCCGTCTTAACTCAATCATGGCATGTTTGATTTCTTAAACGGACACGCCACCCTGGCGTTTCCCGATTGAGTGTGATGCTCACAGCATCTTCATTATCCGGCATCTCTGCCATTACTCTGGGTTACGCTTCTCAGCGCAGCCACTGATGAATATTTAATATAAGGAAAAAAATGTTAGTTACTCTACGCAATACCTGGCTTGGTAATATCCGTGGCGACCTGCTCGCTGGTCTGGTGGTGGCGCTGGCACTGATCCCCGAGGCGATTGCCTTTTCCATCATCGCCGGTGTCGATCCCAAAGTGGGGCTTTACGCCTCTTTCTCCATGGCGGTGATTATCGCTTTCACCGGCGGCAGGCCGGGTATGATCTCCGCCGCTACCGGGGCCATGGCGCTGCTTATGGTGCTGTTGGTAAAAGAGCACGGCCTCCAGTATCTGCTGGCGGCCACCTTGCTCACCGGGGTGCTACAGATTATTGCCGGCTATCTGAAACTCGGCTCACTGATGCGTTTTGTCTCCCGTTCGGTGGTAACCGGCTTCGTCAACGCACTGGCGATCCTGATCTTCACGGCGCAGTTACCGGAACTGACTAATGTCACCTGGCACGTCTACGCCATGACTGCCGGCGGTCTCGGTATCATCTATCTGTTTCCATACCTCACCCGTGCCGTGCCTTCGCCACTGGTGACTATCGTGGTGCTGACGGCCATCGCTATGGTATTGCAAATGGATATTCGCACCGTCGGCGACATGGGCGAACTGCCCGATACCCTGCCGATATTCCTCTGGCCCGATGTGCCGCTGAATTTTGAAACGCTGGCGATCATCTTTCCCTATTCGCTCTCTCTGGCGGTAGTGGGTCTGCTTGAATCGATGATGACCGCGACCATCGTCGATGACCTCACCGATACCACCAGCGACAAGAATCGTGAGTGTAAAGGCCAGGGCATCGCCAATATCGGCACCGGGTTGCTCGGCGGCATGGCTGGCTGTGCCATGATCGGCCAGTCGGTGATCAACATCAAATCGGGCGGTCGAGGTCGACTTTCCACCCTCAGCGCCGGTATTTTTCTGCTGCTGATGATTGTGTTTCTGGGCGAATGGGTCTCGCAGATTCCAATGGCCGCACTGGTGGCGGTGATGATCATGGTCTCCATCGGCACCTTTAGCTGGGATTCGATAATGAACCTGAAAAAGAACCCGGCCAGCGCCAGTGTGGTGATGATTACTACCGTAGTGGTCGTGGTCGGTACCCATAATCTCGCTTACGGGGTCTTCGTCGGGGTGCTGCTGGGCTCGCTGTTCTTCGCCAACAAGGTTGGTCAGTACCAGTATGTCATCTCCGAGATCGATGCCGAAGGCAACACCCGTACCTATCGGGTCGTGGGTCAGGTATTTTTCGCCTCTGCCGACAAGTTCGTCGGTTTTTTCGACTTCAAGGAGGCGCTCAGCAAGGTGGTGATCGATGTCTCTCAGGCACACTTCTGGGACATCACTGCGGTGGCGGCTCTGGATAAGGCGGTGCTTAAATTCCGCCGCGAAGGCACCGAGGTGGAAATCATCGGTCTCAACGAAGCCAGCGCCACCATCGTTGACAAATTTGCAGTGCATGACAAACCGGAAGCCGTAGATAAACTGATGGATCACTAACCGAGGAGAATAATAATGATTAATGTAATTGCCTGTATAGATGGAACCGATATATCCACCTCGGTGAGTGACTACGCGGCCTGGGCCAGTCTGCGCCTCGACGCGCCGCTGGTATTGTTGCACGTGCTCGACAAATCGGAATACCCCGCTCGAACCGACCTGAGTGGCAACATCGGCCTCGGCAGCCGCGAGGCGTTGTTGCAGGAGCTGGCGGAGCTGGATGAAAAACGCGGCAAAGTCATGCTCGAACGGGGCCGCCACATGCTCGATGCTGCGAGACAGCGCGCGATTGAAGATGGCATTACCAATCCCATTGTGCATCAGCGCCACGGTAGCCTGCTGGATTCACTGGTCGCCATTGAGCAGGACACCCGCCTGCTGGTACTGGGCAAACACGACGAGAAACTGGGCGAACATGTCGGCAGCCGACTGGAAACACTGGCACGTTCACTGCACCGCCCCATGCTTGTCGCCACCGCCGAATTCAAAACGCCTGAGCGCATCATGATCGCCTATGATGGCAGCGCAACCGCCCACAAAGTACTCGACATGGTCGCCGGCAGCCCGTTGTTCATGGGGCTGCCCTGTCATGTGGTAATGATCGGTGCCGACAACAAGGCCAACCGCGGCCAGCTGGAATGGGCCAGACACACCCTCGAAGCCTCGGAGTTCGATGTCGCCACCGCCCTGGAAGAGGGCGAAGTGGAACGTGTGTTGTGTGATTACCGCGCCGCCCACAACATCGACATGCTGGTGATGGGCGCCTACGGCCATTCCGTCATCCGACGCTTCCTGCTCGGCAGCACCACCACCAGCGTGATTCGTAATGCTCAAGTACCCGTATTGTTATTGCGATAGATTAAAATAAAGTTGGCAGTTGTCGTTGGCGGTTGAAAAGATAGCGAGTTGGGGTGAGGCACGAACCCCAACAAAATGCTGGGGGTTGATAAAACCCTAAAAAGATCGTCGGCAGTTAAAGATTTATAAATCAGTCCGCGAAAAACGCGAAAGACGCAAAAAAATTCGTTTGTTTTATTGTTTTTCCCTTTTCGCGTCCTTCGCGTTTTTCGCGGACTAAATTTTTGTTTTTATCAGCGTTCATCTGCGGATTAAAAAAGCAAACCGTTGGGGTTCGTGCCTCTCCCCAACCTACGAACTACCGCGCCGCCCACAACATCGACATGCTGGTGATGGGCGCCTACGGCCACTCTGTCATCCGCCGCTTCCTGTTTCTGTATTTCTTCGTTGATGTAAATACATTTTATTTTTACTGGGCTCGAAGTTGTAGTACGGGGATGGGCAAAGGCATTGCCGTGCCATCTTTTTTTAGCGCCGATTGATCCATAAGACACGTTTCGCTTTGCCCTCCTTAGTGTGCCCGGCACATGACTATGACGTTATTGGCCAGCCAACCCGTTCACTCAGTCCGGAAAGTCGGGTAATTCTGCGTTCGATCGCGTTTGTGAACTGGGTCATGGTTGCGGAAATGGTGCAGTGGTTCACCGCGCGTGTAATGCCGGTATAGATTAGTTCTCGCGTTACTACGGGTGATTCCTCAGGGGGTAACACCAGCAGAACGTTGCTGTATTCCGAGCCCTGGCTGCGGTGTACGGTGAGCGCCCAGGCTGATTGCCATTCAGGAAGCTGGTGAACGGAGAAGGGGGTGAGATTGTCTTTTATTGGGAACCAGGCCATTAGTGTGCCGTCTTCATCGGGCCAGAATATTCCGGTGTCGCCATTAAACAGGCCGGTTTCGCGGTCGTTGCGTCGGATAATCAGTGGCAGTCCCTGATAAGTGGTGTCGTTTTTTTTCTCGATGAGTCCTGCATTTTGTAGCCGGGCTTCCAGCCGTTCACGCATTGATGATTCTCCCCATGGGCCTTCGCGCAAGGCGGTGAGTATGCGGGCGGAGTCAAATATATTCAGCGCCTCTTTTGCATTTGTGGCGGTAAATATGGGGGTGTAGTGTTGCATTGCCCAGTTGATTACAGTGCTGCCGGGCTGCATTCCGGTGGCTTCGATCCAGGCAAGTTCTTTGTTGTTTTCGGCTAACAGTTTTTTGACACCGGCAGTTTGGCCGGTGTTTACCGCGTCAGCGAGTTTGCCGATTCCACCGCCACTGGCAAAGCGGTAGCTGTGGCTGAGTTGGGCGATGTGATTGGCGATAGCCGGAGTCTGGTTAACAATGAGGTCTGGCGGTATTTCACCGAGCAGTGCGACAAGCTCTTCACCTCGATCAGTTGACAGGGTAAGTTTCTTGCCGTGGCCGGTCAGGTCGCCGAGCACACTGCCGGCTTCTACCGAGGCGAGCTGTTCCCGGTCGCCCAGCAGGATAAGGTGGCAGTGTTCCGGCAGTGCTACGAGCAGGCTGGCCATGAGGCCCTGATCCACCATGGATGACTCATCGAGTAGCAGACAGTCACAGGGCAGGGGGCTGTTTGCATTGTGCACAAATCCATGTCGCTGCCAGCCTAACAGTCGATGGATAGTGCTGGCATCGCGGGGCAGTTTGGCCAGAATCTCGGGGGCAATCTTTCCCTGCAAATCGGCCAGTTGTTTGTTGATGCTTTCACTCAATCGGGCTGCGGCTTTACCGGTGGGCGCGGCCAGGGATATTCGCAGTTCGGGCTGTTGTTCCAGCAGGAGAGCGAGGATTTTGGTCACGGTGGTTGTTTTACCGGTGCCCGGTCCGCCGGTGATGATGGTGAGTTTGCGGGTCAGGGCCATGGCGGCGGCGAGTTTTTGACCATAGGCTTCAGCAGTGGGTGCGAGTTCACCGAACAGTACATCCAGCCGTGCCTTGAGCTGTTTCTCATCATATTCAACAGCAACGAAACGGGCTTCCAGTAATTTTGCAATAATGAGTTCCTGACGCCAGTGCCGATGCAGGTAGAGCCGTGCACCATCGAGAATCAGTGGCTGATAATCAAACGGGGCACCTGTAAAAGCTACACTTTCGAGCTGCTTCTTCCAATCATCAAAAAGCGGCGCTGTAACCAGAGGTTGATGCTCAGCATTCTGTAGCAGGGGTTGTCCGGCGTAGTGCCTGAGATCGAGGCAGGTATCACCCTCTGTGGTATTGCGGTGAGCGAGTAGCGCAACGGTAGCCAGTACAACCGGGTTCGATTTGTCATCGAGCTCTTCACAAAATTTTGCAAATTGTTCCGCGAGCGGACTCAGGTTTGCCTGTCGGATAGTGTCGATGATGCTCATGCTGCCAGGAGCCTGTCTGACTTGAAGGAAATCGGCTGCAAATTTGCCTGGCCGGTCCATATTTCACCACTTTTTTGGCCAATAGAACAACTATTGTCCTGCAAAACCGGCAAAATCTGTCCTCGCCCAGCCAAATTTTCGCTTCGATTCTTCAAGGCAGACAGGCTCCTGGTGCCTCGGGGATGGAAAATATTTCCTGATCGAGTGTTTCGATGAGGCGCAGTGGCGGGCGGTCGAAGAAGACGCCACGACTGTGCCCGGTAGCAGGCGTCATGCCGCGCAGAAACAGATAATAAGCGCCTCCAAAATGCTGCTCGTAGTTGTAGCCGGGCAGACGTTGGCGCAGGTGCCGGTGTAGCGCCAGTGTGTAGAGAAGGTACTGAAGATCGTAGCGCCGGTTATGGATCTCTGTTTGCAGAATGTCGGTGTTGTAATCATCGAGCTGACGACCTAGCAGGTTGCTCTTGTAGTCGGCGATGTAGTAACGCCCATCATATTCGAAGACCAGATCGATGATACCGTTGACCATTCCCTCGAAGGCCTGAAAGTCCAGTTTGGGAAGTTCTGTTCCGGCGTATTGGGCAAGACATGTCTGCAAATTTTTATGCTCGACTCGCTGTGTACTGAAATCAAACTCAAGTTCGTGCAGCTGGCGTTCAGGCCTTATTCCAGCCAGGGTCAGCCCTGAATCATTAAGCGGTGTATGCAGAATGTCATGCAACCAGCTTTCCAGCCCGCTGATATCCTGCTCTGGATCGAGTCCGTGGCGGAGAGCGTGATATTTGACCAGATGGTTGAGTTGTTCACGTAGAGGCTGGTTGGGTTTAATGTGTTCGAGCAATGCGTGTAGAAAATTACCAACATGGGCACCAGCCGTATATTGCAGTGCGAAACTTTCACCCACGGTACCCGTTGCCGCACGCGTCGCCTGATGCACATTCCTGGCCATGGATGAGAAAGAGGCGATTTGCCAATTGCTATACCACTCTCTGCTGAATTGTGATGCTGCCAATGGTGTCACCGACGGGTTTTTTGACGCGTATGAAGCAGTCATTTCGGGTGTTTGTTGCGGCTCAATAATCTGGATGTGATCACAGCCTTTCAGGCGATCAAAGTTGATGGTTTCGGGGGCGGCTATAAACCGGGCTTCGTCCAGATCCAGGGTTTGATTATCGCGGGATAACAGCCAGGCGAGGCCGGTCTGGCCGGGATGGCCCTTCCAGCTTGCGTTGTTTCCGGTCGGTCCGAAATAGACATGGCAATGGGATTCTGCGCGAGTGAGCGCAACATAAGCCAGTCGGATATCTTCTGCCAGGCGTTCATGCTCTGCCTGCAGAAAGGCTGGATGTCTGGTGGAGCCATCGGGGGTGAAATAACAACGGAAGCCTTTATCCTGTGGCTCGTGCCATTGTATTGCAATGTTGTTTATTTGTTTGTTGTCCCTGGGTTTGCAGTGCCACAGGTAGGGGAGAAACACGACCGGAAATTGCAAACCTTTACTGGTGTGCAGGGTTATCATTTTCACCAGATTCTCGTCGCTTTCGAGACGTAGCTGAGCTTCCTCTTTATCCTCTTCATTTTTATCTTTCTGGTTCTCCCGCTGCTGTGCCCAGGTGAGCAGGCCGTCCATGCCGGGGTGCTTTAAACTGGCTTGCTGCAACAGTTCTCCGAGATGGGTAAGATTGGTTAGCATACGCTCGGGGTTGTCGCTACGGGATAACCAGGCTGCGGCGTGACTTCCAGGTTGATTGCCGGACAACTTATTTACGATATCACAAACGCTATGCAGAAGTGCCTGATAGGCCATCATGAAACCATTTTTCAGCCATAGATCATGAATTGCATAAAGCTGATCTACCCAATGTGCCCACTGAATCGGATTGCTCTGAATGGCGTAAATTTCTTCAATACTAAGGCCAAGGATGGGAGCCCCCAGCGCCTGTCGTGCTGCACCCCGATCACCGGGTGTGGCTATGGCCATGATGAGCTGTGTCAGGCTGGCTGCCTCATCGGTATTCCAGACGGATTCGTCAGTGATGGTGACGGAGCGAATTCCATAATTAAGCAGATGCTCCTGAAGTGCAGTGGCTTCGGTTTTCTCCCGCACAAGAACTGCAATGTCGCCCGGTTGAAGTTTTCTATCACCTATTTTCGATGTTTTGTCCGTTAGCATTCCAGCAATGCGTTTTGCTGTGGCGCTGTGTATCAGATCATGAACGGCCTCTTTTGTTGTCGGTAGATTGCCATCATCACCTTCCGGTATTGGTTCGAAAACCATAGCAGTTTGTTCTTCGCCTCCGATAGATAAAGCCCTGGCCTTACATTTGTCCGCCGGGGGTCGGCGTGAGTCGTGGTAACGAATGGCTTCGTAGGTGAAGGCATTATTATGCGCGAAGACATGATTAAAAGCCTCAATCATCGCCGGTGTTGAGCGCCAGTTTGTGGAGAGTGTCCATACATGATCGGCATCATTTTGCGCCTGCATGTAGGTGAATATATCACCGCCGCGGAAACTGTAAATGGCCTGTTTGGGGTCGCCGATCATAATCAGTGTGTGTTCTGTTCCGGCGTCATGAATATGGTGAAATATTTCGTACTGCTTGGGATCAGTATCCTGAAATTCATCGACCATGATCAATGGAAATTGCCGGGCCAGCGTTGCAGCGAACGGGCCGCTATTGTCAGCTTTGCAAATAGCCAGATGCAGGTGTTCTATCATGTCATCAAAGGAGAGCAGGCCGCGTTGCTGTTTAAGTCTGGAAAGCTGTTGATGGATTTCTTTGCCGGCACGCTGAATTTCAGCAAGTCGATAGACTGTTTTCAGCGTGCTTAAAGAGCGGGTAAGTTCATCGATGAGGCGAAAGAATGGCAGGTCAAAGTCTGATGCAGAACCGTCCTTGTTAAGGTTTTCGATAATTGACTCATAACTGTAGGGACCAAAGTTTATTTCACTGGCATCAATAATTGAAATTGCCTGATTCGCCTGCTGAGACTCTTTCAGGCCATCCATAATGTTGAAGAAGTCTTTCAGGCCCTTGTCTACTTTGTAGTCATTTTTTCTTCTTGCCAGGCTGTATTGGCTGTCGACCAGACGAGAGCGGATGCTGTCGTGATGGGTTTTCCATTGCGCAATAATCTCGCTGAATTTTTGAGTGCTGTATTCAGATATCTCGTCAACTGAGTTTATATTGATATCGTCAGGGATATGAAGTTCCGGTGCATTGGCGGCCAATAGCGGACTGATGACTGTTTCAAGTTTTTCGACATCGCTGAATACGCATGATTGATACCATTGGAACTCTTTGACGGATAAATTGTAAGTGCGGCAACGCCACCAGTCTCTGATGCTCTCCTTTTTAAGCTGGCGGTCATCGACCTGCTCAATATCAAATTGCTGATTACTGCTAACGGCATGTTCTGTCAGGGTCTGCTGGCAAAAACCGTGGATGGTATGGATGGCGGATTCATTCATGGACAGAAGTGCCAGCTCGATGCGTAAGCAGGCTTCTGTGCGGGCGTCACCTTCGGGATAGAGATCGAGCAGGCTTTTGAAGAATTCATCTTCGCCTTCATCAACATGACTGCATCTGAATAGTTCAAGTGCCTGCACAAGGCGTCTTCTGAGGCGGTTGCGCAGTTCATCTCTTGCCGCATTAGTAAAGGTTACGACGAGTAGTGAGTTTATGTTGTTCCCGTTCAGGATGAAGCGCAGAAACAAATTTGCGATGGCGTAGGTTTTGCCGGTGCCCGCATTAGCTTCGATAAGATGACTTTTTCCCTGCTGTAGTTCCAGAATTTGCAATTCACTACGCTGTTTTTCGGTCATTTTATTTTCTCAATATGTTCGATAAGAGAAGTCATAATTTTTTCGGCCACATTGCAAAAGCCCTCATCGAATTCAACCGCGTGATTACGCAGGATAAATTCCGCATAGAACGCGTCATCATAATTGTTGAATGACGAGTTGCTGTAGAGAGTGGATGTTAGCTTTGCGTTGGCTATGTTTTTTGCGGCTTTTTCATCGCTGCCTTTTTTTATTTCTTCAGCATAGGTGAAAGCAGGCTGATCAACAAAGGCAAGGGGAGTGGTAAGTCCTAGCTGGTAAAAGCCCAGTAGTGTTTTGAGATTTTCCCGTGCCGGCTCGGTAGCAATGGGCTTGAGTTTATATTTTCTATCCTTTGAAAATAAATGGCTAGGGGCGTCTTTCTCATGCATTACCTGTAAGCAGAGATGTTCCACCCATAGTTTCAGGAGATTGCGGGGTTTGAAACTGCTGGCTGTTACATGCAGGATTCCGTGTTCATTGTAGTA